>JBFKDW010000069.1:0-16779 GCA_041619515.1 Acidimicrobiia bacterium
CCGGTCTCGAGTTGGTGTTGAAGTCTGCGGTTCTCGTCTCGGAGTGTCTGGGGCCATGGGCCGTGGACGAGGTCGCTGCTGCGGAACTGCAGTAGCAGCCGGGCATCCCTCAGGTTGGCCCGACTCCAGGTCACAACGTGAACAGCCGCTCCTAGGGCGGCCTCGAGAGGATCAGGATTGCCCAGCTTGGCAAGGTATCCGCTTTGGAATCGTCGAACCCCTCGAACCCACAGGGCAGCCGCCAGGGTGTCACGCCCCGGAAAGCGGTGATACAACGACCCACTGGGGGCCCCCAACAAACGGGCCACGGCCGTCATGGTCAGGGTGGCGGGTCCGGAATGGACCACGAGATCCCGTGACACATCCAGGATCTGGTCTTCGCTGAACTTGGCAGGTCGTGACACGATTTAGAGAATACTCTCTAAATGGATCGTCAGTCAAAGACACCCGGAGCGCAGATCACCAAATCGGGGACGAGAACGCTCACATCGCCGAATAGCGGCGATCGGCACCTACCGAGCGGCTCTCCGACGGTCGGAGTGCAGTCGAGTGGAGTGATGCTGGAGCCTTGCGATCACCCACACGATGGTTGCCAACGTCAGAGCGACGACTCCACCGCCGATGATGCCCGGCGTCTGAGGCGAACCCGTGTACTCGACTCCAACGAGGCTGTGACACATTCGCGGGCTCCCATCAACAGATGCGCATGTGAGGGGGGCTAGGAATGCGTATCCGGCGATGAATCCGATAACCAATGCTACGGCTGGCAGAAAGACGGTGGGTCGAGAACGGAACGGGCTCAGCAGGACCAACGTGAGCGCCACCACAAGCAAGACATACCCGATGCTGAGGATTGCGAGGAACCCGAGCCCGATCAGCACCAACACCAACCCCCAGTACGAAGTCATCGACGATCGAGATGCCTTGACCATGGGGACCTCCGGCATGAATCAGCCTACGCGCCAACTCAGATCACCGATTATGGGCTATATCGCACGCCGCCCCATGGTGCCCTGGAACGGCACATATCGAGTTGGTGGTGCTCAGCCCAGCCGGGGGTCGAGGATGAACTGGTATACCTGCAGACCGAGCCCGATCGGGCGGGTTCCTACGGTTCGATGAAGATGCACTCGCCGGGGCATTCCTCGGCGGCTTCGATCACAGTGTCTTCCATGCCGTCCGGCACCCGGGCGAGCCCGCTGGCGCCCTCGGGACCATGACCCTCGCCTTCGGCGCCGTCGAAGATGGTGGTGGTGCCGAAGTGCTTGGCTTCCTCTTTGACGATCCACAGGCCGTCATCACGGCCCTGGAACACGTCGGGAGCTATCTCTTCGCACAGGCCATCCCCGGTGCAGAGGTCCTGGTCGATCCAAACCTTCATCGAACTTCCTTTCCGAGCCGACATGATAGGCGAGGCATCACCGATATCCCATAGTTTCTAGTCCGAGAGGGCCAGGCGGATGCGTCGAAAGCCCTTGCCCTTCGACTCGACCTTGACGATCTGCACTGCGCCGACCTCGTCGGTGCGGTGGACGTGGGTCCCGCCATCGGCTTGTCGGTCGAGGCCGACGATGTCGATGACGCGCACCTCTTGCAGCTCCCGAGGCAGCAGGCTCACCTTGGTGCGGATCAAGCTGGGGTCGCTATCGGCTTCTCGCCGGGGCAGGAACGATACTTTCACTTCCAGTGCATCCCTCAAGTGCGCATTGAGCTCTTCCTCCATGGGGAACTTGTGGGAGGCGTCCCAATCGGGTAGATCGAAATCGAGCCTCCCCTCTCCGGGCGACATATTGCCGCCGGTAACCGGGCTTTTGAATCGTTCCCATACGACGCCGCACAGGGCATGCATGGCCGTGTGGGTGCGCATCAGCGAGTAGCGATGGTCCCAATCGATCTCGCCTCTGACTTCGGTTCCGACCGCGGGCAGCCCACCCTCCAGCCAATGCCAGACACCGCGTCGGTCGGCGGTGACGCGAATCACGGCGAGCCGATCGTCACCCACATACAGATGTCCGATGTCGTGAGGTTGACCGCCTCCTCCCGGATAGAAGACGGTTCTGTCGAGCAGGACCCGGTTGTCCTCGCGGTCGGCATCCGCCACGGATGCGGCCATCGTACGGGCGTATGAGTCGGTGCTATAGATCTTCTCGGACATCTCCGGCAACAGTACTAGCCGGCGATGGTGGCCCGCCCTCCCTCTCGGTGGAGGGGGTGGAAGGATTGCCGTTGGCTGCGGCACGCTCGGCGCCGGTGGTGATTGCCGACTCCAGGTAGCGGGCCCGTCGCTCGTAGGCGGCAACGGCTCGCTGGCTCTTGTCGAAGGATTCCCGGAGGTGTTCGATCTCCTGCTGACGCGACTCGAGGCGAGCCAGCAACATCTCACGCTCGGCCTCGAGCTGCCTGCGTGAATCGCGCCGCACCCACCACATCGCGAACAGATACCCGACGAGGGCACCCAGCGCCGCCTGCCACATTTCCTTACTCCTTGGTGTCCCTTTCCTATTATGACTCAAATCTGAGCGCGAAAGTTCCCGGTGGAGCCCGCCCACTCCTCCCCTGCGTCGATCCAGAGGAGTAGGTTGGCCGTGTGGAGATCCGTACCGCACGCCGGGACGATCTCATCGAGATCGGCCGGCTCGCTCACGAGGCATGGTGGAACGCATACTCGGGTCTCGTCACGGCTGAGACCATCAACCGGGCGCTCAGCGCCAGATACACCCCGTCGATTCTTGCCGAGCGCCTGCTCAAGCACTTCTGTTTCATGGCAGTCCGCGAAGGGGTCACCGTCGGTTTCGCCGAAGGGATCCCGGCCGAAGATCGAGTCGTGCTCGAGACCATTCACTGTCGCGAGGGAGGCGACGTCGAGGTGGGGCGGCGTCTGATCGAGCGCATGCACGAGCTGGCGCCCGAGCTGCCGATGTGCTGCGACGTCGTACTCGGGCACCTGGCGGTCGAATCGTTCCTCGAAGCCAGCGACTTCGCTCCCGGCGAGGTCATCGAGGACCGGCTGGAGGGCGAAGCGATCGTTCGACGACGCTGGTGGCGTCCGAGCTCAGCCGGGCGCGTAGCATTCCCTTCCCATGACCAGCACGCTCACTGACTTCCCGAAGGCCGTGCTTCACGACCACCTCGACGGAGGGCTGCGGGTCGAAACTGTGCTCGACCTTGCCGAGCAGGCCGGATACGAGCTGCTCCCCGCTTCCGAGACCGCCGCCCTGGGTGAATGGTTCCACCAGGGCGAGACGGGCTCACTCGAGGCCTACCTTGCTGCGTTCACCCACACCATCGCCCTCATGCAAACGGCGTCCGCCCTCGAACGGGTCGCCTACGAAGCTGTCGTCGACCTGGCAGCCGACGGGGTCCGATATGCCGAGATCCGCTTTGCACCCACCCTCCACACTGCCGGCGGCCTCGAGCCAACCGAGGTCCTCGCTGCGGTCGCCGCCGGGATCAGAGCCGGTGAGCGGGAAACCGGCTGTCTCACAGGCCTGATCCTCGATGCGATGCGTCCAATGCCGGATTCCGAGGAGGTCGCCAAGCTTGCTGTGGCAGGCCGGCATCTCGGGGTGGTCGGGTTCGACCTGGCCGGGCCCGAAGCCGGCTATCCGAACCGCGGCTACCGGACTGCTTGTCAGATTGCCCGCGATGGCAACATTCCTGTCACCGTTCACGCCGGTGAAGGCGATGGAGTGAGCCAGATCTGGCAGGCGCTCCACCAGTGCGGTGCCAGGAGAATCGGACATGGCGTGCGCATCGTCGAGGACACGACGACCGCCGGGGGCTCCATCACCGGACTCGGGCCGCTCGCCGGCTACGTGCGCGACATGCAGATCGCCCTCGAGGTGAGCGTGTCCTCCAACCTCCATACCGGGGTCTATCCAACTGCGGCCTCCCATCCCATTGGGATGCTGCACCGTGCCGGGTTTGCGGTCACCGTGAACACCGACAACCGTCTGATGTCGGGGACCTCGATGACCGATGAGTTCCGGCTCCTCGAAGCTCACCAGGGTTTCGAGGTCGAGGACTTCCACGCCGTCACTCGCACCGCCCTCCGTGCCGGTTTCGGCGCCTGGCCGGCACGGCGCCGGCTGATCGAGGAGATCGACGCCCGCTATCGAGAGCTGGGGAGCGGCCGGTAGCGCTCCCCGGTGCTACGTGAGATGCTCGTCGATCCAGTCGGCGACGTCGGTGATGACGGCGGGGCCCTCGGGCTCGTTGTGGAGCTCATGGCGCAATTTGGGATACAGCTTGCGGTCGACTCCGGGAACCGCGCCCAGGCCGTGCGATGACTGTGGCGGGACTATCTCGTCGTTCCCACCGGCAATCACGAGCGTCGGGGTTCGCAGAGAACCCATCGATTCCCGGACGCGCTTCTGGGCGGTGAGCGCTTCGGCCCCCAGCCGGGTGGTGGCCTTGGTTTCGACGAGTGGATCGCTGAAATATGCCTCACCGACCGCAGGGTCCCGCGACAGCTGGTCGCCTTCCAGGTCGAGCGGCAGGGCTGCGCTGGGGGCGATCTTGGCGATGACCGGGGCGAGGACCTGCTTCCACTTGGCGATCGTCGACTCAACTGCCGGAGCCGAAAGCACTAACAGGTCGGGCAGGACCTCCGACCTGGTGAGGCAGTAGTCGAGCGCTACGAGGCCGCCGAGTGAGTGTCCGTAGATCACCGTCGGAGCTTTCACCTCGAAAGCCATCGCAGATAGCCGGTCCTCCACGTCGTCGAGAAGCATCTCCCAGGCGTCGACGTCGACCCGGGCGCCCCCCGATTGGCCATGGCCTCGCTGATCGTAGGCGTGGACGGCGAAGCCGCGAGCAGTGAGGGCCTCTGCCACGTGTTCGTATCGCCCAGAATGCTCGGCGATTCCGTGCACGATGAGCACGGCGGCGGTTGGTGTGCCCGCCGGCATCCATTCCCGGGTGGCCAGCTCCACACCGGTTCTGGAGGTCTCTCGCTTGATCTCGCTCATTGTTCTCCTTCGTGAGCCGCGTGCCAGGCCGCTCCGACGATACCGGCACGGTTTTCCAGCTCGGCGGCAATGATATTCGCCGTGGTCTGCAAGTACGGGAAGAAGCGTTTGGAGTGTCGGCTCACCCCGCCGCCGATGATGAAGGCATCGGGGGAAAACAAGAACTCGAGGTGGGCGAGGTACGCAGCCACGCGGCCGCCCCACTCCTCCCAGGAGAGGTCCTCGTCCTCACGTACCTTGGCGCTTGCGAAGTGCTCGGCGTCCGTGCCGCGGAATTCGAGGTGGCCGAGCTCACTATTCGGCAGCAAGTTGCCCCGCACGAGGATGGCGCTGCCGATGCCGGTCCCGAATGTGAGCAGGATGACGACACCGTCGGTATACGCCTTGGCCTCGCCGAAGGCGAACTCGGCAAGCCCGGCAGCGTCGGCGTCGTTGAGGACCGAGACCGGCCGACCGAGCGCTGTCGAGAAGAGCTCGACGGCTTCAACACCGATCCAGGATTTGTCGACATTGGCAGCCGAATGGACGATTCCATGGCGGACGATGGTGGGAATCGCCACCCCGACTGCGCCCTCCCAGCCGAAGTGCTTGACGAGCCGCCCGACAGCGCGGGCAACCGCATCCGGGGTGGCGGGCTGGGGGGTTTCGATGCGATGGCGCTCGGTGGTGAGCTCACCCTTCGCGACGTCCACTACGCCGCCCTTGATGCCCGATCCCCCCACATCCACGCCGAGCACGAGTCTGCGGTCCTTCTTCTTGCTCTTGTTCTTGTTCTTTTCTGCCATCAGTCCTGTTTGATAAACGGTGTCGACGCCAGCGTGACCGGCTCCCACTCTCCTCGGATCTCGATTTCGAGAGGCGGGTCGGGCTCCCCGTCCGCCCGCGAGTGTCTGTGAAAGACGGGGGAGGGCGAGAGGTACCCAAGCCCGATGCCCTTGCCGAGGATGGGACTGAAGTTGCCGCTGGTGACCGAACCGAAGCTGCCGCCCGCCCGGAGGGCATGGCCGGTACGCGGTATCCGGCGGCTTCTCATGACGAACGCCACCTGGCTCTTCTTCACTCCGGCACGTGACTGCCGGTGCAGTGCCTTCTTGCCGACGAAATCATGATCCCAATCGACGACCCAGCCCAGGTCCGCCTCCAGCGGCGAGGTGGTCTCATCCAAATCCTGACCCCACAGCGGATAGCCCATCTCCAACCGGAGCAGGTCCCGGGCCCCGAGCGCAGCCGGGGCGCCGCCGCCCTCGAGTAGCGCCCGCATGAGCGACTCGGCCTGTTCGTTGGGAACCATCAGCTCGCCGCCGGCCTCACCGGTGTACCCGGTGCCGGCGGCTGGGAAGCTGACACCGCCGTAGTGGACGTCTGCAACACGGAAGCGACGCGGACGCCATCCGGTCACCTGCTCCAGGAGATCGGGGGCGGTCGGCCCCTGCACCGCCAGCAATGCGGTGCTTTCCCGGATCGAGCCCATCGTCACGGTGTTGGGGGCGGAACGCTGCATGGCGCCGAGGACGTCGTCGATGTTGACGCCGTTCGGCATCACGATGTAGTCGTCCGCGGCCAGCATCCAGACGATGATGTCGTCGACCACGCCGGCCGAGTCGTTGAGGAGCATGGTGTACTGGGCCCGGCCCGGCTCGATGGCGCTGATGTCGTTGCAGAACAGGCTGCGAAGCAGGTCGCTAGCACCGGTCCCTTGCACCCGGATCCGCCCGAGATGCGAGACGTCGAAAACGCCAACTGCCTCCCGGACCGCCCGGTGCTCTTCCAGGACGCTGGCATACTGCACCGGCATCGACCAGCCACCGAAGTCCACGAAACGGGCACCGAGTTCGCGGTGGAGTGAGTCGAGCGGTGATGCTGGCATGAACCGGGTCAGCCTACTCCGCGCTGCTCCCCCAGATCGGTGACCTGCGGAGGCCCGGGCAGGCGGGTCGGGGGCGGCAGATCGCCACTCGCCTCCTCCAGCCCGTATTTCAGCAGCAGGTGAAGATAGTCTCGCTGATAGAAGACCTTGCACCGCACTCCGGGATGGACTTCGCGCAACTGGCGCACTTTGCGGTTCTTCTTGGTCACGAGGCGCTGGTTCATCGTGGTGATCTCGATGTACATGTCCTCTTCGGGCAGGTAGAAGTCCGGGGTGAAGTACTTGGCCGGCTCTCCGTCTTCATCGAACTCAATGGGGAAGGCGGTCGGCTCGTACTCCCACGCGATTCCGTAGAAATCCAGCAATCGAGCAAACTGACGTTCACTGTCGTGGGCGAAATCCTCGGTCTCAGATGGGGGTACGGCTTCCGAGTCTCGGTTTGCGTTCAGGTTGCCTCCGCGGTCCGGGCAGGCGATGCACCCGCCTCTGCTTCCTCTTCTAACTCGGGGAAGAGTTCGTGAAGCTGGCCCTCGAGCTCGTCCTGGACGGGCCCGACGGCGATGCCGAACACACCCTGGCCGCGACGGAACACGTCGACGACCTCGGATGGGTTGTGGGCGGCGTAGATGGTGTTCCCGTCGGAGAGCAGCGTGACGTCGGCGAGCGGGCTATCGGTCTGCATCTGCTGGGCGAGGATGTCGATCGCCTGGCGGATCTTCTTGAGGCTCATACCAGCGTCGAGCAGACGCTTGACGACCTTGAGCTGGACGATGTCGGTGAACGAGTACCGGCGTTGGCTGCCGGAACCCTGGGCGGACTGGACGGACGGCGTGATGAGCTTGGTGCGGGCCCAGTAGTCGAGTTGGCGATAGGTGATGTCCACCAGCTTGCACACCTGTGGCGCTCTGAATCCGTCCTGGGACATCCCCATCCTCCTCGTCGAGTATCTTACACGTCCGTAATTCCAACCGTGCAATCTACAGCCGGGGCACAGAGTTGTCAACAGCGCCTGTGGATAACCCGGGCAGGGTCAGGAAGTTTCGACGATGGTCCTCAGGCGACTCAGCTGATCATCGGTTCCGATCGCCACCACGCGGGCGCCGCTGAGGAATATGAGGTCGGGGTCCGGGTTGACGATGAGTCCACCGCCCGGCTCCTCGACGGCGAAGACCATTGCGCCGGAACGGCCCCGAATTTCGGATTCTCGCAGGCTCACTCCGGCCATCGGTGAGTTCTGGTCGATGAGGAACTCCTCGACCTTGAACTCCACCGTCCGGCCGCCGTGAACGAGGTCGACGAAGTCGGCGAGCTCCCGATGGAGTACGAGCGATGCCAGCCGATGCCCGCCCACCTTGGGGGGCGCCACCACCCGATCCGCCCCCGCCATCACCAGCTTCTCTTCGGCCTCCCCCTCATTGGCGCGAGCGGTGATGAGGAGGCTGGGGTTGGCCGTCCGCGCCGAGAGCACGATGACGAGGTTCTCCGAATCCTCAGCCACCGAAGCGATCAGCCCGGCGGCGCGGTCAACCCCCGCCTTGAGGAGGATTTCGTTGTGGGTGGCGTCTCCCTCGATGACAAGGGCTCCGGCCTCTGCCGCCGCTTCTGCCTTGTGGGGGTTCTTGTCGATGACGACCACCGGCTTCCGGTCGTCGACGATGTGCTCCCAGGCATTGCGGCCCACCCGCCCGAATCCGCAGACGATGTAATGACCGTCCAGACCGTCGATTTCTCGTTCCACGGCTTTCTTCCGTCTCTTCGGGTGGTTGGCGATGATCAGCTCCACCGCTGCGGTCGCAGTGTAGAAAACTAAACCGACCCCGAGCACCACCAAGCCGATACTCAGGGTCCGCCCGGCGATCCCCAGCTCGATCACCTCCGCAAACCCGACGGTGGAGATGGTGATCATCGTCATGTAGAAGGCGTCGAAGATGGGAGCCGACTCGAGGATCATGTAGCCGACCGTTCCCACCACGCTCAATGCCAGCAGCAGGACGGCGGCCGTGGTCAGTCGCTGCTCGGCGATCATGAGCCGCCGGTGAAATCCTCGGGCTGAACCGTATCGAGAAACTCGCGGAAGCGCTCCACCTCGGCTTCCTCGTCGTCATCTTCCTTGATTTCGACTCCGGCCTCGTCCAACACCTCCGGAGAGGCGTAGAGCTTGGCATCGGTGCGGGCGGCAAGCGCGATGGCGTCGGAGGGACGGGAGGAAACAACGACTTCCTGACCTGCTGTTGCCAGCACCAGGTCGGCGTAGTAAATCCCCTCACGCAGATCGTTGACCACAACCCGCTCAATCGTGGCGCCGAGGCCGATGGTCACGTTGCGCAGCAGGTCGTGGGTGAGGGGTCGCTGCGGCTCGACGCCTTCGAGGGCGAAGGCAATCGCAGTTGCCTCGGTTGCCCCGATCCAGATCGGCAGGTAGCGGACCCCGTCGGCTTCACGCAGCAACACGATCGGCTGGTTGGTCGGCAGCTCGATCCGCACTCCAACCAGCTCCATGGGGATTCCATAGCTCACGGGGCAACCCTATCACTGCTCGCGATGGTCCTTTGAAGGACTTCGGGGTCGGCGGTGAAGCGGACGAAATCCTGCACTGCCCACAGCGACGGGAGGTTGCGATACCGGCCGGCGTAATCGAGCCCGTATCCGAGCAGAAACTCCTCCCCCACCTCGAACCCGCGGTACTCGAGGGGCACGTCGACGATCCGACGCGGCGCCTTGTCGATGAGCGTGACCGTGCGCAGCGATGCCACCCGGCGGGTGTGAAACAGCTCACGGAGAAAGGAGAGTGTCAGGCCGGTATCGACCAGGTCCTCGACCAGCAGGACATGGCGGCCCTGCAGCGAGATGCTGGTATCCATGGCGATGCGGACTCTGCCGCCCTCGCCGAATCTGCTCACAGCCAGGAACTCCACCTCGTGATGCATATCGAGATTGCGGACGAGATCGGCCAGAAACAGGAGCGCGGCGTTGAGAACCCCGACGACAACGGGAGTCTTGCCCCGGTATTCCGCCGATATCTCAGATCCGAGGTCGGCGACGCGGGTTTGCACCGCGTCGGCTGCGACCACTTCGGTAACGATCTCGTCGATCACCACTCCGGCAGCTCTCGCTTCCACAATCCGAGGAGATGAGCCACCCGGGCCACGGATTCCCGGGAGAGAACCGTCCGCACCAGCTTCGCCTCCTGCCGATCTTCGGTTAGAGGCAACAGCCTACGCTCTGTGCTGCCGAACACGGCAAAGCTGTACTCGAGCAAGGCAGCCGCATCGGCGTTGGCATTGGTCGAGCCCATGACGACTGCGTACATGCGGCGGCCGTCGCGCTCGGCGGCCGCCACGAGCACGTCACCGGCCCGGGTGGTCCATCCGGTCTTGACCCCGATGGCGCCGTCGAAGAAGCCGAGCAGCTCGTTGGTGGACCGCCAGCGGCTGCTCGATCCACCCTCGCCCGCCAGCGTCGACTCCGGGCGGGCGGCCAGGCGTGCCAGCACCGGAGTGGCCATGACATGGCGGGCGAGCGTCAGCAGATCCCGGGCACTGGTGTACTGACCGTCGGCGTCCAGCCCGTGAGGATTGACGTATGCGGTGTCGCTCAAGCCGAGGTCCCCGGCGCGACCATTCATCATCGCAACGAACGAGTCGACGTCGCCACCGACGTGTTCGGCGAGCGCAACCGCGGCATCGTTGGCCGACACCACCATCACCGCCTCGAGCAGCTCTCCCACGGTCCAGCTCTCCCCCTCCCGAAGCCCGATTTGCTTGTGGCCCGTGGCCGCAGATCGGCGGCTGATCGTCACCTCATCCGCCGGCCGAGCATGTTCGGCGACGAGCAGGGCCGTCATGAGCTTGGTCGTCGAAGCCATCGGCGCCCGGCGTTCGGGCTGATAGGAATCGACCTCGTACCCGTAGGTGTCGTCGTACGCCAGCCAGGAACGCCCCGCGATCGGTCCCAGGACGGGCGCGTCGGAATGCGCCTCTGGCAGGCGCGGCACCGCCGGGGGGAAGGCCAGCGCCAGGATCAGCAGAACTACCAACTACTCCTCTAGGTATCCGGCGAGGGTCGATCGCACTATCGCTTGCTGCAGTTCCCCGACGGCCTGGGCGCAGTCGGCGAGCACCTCGGCGGCTCGCCGCCGCGTGTCGGGGTTGCCGTGGCGCAGCAGTGGGACGGTGAGCTGGTGCAGCAGCTCACTCGACCGTTCGGCCCCGAGCCGCAAGGTCCGGAGGTGACGCGCTTCGAGGCCATTGCGGAGCAGTCGGGCCGCTGCCTGGGCGACACTCAGGTCGTCGCCGCCGAACACTTCCGAGGCTCCTGGCCCGGAGTGCGGTTGGATCACGTGATTCTCGATGAGCAGCGCCAGATCGGCCGATGACAGGCCGGCGGCGCGGCTGAGCTCCTCCCGGTTCATCTCGGTGGGCGAGACGGCAAAATACGTGCCGGGTGGAGGGCCGCTCGGAGCATCGGCCGGGACCTCCCCGCGTTCCCAGGCATTGAGCTTCGATTTGATCACCTTGAGTGGCAGAAAGTGGTCCCGCTGCTGCTGGAGGATGTAGCGAATGCGGCTCACGTCCTCCGGGGTGAACTCCCGGTAGCCCGATTTGCTCCTGCGTGGCTTGACCATCCCTTTGGTTTCGAGAAAGCGCACTTTGGAGACCGTGATCTCCGGGAACTCCGGCCGCAGGTTGTTGATGACTTCACCGATGGTCCTGACCCGGGAGTCAGCCATCGCCGTACACCAGGATGAGGTGATACTTGCCGACGATGATCTCGTCGCCCGGGCGCACCAGCGCCTCGTCGAGGCGCTCCCCGTTGATGTAGATGCCGTTGGTGGAGCCCGCATCCTTGATGTGGGGCGGGCCCGCCTCCGCAATGGTCAGCTCGGCATGGCGCCGCGACACGGTGACATCGTCCAGGAAGATGTCCTGGTCGGGGCCGCGTCCGATCTTGGTTACGCCCGGTTCGAGCACCCATGTGAGCCCGGCTCGCGGGCCGCGATCGACCACGAGCGCGTACCCGGCCACCCCTTCGACGTCGGTCGGCGGGCTGAGAGCCGGATCGTGGTCCGAGTCGAGCGGCACGAACGTAACCGTCGGGTGTTGCTCTTCGTCGGGGTTTGGCTGTTCTCCCTCCATCGCCCCAATCGTAGTTTGCCGGCGGGACGAAACCGCGCCTACTCGGTGAGCGCCCGGTAGGCGGCGGCGTCGATGAGGGCACTTCGGTCGGCGTCGGCGGCCGGCTCGATCACGAAAAACCAGCCGGCACCGTACGGGTCGGCGTTGACCAGGTCGGGGCTGTCGCCCAGGGCCTCGTTCACCTCGGCGACGGTGCCCGCCACCGGCATGTAGATTTCGCTGACGGACTTGGTGGACTCGACTTCGGCCACGACCCCGCCGGCTTCGTACGTCCCTCCACCGGCGGGAAGATCCACGTAGACGACATCGCCGAGGGCATCCTGAGCAAAGTCGGTGATCCCGACTCTGAGGCGACCATCCTCCATCTCGGCTACCCACTCGTGTTCGGCGGTGTAGGCGAGGTCCTCGGGCGTGTTCATGGTGTGCTCCCGTCGTCCAATGCCGCCAATTTAGCCCTCACGTCCCGGGCATAGTCAATCAGCACGCGGTAGTAGATCACGAGCCCCACGGTCCCCACTCCGAAGGCGATCGCCTCCAGCCAGCCCCATTCCCACCCTTCCGCCCAGTAGAACCAGGTGACGGCGCTGTACACCATGAACGTTGCCAATTTCCCTATGTAGCGGACTTCGACGGTGCGATCGGCCCCCCGCACGAACACGACGATGGCGGCCAGGCCGACGAGGGACTCCCGGACGATGAGGGCAGCGGCGAACCAGGGGGCCAACACCCCGGCAACCCACCCGAACACGACCGCGACCGCAACTGCAATACGATCGGCCAGGGGATCGAGCAGCTTGCCCAGCTCGGAGACCTGATTGAGACGGCGGGCCAGGTAGCCGTCGATCCAGTCGCTCCAGGCGATGAAGAAGAACAGCGACCCTGCCCCGGCCGGGTCGTCCTTGCCCAGCAGCAACCACAGGAACACCGGCACGAGCCCCAGCCGGATGAGGGAAATGAGGTTGGGGATCGTTAGCACGGGTTTGAGAGTAGTTAGCTCCTCGCGTCCGGCCCGGTTGCTGGGTAATCTGCCCGGTACTTACTTCCCTCGGAGGCCCCATGCGCGGCGACATCATCATCGTCGAGGACCACCATCGAGCGGCCGCCGCTCGAATTGTCGAGCAGATTGCGCCGGCCATCGAGGCCAAGCAGGGTCGATACGTGATCACGGTCGCCGGCGAGTCCGGCAGTGGCAAATCTGAGACGGCCCAGGCCCTTGCCGAAGCTCTATCCGAGCGGGGAATTCTCGCAGCCATCTATCAGCAGGACGACTACTTCGTCCATCCGCCAAAAACCAATGACCGCACCAGGCGTGATGACATCTCGTGGGTGGGTTCGCACGAGGTGCGGCTCGATCTGCTGGATGCACACCTCCAGCTGGCCCTCGACGGAGCCGATGAGGTCGAGAAACCGCTCGTGATCTACGAGGAAGACAGGATAGACAGTGAGGTCATGGACCTGCGAGGCGTCAAGGTCGTGATTGCGGAAGGCACCTACACGAGCCTGCTCGAACACGTGGATACACGCGTGTTCATCGCCCGCAACCGGCTGGACACCGCCGAGCATCGACGCAAGCGAGGCCGGGAGGGCTTCGATCCCTTCCTCGAAGAGGTGTTGACGATCGAGCACGACATCATCTCGCAGCATCGTCGGCTGGCCGATGTGGTCATCACCCGCGAATACGACGTCGAGTTCCCGGAGAGCTAACTCGATGGCCATCCACGTTCCCCGAGTGTTCCGGGGCTTCTACGACGCCTGGGAGCAGCATCAGGCCGACTTCGTGGCCGCCTATGCGACGGGCGAGACCTCATTCGTTCCCAACCTCCTGCCGGAGACCGCACTCGGGTTGTCGGCCGACTCGGTCCTCACCATCCTCAAGGGCCGCCTCGGGGACCGGGTCGACGCGGCGCTCGCCCGCGAGCACACCGACCCCGAGGTTCCCGCCGCGGAGCTGCCCCCCGGGATCGCATCTCCGGTCGCCGACTGGCCCGACGGCCGATGGCTGAAGACGTCCAACATGGTGGGCGTCAACGTCAGGACCGTGCAGACCTTCTGGAACGTGGTCAAGTACCTGCTGACGGTGCCCGGACCCATCGATTCCGTGCACCTGCTTCCGATCTGGGAGCCGGGCGTGCTCGACAGCCTCTACGGGATGGCCTCATGGCGGCTGAACAGCGAGTTCTACGACGCCGAACTGGCCGGAGAAGTGCCCCACCTCGACTCGGCCGAAGCGCAGCTGCGGGCGGTCACCAACCTGATTCATGCCACCGGGCGCACCATCGGCATGGATGTCATCCCGCACACCGACCGCTACTCGGAGATGTCGCTCGCTCAGCCACACTATTTCGAATGGCTCCAGCGCCAGGATGTGCGCATCGTGGACCATTCCGACCGGCTCCACGAGGAGGTGGAGAGAGAGATCCTCCGCTGGCTGGAGGCGGCCGGTCCCGCCACGCTCGGTGCGTCCCATCCGACGGATCCGGGCGAGTTCTTCGGTGACGGGTTCAACGAGGTGGAGCGTCTCCGCATCCTCTTCGGCTCACCGAGTGACCGCATCGGGCGCCACCGCCGCCGGGGCGATCTGGTGGCGCATCTCGCCTCCTACGGATACGAACCGGTGCCGGCGACGATGGGCACGCCGTTCCGTGGCATCGAGGTGGACACGCGCAATCAGGCGCTGGTAGTCGACGAGGACGGCAACACCTGGCGAGACTACGTGCTCGCCAAGCCGGAAGCGTTCTCCCGGGTGTTCAATCCGCTGTCTCGCTACAAGCTGTACGGACGCAAGGACAACAATCGTCATTGGGAGATCGATTTCAGCCATCCCCGACCTGAGGTTTTCGACTATGTGGCCGGCCACTACGCCAGCGTGCAGCGCCGCTTTGGCTTCGACTTCATGCGCGGGGACATGTCCCACGTCCAGATGCGCCCGGACGGTGTTCCGCCTGCCCTCGACGAGTTCTACGACGTCCTCGGAACGATCAAGAACCAGATCAGAGAGCGCAACGGCGTGCCGTACTTCGGCTACTTCGCCGAGACGTTTCTGCCGCCCCGCGACGTCTTCGGTTTCGGCGAGGAGATCGACCATCTCGAAGCCGCCGACGCCGAGGTCACCCAGGGGGACCTGCAGTCCAACGCGCTCGGTACCTCCGAATTCCTCGTGCAGTTCCGCCAATACCTGGACATCGCAGCGACTCGAGCGTGTGCACCGGCCTTCACAATCATGACGCCGGACAAGGACGACCCCCGCTTCGACGAGCTGTACCGGCGCGGAAACGTGGTGCGTGCCTTCATCGGGCTGTTCCTCACCGACCTCCCCTCCTACGTTGCACTCGGCTACGAGATCCGGGACGTCCACCTGACGCCGTGGCCAAACGAGCACTACACCAAGCTCTTCGTCTTTCACGAGCACGGCGAGGAAAACGTCTACCCCTCCAAGGCACGCCGGGGCCTTCGCTACCTGTGGGGGAAGAACGGCTCGCTGTTCGGAGCCATGACCCGCCTGCGACTGTACGCCGACTCCATCTTTCTCACCATCAAAGGACGCCCGATCCGGTGGCTGGTGCCGCCCGATCCCCGGGGATACCGTCGCGAGATCGCCTGGACCCAGTGGGAGCATCCTGATTATGTCTTCGTGACGAACCTCGACACCGAGAGCGCCGCCGGCTACTTCGCAATCCCCGCGATCCCCGATCTTGAGCCCGACGCGGGTCTGGCGTTGGAGTTCTCCACCGAATCGGATATCTCCGATGCCAACCGTCTGCCTCCCTGGAACGGCAAGCACTTCAGAATCGAGAGCCTGGAACCGGAGGAGGCCCGGGTCTACCGGATCGTGCGGCCCGAAGGATGAGCCAGCGCCCCTCGTGATTTCGGCACATTCCGCTCCTCCCCGGATGCGCGCGTCCCGTCAGGTCGAAGGGGCACGCGGCCGGCGGGGCCAAGCCCGGGACCATGGGAGCCCGGTGCAAACGTAAGCGGCCCGGGGCCGAAGCCCCGGGCCGCTGTTTTCGAGACGCCGGCCCTATCGGGCTTCGTCGGCATTCACCAGGTGCCACGACACTTTGCTGCCCGGCCGGACCAGAGCCAGGGCGGCAGCGCCGATAAGCAGGAGAACGAGTCCGGCGATGCCGAAGTCGATCGTCTCGAAACCGGTTGTCGGGAGCGCCTGCGCGAACCCGAAGTCTGCGATCAGCGACATCTGACCGTCGCTGAGGGTGATGGTGTACTTGCCGGCAGTGGTGAGCGCCGTGCTCTCGGGCGCTGTGCCGGTGACGACACTCACCTCGTAGGTGCCTGCGGTGAGGGCGGCGAACAGGTATTGGCCACTGGCCCCGGTCACCGCCGTCTGGGCCGTCCCCGTGGCGGTGTCGAGGAGCGAGACGGTCACGCCCGGCAGCGTGGCCTCACCGGCGTCGAATACGCCGTTGAGATTGTCGTCCATCCACACCTGGTCTCCGATGCCGGCAGAGGCGAGGACCGCACCCTGGGCAAACCCGAAGTCGGCGTCGACGAAGTTCTCTCCTTCGCCCAGGTTGACCGTGAAGGCACCGACGGTGGTGAGGTCGGTGTTGGCGGGGGCGGTGGTGAGGTCCACGGTCACGTCGTAGCTGCCGGCCGAAAGCCCGCTGAAGGTGTACTGGCCGTCGGCGTCGGTGATGGCCTCCACCGCGCCACCCATCCCCTGGGCGGTGAGCAATACCCGGATGCCGGCCAAACCGGTCTCGGCTCCGTCCATCCAGCGGTTGCCGTTGGCGTCGAACCACACCGTATCGCCGATGGAGCCGACGAGCGGCTCGACAACGACCGGCGC
>JBFKDW010000070.1:0-16440 GCA_041619515.1 Acidimicrobiia bacterium
ACACGTCGGCCAAGCGGCCCGGCCGACAGATGGGAAAACCGATAAGCGCTTCGGTGCCGCATCCGACGTCCAGCCATCGTAGTCCCGGAGGAGCATCGAGACCCCTCACGAAATCCGATCCGAGCAGCCGGCTCCACCGGCCCATGAAGAGCTCATAGTCGCCGTCCCCATCCCAGCGATCCATAGCCGGGCAGAGTAACCAGCGACAACCTCGCCCCACTATTATCGGGCTGGCCTCGGCAGCCGGCTCAGACCGTCGATGACCAATCGGGCGGAGGGCGCGCCATGACTAGAGTCTCCGGATCGTGGGAGTGATATGAAGAGCATCGGATGGAAGGGCCTTGTCTGGCTCACCCTGCTGGTGCTGACGGTGACGGCCTGCCGCGGCGCCACCACTGAGACGACTGTCAGCGCAAATCAGGTGGTCGGAATCGACCTGTCCGGGCTCAGCTTTGACGTTCATCAGGAGCCCGGCTGAGGATGCTGCTCAGGGTGGGTCGGGTACCTGCAAGATCTCGGAGCAAGCGTCGATATCACTGAGGATCCTCAGCTGGCGGCATTCAAGGTGGAAAACGGCGTTCCGGAAGGGGCCGCCTCCTGCCACACCGCGCTGGTCGACGGATACGTCATCGAAGGGCACGTGCCGGCGGGAGCGATCGTGCGGCTCCTCGACGAACGACCAAACGCCATCGGCCTCGCCCTCCCGGGTATGCCGGCAGATTCACCGGGAATGGGTGGGACTCCCGAAACCTGGGAGGCACAACCCGTGGCTCTGATCGGGCCGAGCGGAGAGTTGATTCCTTTCGATTTCTGACACGCCCGCCCCCGGGGGTGGCCAACTCACGACCGCGCCGCCCGCGATACAGTCGGGGGATGACAAGCACCGCTCCCATTCAATGGATACCGAACCCGCGCGCCCGCTCGGTCATCGACAGCAAAGCAGTTGCCGAGAACTTTCCGGAGGGGATTTTCGAGCAGACCCGGGCCTTTCACCGCCAGATCCCCGGCTACCGCGTTAGCCCCCTGCGGAGCCTTTCCCACCTCGCCGACATGATCGGAGTGGGGGGTATCTGGGTCAAGGACGAGTCGGCCAGGCTGAGCCTCAACTCCTTCAAGGTGCTGGGAGGCTCGTTCGCCATCTACCGCTTCATCAAACAGCAGCTCGGCACGGACGACGTGGCCCTCACGTTCTCCGAGCTGGTGTCCGACGAGACCCGTGCCAAGCTGGGAGACATCACCTTCGCCACCGCCACCGACGGCAACCATGGACGGGGAGTGGCCTGGGCCGCCCAGCAGCTCAACTGTCGAGCCGTCATCTACGTACACAAGGACACCTCGGTGGCTCGGATTCGCGCCATCGAGGGGTACGGCGCCGAAGTGCACATCGTCGACGGCACCTACGACGATGCGGTGCGTCGGGCGGGTGAGGAAGCCAACATCAACGGCTGGCAGGTCATCTCCGACACGTCGTGGGAGGGATACGAAGACATTCCTCGCTGGGTCATGCAGGGCTACACCACCATGCTGTCCGAGACGCAGGAAGAACTGGCCGGGCAAGGGATCGTCAAGCCAACCCACGTGCTCGTGCAAGCCGGCGTGGGCGCCCTCGCCGCCTCGGTCACCGGCTTCTACGCCAGCCGCTTCGGGGCCGACCGTCCCACCCATGTGGTTGTCGAGCCGGCCTCCGCCGACTGCCTGTATCGGTCGGCCCAAATCGCCGACGGCTCGCCACACGCCGTCGACGGTGACCTGCAGACCATCATGGCCGGTCTTGCCTGCGGTGAGCCGAGCCCGATCGCCTGGAGCGTCCTGTGGGATACGGTCGACGCATTCGTTTCCTCACCCGACTACGTGGCTGCCAAGGGCATGCGGGTCTACGGAGTCCCGTTGGCGGGTGACCCCTTCATCGTGTCGGGCGAATCCGGAGCGGTCACGCTGGGGGCTCTCACGTTCATCGCCGAGAACCCTGCCTTCGCAGATTTGAAGGAGTATCTCGGGCTGGGCGCCGACTCCCACGTCTTGCTCATCAACTCCGAGGGCAACACCGATCCGGACTATTTCCGACGGGTGGTATGGGAGGGTGCCGACAGCGTCCCGGAGGACTATCGCCGGTCGCTCGCTGCCGTCTAGCTGTCGCTCGAATCCGACGAGCTCGGGGAGCCGGACTCGGAACCGCTCGACGTGCCTCCGTCGGAGTCCGACGGCTCGGAGGCGCTGGACCGGCCGCCCGGCTCGCCGACCCCCCGGTAGACGTTGGTCTGCTTCTTGGCGAGTTTCTCATGGCGAGGGCAGGACCCGACCGATCCTGAGCGCCACTTCCCATGGCAGTAGTGACTGGTGGCCAACTCGTCTCTCCTGTGTCTAGCGCTCCGGCGGACTATTCAACCAGACCGGCGGCGCCGGTGTTCCTCAGCGCCGGTACGGGATGACCTCGACCGTGCCGGCCGCACCCGCTACCACGAGCAGATCAGTGAACTCGGCGGCTTCGACCGCCGCCGCCACCGCGCCGGCATCAGCAACCTCGCCGTTCCCGTCCAGGCGGTGCAGGACGGTGATGCGGGCGCCGGTGAGCTCGCCCACCGCTCCTGCGAGGTGCTCACTTGCGGTAACGAGGACCACCTGCTTGCGGAGCGGCGCCACCGGCGCGTCCACCTGGCCCTCCCGCAGCACCAGGAGGTGATAGACGGCAACCGCCCCGACCGTGAACAGGAGGGCAACGGGGACCTGGATGTCGTTGCGGAGCCTCCCGCCCCCCTCCCCCAGCAGGTCGTTGAACACCGTGACCAGCAAGAAGATGAGGGACACGGCAGCCACCACGCCGCCGAGCCCGACGATCCCGAAGAGGTAGCTGCGCCTGGTCGGAGAAGACAACTCGTCGGCGGGGGCGGCCTTGGAGAAGCGGTTGATGCGCCACCAGGCCTGGCCCCACAGTGGGACGCCGACCGCCAGCAACGTCAGGGCACCCAGGAAGAATTCGATTTCCGACACCATGCTGTCCTCCGGGGGAAACACCACTTCCTGGAAGCCGATGACCAGGATGACGACGCCCACCATGGCGGTCACCAGCCCAACGGCTGCCAGCACGTAGTCGTACACCCGCTGGACTTCGGTGCGGTCACCGACGAGCGGGCCGAGCACGCGCCGGTGGTAGAGCCAGACGGCTCCACCGATGACGAAGGCGGTCACGGCCGGAATGAAATCGGCAAAGTGCCGGACTGCAGACGTGAATTGGGGGTCACCAAACCACCATTGCAGGACCGCGAACATGCTGACGCCGGCCCCGACGACGGCGGTGATCAGGCCTCCGAGGACGCCGACGAGGACCACGTACGAATGCCACAGCACGTCGCGCTTCTCGCGCACTCCGGTGATGACCCAGTGCCAGGCGAACACGGCCGCCCCCACCGTCAGCGCCACCACCCACGCTGCTACCTGAGCGTCCGTCTCCAGCCCGAGCTCAACCCGGCTGCCGGCATCCAGCAGCCTCTCGAAGATGTGGGTGAGCAGCGCTCCCCCGTAGCCGGCCATCACGCCGAGGCCGACGGTGGCTCCGAGGTAGACGTGCAGATTGGAAACACCGGAACGGTTGGTGCGCCACAGCCACCAGTGGCCAAGCCAAATGAGAGACCACACGAGCAGGGACGCCGGCGCCAGCGCCGCAAACTCCGCGTCCCCAACCAGCCAGTTTCCGGTCACGATGGCCGTTACCACCACCACGGTCAGCGCGGTGATCAGGGCGAGATTCACATAGATGCTCCAGGCAGGCCCGTGTTCGGTAGTGTCGGAGAGCCCGCGCAACACCCAGCGCCCGAGGAAGAACAGGATCGGAACACCCACGATGGCCATGGCCAGCGGCTCTGCGGCCCGTTCGCCGCGGGCGACGGAGCCCTCGCTCAGCAAGGCGATGAGCCCGGCCACACCCCAGGCGGCCACATGGAGAGCCGCATAGAGGGAGCCGAACACCAGGAGGTGTTTCAGCGTCACCGGGGCGACCTCCGACGGCTTGTCCTGCCTGCGACCGGAAACTGCTTTGACGACGAAGACGATGATGCCGACCAGGATCAGCAACTGAACGAGTGAGGCCAGCAGGCCCAGAACAACCATCACCAGCTCCCGGTTCTCACGATTTGTTTCATACCATCAGCATGGCGGCACCCGCCTGCTTTCACCATCGGGAACCTCCCGGATTCCCTCTCAGGGTGCCGACCACCAAGCGCCGTCCCCGCAGGCGCCCGGTCGCAGGCCGCATGTGGTCATTCGAGCAGGGCAACGACCGCCGAATAGCCGGCCAGGTCGGCGGCCAGCCAGCCGTCATCGCCGATCGAGACCCGCGAGTCGGGATCGGTTGAGACCGCCGGGGCCCACCGTCCCCCGGTCGAAGGCTGGATCTTGACGGCCCGGTGCTCGACGGAGAGATTCATCACAACCAGGGCCTCGTCGCCGGGCCCGCCCTCCCGCCAACGCCGGTAGGCGACCACCTTGCCGCCCTCGTCCAGCTCGGCCAGCTCGAATCCCGAACCACGCAGGCCCACCGCTCCGGAGTCGCGGCCGGACCGCAACCGGACGAGGCGAAGGATGGTGTCGGCGTCGTCGTTGTCGGCTCCGGACCAATCCACCGGCGCATCGTCTCTGAAGTAATCCGACTCGAGCCACTCTTGCCCCTGGAACATCATCGGGACGCCCCTGGCGGTGAGGGCGGAGACAATGCCACACATGGCACGGCCCCGGGCGTACCAGGCGTCGGGATCCTCGCCGTCTATCTCCGACACCACCCTGGTTTGTCCATTCGCAACCTCATCGTGCGATTCGGTGTAGACCACCCGACCCCAGCCGTCGCGATGATCGGGCCCGGCAATGGCCGTCACCAGCGCTGTCATGTCCCGGTTCTGGTCGTCGGCCGCTTCGAGCAAGGACCGGACGGGATGCACGAACCCGGCGGACCACTGCAGATCAAAGCCGGCGCCGCCCTCGCCCACCGTCTTGGTGAGCCATTCGTTGCCCTGGAGGTCCTCTGCGATGAGGAGGCGACCGGGGAACTCGCCGTCCCGCATCTCCGAGATCTGTTGCATCACGAGCCAGCCGTCCGGGAGCTCCTCGGTGCCCTCGGCACCGCCCACCGTCCGCATATTGATGGTCGAATCGAGCCTGAGACCGTCGATGTGGTACTCACCGAACCACATGCGGGCGTTGTCGACGATGAAGTCTCGAACCTCGGGCCTCCCGTAGTCGGGTCGGGTGTGTCCCCAGGGTGTCACCGATCGGTGATCGTTGTAGAAATACACGCCCCCGCCGTCGCCCTCGTACCATCCGTCGAAGCGCCACATGTCGAGGTCGCTCGGTCCGAAGTGGTTGTACACGACGTCGAGGATCACGGCGATGCCGCGCTCGTGGGCGGATCGAACCAGCCGCTTCAGGGCCTCCGGGCCCCCGTAGGCGGATTCGACCGCATACGGCAGCGCCGGGTTGTACCCCCAGGAGACGTCGCCGGCGAACTCACCAACCGGCATCAACTCGATGGCGGTGAACCCGCCTGCGGCAATGTGGTCGAGACGGGAGGCGACACCGTCGAGGTCGCCGCCGAAGGTACCGGTGTGCAGTTCGTAGATCACGAGCTCGTCTACCGGCGGGGTGGCGAACGCGTCACCGTTCCAGTCGAACGACGGGTCGAGGACGACGGCCCGACCAACTGAGTTGGTCACCATCCGTGCTCGCGGATCGATCCGGTCAAAGGTCTCCTCGCCGCGCGTCACCGTGAACACGTATTCGAGTCCCGGGCCTCCGTCGAGGGCGCCCGACCATGTTCCGTCTTCGTTTCTCTCCAGCGGGAATTCTCCGTTCGACTCTCCGTTCGCGAGCGCAACGGACACCTGGTCGGCGTTGGGCGCCCACACCCGGAATCGGACTCGGCCGTCTTCGATTGAGCTGCCGAGAGGAATGTCGGTCATCGTCTGTCTTCGCTTTCAGGAAGGGCGAGATGTCGCTCGCCTGGGATTGGCCGTTGTGGGGGGAACCGGTGCTGGTGATGAGGATCGTCCCCCGGGTGTACCCAAACGTCGGAGATTCAAACCTTCAACGGGAAGGTCGAGCCCCACAGCACGGACGTTGTCGGCCCTGCCCCGCCCGGCTACGAACCCGACCCTTCCTCGAGCTCGAGCTCGTTGCCCGACAGCACCCCATCTTGAAACGCCGCCAGGTTCTCCATCGTGGTCTCGGCGATGGCGGTGATGGCGTCGATGGTGAAGAAGCCCTGATGGCCGGTGATGATGACGTTGGGGAACGTCAGGAGCCGGGAGAACACGTCGTCGGTGATGATGCGATCCGACAGGTTCTCGAAGAAGAGATCCCCCTCCTCCTCGTAGACGTCCAGGCCGAGGTAACCGACCTTGCCGGTCTTGAGCCCATCGATGACGGCCACCGTGTCGACGAGGGCTCCCCGGCTGGTGTTGACGATCATCACGCCGTCCCGCATCACCGATACCGTCTCGGCATTGATGAGGTGATGGGTCTCGGGAGTGAGCGGCGTGTGGAGGGTGACGATGTCGGCTGCCCCGAACAGGTCGGGCAAATCGACATACTGGACGCCCAGCTCGGTGCACACCGGGTTCGGATACGGATCGTGAGCAACGATTCGACAACCGAAGCCGGACATGATGACGGCGACCCGCTCGCCGATCTTGCCGGTCCCGACGATGCCGACCGTGCGGCCGTGCAGATCGAAGCCGAGCAGCCCGTCGAGGGCGAAGTTGCCGTCCCGCACCCGGGTGTAGGCCTTGTGAATCTGACGGTTGAGGGCCAGGATCATGGCCACCGTATGCTCGGCGACGGCGTGCGGCGAGTAGGCGGGAACCCGGGCCACCGTGAACCCGAGCCGCCCCGCCGCTTCCAGGTCGACATGATTGAACCCCGCGCTGCGCAGGGCAATGAACCGCACGCCGTGGGCTCGAAGGTCCTCCAGCACCGGGGCGCTGAGGTCGTCGTTGACGAAGGCGCACACCGCGTCGAAGCCCCCCGCCAGCTTGGCGGTCTCGAGCCGCAGCCGGGTCTCGAGAAACACGAGCTCGTGCCCGAAGGGCTCGTTGGCAGCCTCCAGGTATTGCTCGTCGTGCGGATGGGAGCTGAAGACGGCGACTCGCATCAGGTTCCTACACCTCGCATGGCGCCATCTTCGCCGATACGACCCTCGCTCGGCAAGGGCTGGCGAAACAGCCCGGGCGGAACGGGCGCTCCCACCCGGACCAGCGAAACATGCCAGGAGGGGGAGGACCCGAGCGCCCACCGAAGGGCACCGATCATCAGGCGTCCCGCCGCAATCGCTCCCGGATAGGTGCGAATCCCGAGAATCGTGCGGACCCGGGGTGGCACCGTGGCGGCCGCTGCCATATACAGGAGCCGGTACGGGATCTTCACATGGAGCGGGAGCGGGGGGCTGCGCACGAAGCCGACCGCGTCGACCAGGCCGGGTGAGGGACCCAGCGCCGGATGGCCGGCAATCCAGTTCGCCAGCGAGGAGGCAGTGGCCGGGGTCGGGTCGGCCGCCAGCAAGCGACCGATCGCAGCCTGTTCGACGACGAAGCGATCCGCCTCGGCAGTGGTGAGCCGGCGGGGCCCGTAGAACTGGTAGGCCTGCAGGAACGAGTCGGTGAGGGCGTTGTGAACCCAGGCGGCGAGAGCCGGCGACCCGGCGCTGTAGGTCTCACCCCGATGGGATCGGCCCGTGACGGGACGGTGCGCCCGCCGCACCATTGCGACGGCCGCCTCGACTTCGGGCATGGCGCCGAACGAGGTGGCAGTCACGTAGGCCGAGGTGCGAGAGAGACGCCCGAGCGGGTCCTCCCGGTAGCGGGAGTGATCGGACACCCCCGCCACCACCTCGGGATGGGCCGCCTGGATGAGCAGCGCCCGTATGCCGCCGACGAAGGCGGAGGCGTCGCCGACCACCGGCCAGGTCACGGAGTCGGGACCGCACAAGCCCGGGTCGCCGGAGTAATCGAGGGTATGGGCGAGGGGATAGGGGGCATGGGCAAAGAGGTCGGTGGTGGAGTTGACGATCCGGTCTCGGTAGCGGTCCAGAATCTGCCGGAGGCGTCTCATCTTCCCGCCCCCGCCGGCTGGCACGACGGGCACCACCAGATCCGCCGGTTGGCCATCTCCGCCATCGAGATCGGGGTTCTGCACCGCCGGCATCCCTCGCCGTGGCGCCCGTACACGTAGAGCCGCTCGTCCCGGGCCAGGTCGCTCCGGCGGCGAGCCCCGACATCGGCCGGGTCGACGGTGACGATGCGACCCGCCCGCACGCCTCGCTCCAGGAGATCCACGCTGGTCGACCAGATTTGCCGGGCGCGCTCATCTGAGAGCTCCCCGGCCGGGACGGATGGGTCGGTATGGGTCAGGAACAGCACTTCGGCTCGATACACGTTCCCCACGCCCGCGATCACCCGCTGATCCAGGAGGGCTGCCCCGATGGAAATGCTGCGGCGGGAGAGGTTGGCGATGAACTCGTCCCGACGCCCGCCCCGGGATCCGTTCTGAAGCGGATCCGGCCCCAAGCGAGAGCGCAGGGCGTGTTCGACTGCCGGGTCGATGAGCTCACAGATGGTCGGGCCTGCCAGGTAGATCGTGGCATCGTCGCCGGCCATCACCAGCCGGGTGGCCTCCGAAGGCGGCGGCGGATCTGCCCGGTGGGTACGGAACTTGCCGAAGAGCCCGAGGTGGACGTGCAGCGTCTCGCCCCCTTCCCAGCGGTAGAACAGGTGCTTGCCGTGGGCGTCGATGCCTTCCAGGGTGCGGCCCGTTAGGCGCCTGGCGCCGGCGGCGAACCGGCCCTGCGGCGAGGCCGTTGCGATCGACTGGCCGCCGAGGGCTGCCCAGTGCTTGCGGGCATAGCGGTGGATGGTATGGCCTTCTGGCATGCGGATCAGATAGTACGGGGCAACCCGATGCGAACGTCCACACCGGCCGAGTAGTGGACGAGCGGGTCGCCGGCAGGCTTTGTGTAGCCGGCGGCTTCAATCAGCTGGTCGTCGAGCTCGTCGATGGTTGCCCGCTCGAGTGGCCAGGGCGGATGGTCGACCGGGGCATAGGCAAGCCGGGAACGGAGCCGGGTGTAGAGACCCCAACGGGCCGTGAGAAAGTGTTCGAGGCCGCTCACCTCCGCGGAGGGTATCGGCTCACCTCTCCGGACGCGCACGGTGCTCGCTGCGCCCGGGCCCGGCCAGCGGCGCCGGGCCGTGTACGACACGACGGGGCCGTCACGGCGGATCGACATCTTCGACCACATGTACGGGAGGCGGTAGCTCAGCCGGGCGATCAGCACCGGGATCAGCCTGGTGACGTCGAGCGAGTCGAACCACACCCCCGGCCGGCCGTCGGGGCCGAGCACGTAGGTGCGGACGTTCGTCTCGGGGAACGAACCGAAATACGGGATGGCCGGGGTGCCCGGAACTCGGATGCGCTGCATGTCGAATGCCACCAGCCCCACCCACGCCTGCCCGTCGAACGTGTCGACTTCCAGTCCGGCCGGCAGCCGCCGTTGCACGCTGGCGGCATCGAAGGGCCAGTGAATGTAGGCGAGGTCCTTCCAGCCCTGCAGCATGACGGGCCGGTCGACCGATTCGAGCGGAGTTGGCGGATACCGCGGCGGGATGTCCATCAAAGAGTGTTCGGAGGCGAACGAGCCGGGGGATGAAGAATCCCACCCGGGAGGCGGAATGGCTTCGTATGCCTCTTGAGACAGGAGATGACATGAACGAGCAGGTGTTTGTGATTCTGGGGGCAGGCGGGGGCATCGGTTCCGCCACGGCTCGGCTGCTGGCCGAACGAGGAGCCCGGCTGATCGTGGCCGGGCGCAGCCCGGAGAGGCTGGCCGCAATCGCCGGAGAGACCGGGGGAACTCCGGTTTCCCTGGATGCCACCGACACGTCGGCGGTCGCCGCCGCGGTCGAACAGGCGGTCACCGATTTCGGGCAAGTCGATGGCATCGCCAACTGCGTCGGCTCCCTCTTGTTGAAGCCGGCGCACATCACCAGCGACGACGAGTGGGACGAGACCATCGCCATCAACCTCCGGTCGGCATTCGCTGCCGTCCGTGCCGGAGCGCGCGCCATGCGCGCCGGAGGCGGCTCCATCGTGCTGGTGTCTTCGGCCGCCGCCCAGCTGGGGCTCGCCAACCACGAAGCCATTGCAGCCGCCAAGGGTGGAATAAACGGTCTCACCCTGGCCGCGGCCGCCAGCTATGCATCGAGCGGCATCAGAGTGAACGCGGTCGCCCCCGGACTGGTGCGTACCCCGCTCACCGAGCGTCTCACCGCCAACGACAAGGCCGAGCAAGCTTCACTCTCCATGCACGCCCTGGGACGGCTTGGTGAGCCGAAAGACGTCGCCGCCGCCATCGTCTTCCTGCTCGATCCGGCCAACAGCTGGATCACCGGCCAGGTCGTCGGTGTGGATGGCGGCCTGGGCACAATCAGGCCGCGCGGCTGACGGTGGACACAGTTCTGCTGGTCAACCTGGCCGCCACCTGGGCAATGGTGGGGCTCATATGGTTCGTGCAGCTGGTTCACTATCCCCTGTTCGGCGCGGTTGGAGCATCCGAATTCGTCTCCTACGAGGCCCAGCACACCCGCAGGACCGCCGGGGCGGTTGCTCTCTTTATGCCGCTGGAGGCCCTCACCGCGGCCTGGCTGGCGGTCGACACCCCCACAGGTGTGAGTCCCGGCCTGCTGTACGTTGGTCTCGGCCTAGTAGCGGCGCTGTGGGTGTCGACGGCGGCGTGGCAGGCGCCGATGCACGGCCGCCTCGTGCGAGGATACGATGGCCGGCTCCACCGCCGGCTCGTCCTGTCAAACTGGATCCGCACCGGGGCCTGGTCGGCCCGGGGGCTCCTCGGACTGGTTCTGGTCGGCCAGGCATTGGCCTGAGGGGTGCACCGGGTCCGGGCGCCCGCTGGCATTTCGCGGACGGGGCGCCGTAGCCTGCACCAGCGTGGAGACAGTCTGGGTCCTGGGAGACCAGCTCAATCGGCGAATAACCAGCCTGGCGGAGCGCACGCCGGAGGACACCCGGGTGCTCTTCGTCGAGAGCGCTGCCAAGCTCGGCTCAAAGCCGTACCATCGTCAGCGCCTCCACCTCGTCATCACCGCCATGCGGCGGTTCGCCGCCGAGCTCGAAGACGCCGGATTCGAAGTCGATCACCGCACCGAGGAGAGCTTCGCCGCCGGCCTGGCCGCCCACCGGGACGAGTTTGGGCCGGATTCGATCACCGCCATGGAGCCGATGTCCTACCGGATGCTGCAACGCTTGCCCGGGCTGGGTGTCACCGTTGTGCGCTCCAACCAGTTCTTGTGCCACTACGAAGATTTCGCCGCCTGGGCGGACGGGCGCAAGCGGCTGGTCATGGAGGATTTCTACCGCATGCAGCGGGAGCGGCTCGGCTACCTGATGGACGGGGACGAACCGTCGGGCGGAGAGTGGAACTTCGACGCCGACAACCGCCAGCCGCCCCCGAAGGACGGGCGGGCGTGGCCGACACCGGTCCGCAGCCGGCTCGACGACCTCGACAGGGAAGTGATCGGCGCATTGCCCGAGTCGGCGGTGGGTGCCGACCCCGACGGAACCTGGGCCACGTCGCGCCGAGCCGCCCTCGCTCGCCTGCGCCACGTCGTCGACAACGTGCTCCCCATTTTCGGGCCTCACGAGGACGCCATGCTCACCGGCGAGTGGTCCATGGGGCACACGCTGCTGAGCCCGTACCTCAACCTCGGCCTGCTCTATCCGGACGAAGTGTGCGATGCCGCCGAGGAGGCCTATCGGGAGGGCAGGATCCCGATTGCCTCGGCCGAGGGGTTCATCCGCCAGATCATCGGGTGGCGGGAGTATGTGTGGGGTACCTACTGGCTATGGATGCCCGGCTATGCCGGCGTAAACGAGCTGGATGCCGGCCGCCCGCTGCCTCCGCTCTATCGCTCGGGCCGCACCGCTATGAACTGTGTGTCGGAGTCATTGGATTCGGTCGACCAGCATGCCTACGCCCACCATATCCAGCGCCTCATGGTGCTTGGCAACCTCGCGCTCCTGACCGGAGTCGTGCCCCAGCAGATGGTCGAATGGATGTGGGCGTCGTTCGTCGACGGTGCCGAGTGGGTGATGCTCCCCAACGTGCTCGGGATGGGGCTCTATGCGGACGGCGGCCGAATGGCGACCAAGCCCTATGCCGCAGGCGGCAACTACATCAACCGGATGAGCGACTACTGCGGGGATTGTCGGTTCGATCCGAAGAAGCGAGTGGGGCCCGACGCCTGTCCCTTCACCACCCTGTACTGGCATTTCCTCGACGGCGCCCGCGATGTGCTTGGCAGCAATCACCGGATGGGACGCCAGCTCCACGCACTCGACCGGCTCGGCGATCTCGAGGCGGTACTCGATCGTGCGTCGGAAGTGTTGGACCGGCTCGACGCCGGCGAGCTCTAGCCGGATTGCTTGGGAGCGAGGACCTCGGTGTTGCCCTCCATGATGATGTCGGGAGCACCGGCAGCCGACGCCTGGTCGATGCGATAGAGCTCACTGAACCTCAGTGAGAGAAAGACGATCGTCGCCCACGTGAGGAAGATGAATATCACGGCCCCGATCGAGAAGATCCATACGTCACTCATGAGCGGTCCTCTCCCACGAGGACAAGTGTTCCGAGAGAGTGAATCGCAGGCACCCACAGGCCGACGAACAGGCCGACCTCGCGGTCGACCAGGAACCACAGCGACACGGACAATACGAAGGACACGAACGCGGCGGCGAGAAAGGCCAGCTTGAGGCGATGGAATGAGGAAAGCATCGACCAGATGCTCTTGTCGCCGGTCAGCGCAATGCGGTTGGTCATGGTAAAACTCCTTTGCTTCTACAACACCTACGAGACCGCCCGCCGTCCCGGATGACCGCTCGAGGATTGGAGGGCCGGGCAATCCGCCCGCCGTCAATCGTAGACGCCGGGGTTGGCACAGGCCCGGAGATGCTCCCCGCGCAGCCCAGCCACCAGATTGTCGGCAGCAAGGTCGGCCATCGCCTCCCGGGTGCGACGACTGGAGCTGCCGAGATGCGGCAGGATGAAACAGTTGGGCAGCCCTACGAGTGGATGGTCGGCCGGGATCGGCTCGGGGTCGGTCACGTCCAGCCCGGCCGCCGCGATCTCGCCCGACCTGAGTGCTGCGGCCAGAGCGTCGGAATCCACGGTTCCGCCTCGGGAGATATTCACGAGCGTGGCGGTCGGCTTCATCCGGCCGAGGGCACCGGCACCGATCAGGCCCGCCGTTTCGGGAGTCAGCGGCGTCGCTACGACGACATGGTCGCTCTCGGACAGCAGGTCGTCGAGGTCACGGTAGAGGACCCCGATGTCGGCTTCCGCCTGCGGGTCCCGGTGACGGCTGAAATACAGGACTCGCATCCCGAAACCGGCTCCCCGGCGAGCCACTGCGCGGCCGACCCGGCCGAGTCCGATGATGCCGAGGCTGGACGAGTGGATGTCATGGCCGAGCAGCAGCTCGGGTTCCCACCGTCGCCACCGTCCCGCCCGGACGTAGTCGCGCCCCTCTCCGAACCGCCGGGCTGCGGCCATGAGCAGTCCGAAGGCGGTGTCGGCGGTCGTTTCGGTCAGGACGTCGGGTGTATGCCCCACCGGAATGCCGCGGTCGGTGCAGGCTGCAAGGTCGATGTTGTCGACGCCGACGGCCATCGTGCTCACCACCCGCAAGTCGGGCGCCGCTTCCAGCAGGCCGGCGTCGACGGTGTCGGTGAGCATGCAGTAGAGGCCGGCCGCTGAGCGAAGCCGGCGCCGCAGCTCCTCGGCCGGGATGGGACGGTCTTCCTCCCACACCCACGCCTCGGACGCACCCGCAATCTTCTGGAGGGCGGCTCCTGGCGGACGCCGGGTGACGACGGCTCGCAACCTGGTCATGGTGCCATTCTTCCAGCCCGCCGACCCAAGCCCGCCCGGCTAGCGCACCGCCGCCATGCGAGAGATCGTTCCGGTCAGCGATACCACCAGGACGCTGCCGTCGGCGTCGACCCCGAAGCTGCTGATGGACGGGACCCCGGTGAGCAGCTCGGCCTCGCCCACGGCCACCCCGTCCTGGTAGAAGAACCCGCGCACGAACCCGGTGCAGAAGTCGCCGTAGATGTAGAAGCCGTCCAGCTCGGGAATCGCCGGGTCGTGCATCACGACTCCGCCGGTGATCGAGCAACCGTCGGCGTGGGTGTACTCGGCCACCGGCTCCAGCAACCCGGTACGGTCGCAGCCGGCATCGGCGAAGCATTCTGTTCCCTCCAGGACTGACCAGCCGAAGTTGGGCGGCTGCCCGGGTTGCACCGTGCCGATATCTACGACCGTGACTTCTTCGATCCTTCTCTGGCCGACGTCGGCGACATACAACAGGTCGCCGTCGAAGCTGTATCGCCACGGGTTGCGAAGCCCATAGGCGAACGTCAGCGGGTCACCGGCCTCTTCGCCGATCGGGTTGTCCGATGGGATGGTGTAGGCCAGGGCGTTCGAGGCCCGGGGATCGAGCCGGAGCATCGAGCCGAGGCGAGTGAAAGGATCCTGACCGGTTCCGAACCGGTCGTCGGAGCCTCCCCCGTCGCCCATGCCAACGTACAGCAAGCCGTCTGGCCCAAACGCCAGGTTGCCCCCGTTGTGATTTCCGGCCGGCTGGTCGATCTCGAGCAGAACCCGCTCGGTGCCTGGATCCAGCGTGCCCTCGAGCCTTTGGAACTCCGACACGACGGTGTCCCCGCCGGTGTCGGTGTAGTTGACGTACCAGAGGTCTGGATCGTCTGGGTGGAAAGCGAGCCCGAGCAGCCCCTGCTCGTTGCCTCCCGACCCCACCCGGGCATCGATGTCGAGCCGGGCGCTTCCGTCGATCCCGAGGATGCGGCCTCGCCGCTCCACCACGAGCAGCTCCCCGGTGCCGGGATCAACGCCGGCCCAGACGGGTTGCTCGAATCCGTCCGCCACCGGCTCCAGCACCACTCCCTGCAGCGGGGGGAGGGCGGTTGTGGTCGTCGTCGCTTGCGGGGTCGCCGACGACGTGGACGAAGCAGGAGTCGAGGTCGAGGTCGAGGTCGACGGCACGGACGGGAGGCTCGTAGAGGTGGCGGACTCGCCGCCGCCACAGGACGCACCGACCAGAGCGAGCACGATCGAAATGAGAGCAGCTCGTCGCATGGGTCGCGAGGCTATCGGGCGGGTGGCGGTAGCGGGTCATGTGAGCCGAGCCCGGGCCCGGGTCTGCGAGGACCCTGCAAAACCCCTACGCTCTCTGACCGTGACGTATCGGCCGGCATACGAGGGCATCGACGAAACTGAATATCAGCGCCGGATTCGCGCCTGGACACTGTACGACTGGGCCAATTCGGCGTTCGCTACCACCATCCTCGCCGCCGTGCTTCCCATCTACTACAGCCAGGTGGCGGGGAACACGCTTCCCAGTGCGGCGGTTGCCACCGCCTATTGGACCGCCGGCCTCAGCCTGGCGCTCTTCATCGTTGCAATCATCTCCCCCATCCTCGGCACCATCTCCGACATCCGGCGCGGCAAGAAGAAATTCTTGGCCATCTCCGTCGGTGTCGGCGTCGTCGCCACCGGGCTGCTGGTGCTGGTCGGCTCGGGGGATTGGCTGCTTGCCTCCATGCTGTTCATTGTCGGCCGGGTCGGATTCGGGGCGGCCAACGTCTTCTACGACTCTCTCCTTCCCCATGTCGCCCGCGCCGAGGACCAGGACAGGGTCTCCGCCCGCGGCTACGCAGTCGGATACCTCGGAGGTGGGCTGCTCCTCGCCGTCAACGCCGCCATGATCTTCGTGATCGGTCCCGAAGGCGGTGCCCGGCTCTCCTTCCTGTCGGTGGCGGTGTGGTGGGCGGTGTTCTCGATTCCACTCCTGCGGCGGGTGCCCGAGCCCCCGGCGGCCACGGAGGACCTCGCCGAAGGCGAATCGGTCTTGCGGGTGAGCTTCGGGCGCTTGAAGGACACACTGGCGCATATCCGCCGCTTCCGGCAGCTGTTTCGCTTTCTCATCGCCTTCCTCATCTACAACGACGGGATCGGCACCATCATCGGTGTAGCTGCCATCTACGGGGCCGAGCTCGGATTCGGTGCCACGGAGCTCATCCTGGCGCTGCTGCTCGTGCAGTTCGTCGGCATCCCCTTCGCGCTGATCTTCGGGCGAATACCCGATCCCACTGAGGAACGCCGGCGGGCCTTTCTCGCCTTCATCGTGTTCAACCTGCTGGCGCTCCCGCTGGTCGGCATCGTCGGCGCCCGGGTACTCGACGCCGATACCGTCGGACGGCCCGGAGCCCCCTTCGAGACCTCGGGCCAGTTTCTCGGCGAGGGCGAGTACGGGCTGGATAGCTTCGCAGTGCTCCCTCCCACCGGGGCCTGGGAGCTCCGAACCGAGGACG
>JBFKDW010000071.1:0-16402 GCA_041619515.1 Acidimicrobiia bacterium
GCCCGCCATCCGGACGTCTTTGCCGGGCACGAGGCTGCGCTTGTCGGTGAGGTGCGCCGGCTGGGACCCCGCGACGCGTCCCGGCTCATTGCCTACTGGCGCCAGGCCCTCGACCACCACGACGAGGACGGAGCCGCCCGGCACCGGCGGCGGCGGTTGAGCATCGTCTCCACCTTTGAAGGGATGGTGCATGGAGAGTTCGAGCTCGACCCCGAGGGCGGCGAAGTGGTCATGACGGCGCTGCTGGCCTTGTCGGAGACCACCGACCGGTCAGACGAGAGGACTCCCGCTCAACGCCGGGCCGACGCTCTCGTCGACCTGTGCCGCGACTACCTCGATCACGGAAACGCTCCGGTTCGGGGCGGGGAGAAGCCCCACATCACTCTGCTCGTATCTCTCGAAACGTTGGAACACCGGAGCGGAAGGCCATGCGAGCTCGAACAAGCGGGCGTCATCAGCGCCGGCGCGGCCCGGCGTATCGCCTGTGACGCCGGCATCAGCCGCCTGATCACCAACGGTACGTCTGAGCCCCTGGACGTGGGGCGCCGGACTCGAACCATCCCACCGGCCATCCGCCGGGCGCTCATGGTGCGAGACGGCGGGTGCGTCATCGCCGGCTGCGATCGGCCGGCTCGGTGGTGCGATGCCCATCACATCCAGCACTGGCTCGACGGTGGTTCGACAGCGCTGGAGAATCTCGAGCTGCTGTGCCGGCGCCATCACCGAATGCAGCATGAGGGAGCGTCCTTGTCGCGCAAGGCGCGGGCGCCGTAGCCGGTGGCTCGCGTCGGCGCGAGCTCTCTCGAACATCCGCCACTACATTGCGAGGCAGTCATGCCGGTCTCGCCCGTTGCCCATCGTCAGGAGATCGCTGCACCAGCACCTGCAGTGTGGGAACTGATCTCGACCGCCGGACATCTCGTGGAGTGCCATCCGTTTTGCGCTGCCAACCCGGTCGATGTCTGGCCGGGGGTCGGCTCGGAGGACCACATCGAGTATTTCAACGGCAGGACGATCACGCGCCGTTTCGTTGGGTGGCAGGAAGGCGCGGGCTATGACATCGAGATCACCGATGCCAACGGAACCGTTGCGACCGTCGACTGGCGACTGTCCGGTGAAGGGGCGGGGTCGGCCCTGACGATCGCCATCACGCCTCACCTGTTCGGAAACGTGCCCGCGGTGTTGCGATGGGTGCCGTACCGAGCACTGGTGCGCCCCATGCTTGCTCGCTATCTCCGTGCCGTGGTAGCGGGCATCGAGTGGCGAGTCACCACGGGCCGCCCGGTGCGGCGAAACCAGTTCGGGGCACATCGGTGGTTCTCGCCACCGGTGACCGAGCCACGGTGATCCCGCCGGCGGATGACCGAACGGCGACGGAATGATCACACCGGCGATCTCGGCTTCCCCCCAGCTCAGCGCGGGGTTGCCGCTCGCTGCTTGAGGAGCGCCGAGATGCGCTGTCGGGTGACCCCGAACAGCTCGGCAATCGTTTCGATGGTGAGCCCCTCAGCCCGGAGCGCGAGAGCCTGAGCCACCCGGAGCTCGGCACCGGCCGTTTCGAGGGTTGTCATGTTCGTCGACAAGAGCTCGACGACCCTCGGCGGTTCTTCGTCTCGAACCAGGTCGACGAGTGAGCCACCGTCTGCGAGACGCTCGCGAAGGTGGCGGGCTCTTCTCTGGACCTCGAGGCTGCGTTCGACGTTGTGGGCGGCTGCGGATTCGATGTCGAGGAGAGCGCTCATGAGTCTGGTGAGATGCTCGCTGGGATGTGCCACGGTTGAACAGTAACCAGCATCACAGGTGTGTGTCAATAGCCCTTACAGCAATAGCTATTGACAATAGGTACCCAGATCAGTAGCATCCGCGCAGCATGCCGCAACCAGCGGTCGCCTCTCTGGAGAACCCATGTCGATTATTGACACTCGTGACAACACCTCTTCCCCGACGCCTCCTGATGCACCCGAGCGGCGGTCGGTCGTCCGGCTCGTGTGGTGGATCGTCGCCGCAACGACCGTGGCGGTTCTCTTGGCCATCACGGGCTTGATAATCGGCGGGAGGACGCACGGCGCCGCCGGAACGGACACGTGGATCGCCTATCAGTCGAGGGACCAGAAGGTTTTTCTCGTCCGGCCCGATGGCACAGGTGGACACTCGCCGGCCCGGGATGTCCCTGGGGGTTTTCAGATGAACCCGGATTGGTCGCCGGACGGCCGGCGACTCGTGTTCACCGTTGCCGATGCCGGGACCGACGATATGTGGGCGGTCGACGTCGACGGAACGGGAGCCCAGCGCCTCCTGGACTGTGAGGACCCGTGCGTCTGGCTCGACGACCCCTCGTGGTCGCCTGACGGCGCCTCGGTGATCTTCAGCCGCATGACCGAAGAGTCGGGCTCTGGTCGTTCGACGCTCGAAGTCCTCCGCCTGGACACCAACGCGGTCGAAATCGTCTTGACTGCAGGACCCACTGACCTTTATGCAGGCCCCCGCTGGTCGCCCTCCGGTGACTCGATCGTCGTCGAAGTGGCGCACCGGGCCGGACCCGGAGTCGACGATGACGTGACCGGAGTCACCCTCTCGATCGTCGAGCTGCGAACAACGCCGCCGAGCATCCGGCCCCTCACCGCACCCGGACTGTTCGCGGCCACGGCCGACTGGAGCCCGGACGGAAGTCTGATCGTGTTCTCAGCGCTCGCGCAGCCCGGTGACGACGCTCCAGATCTTTTCACAATCCGTCCGGACGGATCGGGTTTGAGGCAGGTGACGACCTTCGCCTCAAATGGGGGCAGCGCCGTGCACCCCTCCTTTACGCCCAATGGCCGACAGATCATCTTCGTGGCCCAGCAGCAACGAGGCGACAGCCCCGTCATGGCTACGGTCGAGCTGGACGGTAGTGGCCTCGGTCCGGCGACCAGCTCCGGATACAACTTCGGAACTCACCCCCGCATGCGGCCGATGATGAGGAACTGAACACCATGATTGATGGGACGCGGCGGATGGCCGCCACGCGGTCGTCGCACACTCGGGCGGATCGCCTCCCCAGCCGCTAGCCCTGGAGCGGGCTCTCACGAAGGACTGTTGATGGAGGTACTGGCAGACGAATTCGACTGCCAGAGGCGGGAGGAGCTGCCAACCGCTGATCGATCCTCCTGGCCCCTACGAGGCGAGTGACCCGGCCTCCTTCTCGCTTATGTGCCCGGATCTGTAGAGCCACTTGATGGTGTCGGTGAGGGTCGTGTCGAGCGATGTGAAATCGACGCCCAATTCTTGTCTCGCCGGGGTGGAGTCGGCTTTCGCCGAGTTGGCCACCAGCCAGGGCCCCTCGTAACTCAGACCCAGTTCGACCCCGAACCTCGCCCGCGCCCAGTCGGCGGCACGGCCGGTGGCCAGCGCGACTGTGCCGGGAACCGGGATCGACCATAGGTTCCGTCCCGCCAGCTCTCCCAGCCGGGTTATGACTTCGCGAAAGCGGGCGTTGTGTCCGACGGCGAGAAAGCGCCGCGGTCCGCGGCCGGGTCGCAGCACGGCGGCGTGAACCTCGGCGACGTCTCGAACATCGGAGATGGGAAGCAGCCCGTCGTTGAGCAGACGCAGCCGCCCTTTCAGGGCACTTTGCGCCAACTGGGCGCTCTCGCCCAGATACGGGTCATCGGGGCCCCACACCGAGCCGGGATAGGTCGTCACCACCGGGACCCCCTCGGATTGGAAGCGACGAGCGATCCGTTCGGCCGCAGCCTTCGACCTGCTGTACGGGGGCGAAGGATCGCCGACATCGGACTCCCCGGTCACGGGCTTGTCGCTGGGAAGCAATGCCACGAAGCTGGACACGTGCACGATGGGATCGAGCCCGGCTGCCGAGGCCGCGGTCAGGACCAGCTCGGTTCCCTTCTCGTTGACTACATTCATGGCTTCGACCCGGCCGGGATCAAAGCTAAACACATTGGCTGCGTGGACGACGGCTTGACATCCCGAGATCGCAGCACCGACGGCCTGCTCGTCGGTGACATCTCCGACGACCACCTCCGAGACCGCCACTCCAAACGGCTCCAGCGCCGGCTCGACCCGATCGGGGGACCGAGCCAGTAGCCGTACCTGATGACCGTGCTTCACGAGCGCAGCCACCGTGTGCGATCCAACGAAGCCGGTTCCGCCGGTAACTAGGACGTGCATCGAGACCGTCTCCTTCCGGTCCCGTGCACCCTACCGATCCCCAGGAGTCGATGGAGGGCCCTCGGCCTATTCGCGGTCGTACTTGGTGTCGGCGACCTCGTGGCGCTCCGGGACCAGGCCGTAGAGCTCGGAGAGGGTCGTCTGGATCTCCTCCTGGGACGCCCCCGTGCGCTCCCGGATCACGGCCGCGGCCTCGTCACGATCCCGGGGCAGGTCCGCCACGTCGTCGGCGGTCAGCGACGGCCACGCCTGGCGGAGGGCGGCGCGCGCTTCGGCCAGTTCGTCTCTGCGGTCAGATGTGCTCATAGCAACCCCTCCTTGAGTGTCCATCGTCTATCGGTACCCGGCCAGCCGCCCGTTCAAACCTCTCATTGCGCGACAAGGTTCGAAGCTTCGAGCAACTACATTCGGTGCCATGTTGATAGGCGAGCGCGTGCGTCTCAGAGAGATGACTCTGGACGACCTGGACGAGACGGTGCGCATCCGCTCCACTCCCGAGGTCAGCGCGCGGTGGATGTCGGCCGACGTCGCCGCCGACGTGCGCCAGGCCCTGCTGCAGGACGGTTTGCACTACCTGGTGATCGAAGACGGGCGCGGAACAATGGTGGGCGGGATTCAGTGGGAAGCCGAGGCGGATCCCGACTACCGGCACGCATCCATCGACATCTATCTCGACCCGGCCGTGCACGGCCAGGGTTTGTGCATCGACGCGGTGCGAACCCTCGCCCGCCACCTCTTCGAGGACATCGGGCATCACCGGCTGACCATTGACCCGGCGGCCGACAATCAGGCTGCGATCGGCTGCTACTCGCGTGTCGGCTTCCGGCCGGTCGGAGTAATGCGCCGATACGAGCTCGGGCCCGACGGCACCTTCCACGACGGTCTGCTAATGGAGCTGCTGGCTGAGGACTTCCTCGCCTGACCGAACCTCACAGGGGCGGTGCACGGACGCGGCCGGACTATGGTCGCCTTCACCCGAGCGAGGATCCGATGAGACTCGAGTCCATCCAGATTGCCGCCCCCCGAACACTCGACGTGGCCGGCCGTGCGATCGAAACCGGGATCTTCAAGACGTCGGTCGGCGATGCATCGGTCGGCCGGCTGGGTGTGTCCGGTGACTCGGTCGTCAACCGCAAGCACCATGGGGGGCCCGATCAGGCCGTCTACGTCTACAGCGCCCAGGATTACGCATGGTGGGAGGCCGAGTTGGACGGTGAGCTGGCCCCGGGAACGTTTGGCGAGAACCTCACGTTCGCGGACTTCGGGGTAGGCGAGGTCATGATCGGGGACCGGTGGCGCCTGGGGGAAGTGCTTCTCGAAACCACTGCGCCGCGCATTCCGTGTGCCACCCTCGGCGCCAAGATGGCCGACCCCGAGTTCCCCCGCCGCTTTCGAGCCGCTCGCCGCCCCGGCTTCTACGCCCGCGTGGTGGAGCCCGGCCCGGTGCGGGCAGGGATCGAGATCCAGAGGATTGCGACCACGGGGACGATCCCGCTGCTGGAACTGTTCGACCTGGTCTACGACCGTGAGGCCGACGCCCCACGATTGCAACGCGCCCTGTTGGCCCCGGTCGCCGAGCGGGCCCGAGCCGATCTCGAGCGCCGCCTCGCCCGATCCGTCGCAGGAGGGGGAGCGGCAACCCCGCTCACCGGCGGGTAGCCTGGACAAGCCCGAGCAGGAGACAACGTGATCTTTTCAATGGCCCATGCCCAGGTTGCCGAAGCCGACAGGGAGAATGTCTTCGGCGAATGGTCCGACCTGGTCGTCGGTGAGAAGCCGAGCGGCCTCGTCTCCGCCTATCTGGTGACGGACGGTGAGTATGTCCGCGTGGCGGCGGTTTGGGAGAGCATCGAGGCCCACGATCGAGCGCTCGACGATGAGAGGACGCACCCGGCGTTCCGGGTATTCGAGGCCGCCGGGCTCGATCCTCACCACGCGGTGATGCGGGTCATGGGGTCCTTCGGCTAGCCCACGGCCCGGATCGCCCTTCTACCGAGCCGTACCCGACACCTCCATCGGGCAGTCGGAGCCGAGCATCCCGAAGCTGCCATCGCCGGAGAGGTTGGCGCCGTCGATTCGTCCCGTCATCCGAAGCACGTCGACGGTGATATCGAACGAGCCGCCGCCACCCATCGTTGTGCTGGTGAGGAGCTCACGCGGCCCGCCTTGCCCGCCGATGTAGAAGTCCAGCTGGTCGCCATTCACCTCGACCTCCCCGATGAAATCGCCTTCACACGAGCCGACGTACACAGCCTGATAGTCGAAGACAACCACACCAGCCGGTTTGCTGCCGGTAGCGGCCGCAGCCGTCGTGTCTGAGGTCACGGCCGCGATCGTGGTCGGGGGCTGGCCGTCGGCTGGAGTAGTTACCGCCGCCTTGCTCTTGCCGGACGAACAACCCTGCCCGAGGGACGCGATGACAATGACGACCAGTATCAGCGGCAGCCTGCGGGAGGGTGCACACCCGGGGTCGGCCGCCGCGCGTTCGTTCCGCCCGATCCGATGTAGCCGTCCCGGAAGATGCAGGCGGCGCCGTGGGTCGGGACTCTCACCGCCAACGGGCCGCGAATCGATCCGCACGACCTTGGGAATCCTAGTTGGCGGGAGCCGGCCGATTCCGATCAGGTACAACCTCGCCGCGGTCAGGTACCGCCAGCGTGGATGATCTCCGTGATCGGTCCCGAGGCGACATCAGATTGTGAAGAACGCCGTTCGGAACCTGGCACTGGTCCTGCCCCTCGAACTTGAAGCAGTCAACCGTTGCATACACCTGCGGTCCTCTGATTGATTGTCTCCGCTGTTCAAGAGCCGGGAGCTGTACCGGAGCTCGGGGATTACCCTCAGCCCATGGCGACGGTTGAACGCACTCGGCATCGGCTCGGCAGTCGGCAAGGCCTGACGACCCTGGAGCAGCGGTACCGGTTTGCCGGGGAGAGGGGGGATGCGATCGCCCGCGTCCTGCTGACGGCGGCGCTGACCGGTGGCGATTCGATCTTCGGCGACCGTCCCGGGGAGGAGGGAGCTCGCACCAAGTCCACCAGGACACTGCGAGGCTTCTCGCCTGCGCCCGGCTTCCGCTTCGATGTCGTGCTCGGGCACTATGACGAGAGCACCTTTCTGGTGCGATTCTCACAGCCCGACCGGAAGGTTCCCTACCTCCAGGGCCACCTGGTTTGGGCGGTGGCAGACGAGGGCGACGATGCGATCCTCGACGAGCAGATCAACACCGAGCGAGCGTTGCAGATAGCCGGCGAACCGCTGACCGGCCCAAGGCCGTCGCTGCGGCGCTGGCTGTTCTTCCGCGCCGGCCACAAGCAGGTGATGAGCCGGGCAACCCGCAACATTGGGCTGCTGCTCGACCGCCCCTAGTCCGGGCCGCAGGCAGACTCCGGACCAGCATCGAGATGGCTGGTCCGGAGCTGGTTCCTTCCTAGCTGCACCCTTTGCTGTCGCCGCAGTTCATGCAGCGGTAGCAGGACCCGTTGCGGACCGTGATGTGGCCACAGGTGTCGCACAGGGGTGCGTCGCCCATGTTGGATGCCAGCGCCGCCTGCACGGAGCTGGTCTGGGCGTCTGTGGCCACCACGGCCGTTGTTTGGGCGGCGGGTTGCCCGTTGGTGGCGCCAGCGCTGGTGCCATTTGGCCTGGTTGGGGGGGCAGCCGGGGCGTCCGCGCCGGTGGGAGTGGAGTCGATGTCCTCCACCACCTCGGCATCGACGAAGGCGGCGGCCTGCGTCTGGGCGGCGATGTCGTCCTCCATCCTGGCTTCCTCGAGGCCGAGTTGGTGGCCGGTCTGGGTGGCGATGCCTCTGGGAGGCTCCGGCAGGGCCCGGACCTCGGTGGGGGGAACCTGCACGAGATCGGTGCGCCCCAGGTACTCGAGGCCGAGCGCCCGGAACACGTAGTCGACGATGGAGTTCGCCATCTTGATGTTCGGGTGGCCTTCCACCATTCCCCGCGGCTCGAAGGTCTGGAACGTGAACGTGTCGACGAACTCTTCGAGCGGCACTCCGTACTGGAGCCCCTTGCTGACGGCGATGGCAAAGCACGACAGCACGCCGCGCAGCGTGGCGCCCTCTTTGGCGAGATCGATGAACAGCTCACCCAGCGTCCCGTCCTCGTACTCGCCGGTGCGAACGAACAGCTTGTGCCCGCCGACCCGCGCTTCCTGAGTGAAACCGCTCCGTCGAGCCGGGAGCAGAAAGCGGGGCCGGCTCATGCCGTGATAGGCCATAGTGGGCGACACCCCGGGAGCGAAGTGAACGGCCGACATTGCCCCGGTCACGATGCGAGCCTCGTCCTCGAGCGCCTCGGGCAAGCCTTCCAGCTCGTCATCGGGATGCTCGCCTTCGTCGCTCGTCGCCGACAGCGGCTGTGATGCCTTGGAGCCGTCCCGGTAGAGGGCCATCGCCTTGAGCCCGAGGTCGGCCGACAGCATGTAGCTCTGCTCGATGTCCTCGACCGTCACCTCGTTCGGCATGTTGATCGTCTTGGAGATCGCACCCGAGATGAACGGCTGAGCGGCCGCCATCATCTTGATGTGCCCGTTGTGGTGGATGAACCGCTCGCCGTGCTTGCCATTGCGGTTGGCGGTGTCGAACACCGGCAGATGCTCATCTCGCAGATACGGGGCTCCCTCGATGGTCTGGCGCCCGCAGATGATGTCGTTGGCGGTGCGGATGTCGTCGGTCGAGAACCCGAGCGCCCGCAGCATGTCGAAATCGAGCGAGGTGTACTGCTCCTCACTGAAGCCGAGCCGCTGCATGGTCTTCTCGCCGAGCACGAACACGTTGAAGGCGTGCCTGAGCTCGAATACGCCGGGCAGGGTCTCCTCGACGTTTCTCAGATCGTCGGTGGTGAAGCCCTTCGAGGTGAGGCTGGCCCGGTTCACGCCGGGCGCACCCAGCAACGTCATCGTGCCGACCACGTAGTCGACGATCTCGTCGATCTGGTCGGCCGTGTATCCGAGATGACGCAGCGCCGGTGCTATCGACTGGTTGGCGATCTTGAAATATCCGCCGCCGGCCAGCTTCTTGAACTTGACGAGCGCGAAGTCGGGCTCCACGCCGGTTGTGTCGCAGTCCATCTGCAGGCCGATGGTGCCGGTCGGTGCCAGCACGGTCGCCTGGGCGTTGCGGAAGCCGTGCTGCTCACCCAGGTTGAGGGCGTTGTCCCATACCAGCTGGGCGGTCTGCAGCAGGTCGGCAGGAGCCAGATCCGGGTCGATGCCCATGACGTAATGGCTCAGACCCTCGTATTCGCCGGCATCGGAGTTGTAGGCCGCCCGGCGATGATTGCGGATCACCCGCAGCATCGAGTCCTTGTTCATCTCGTACTTGGCAAACGGGCCGAGCACAGATGCCATCTCGGCCGAGGTTGCATACGAGTGGCCGGTGAGGATGGCGGTGAGCGTTCCGGCAATGGCACGCCCCTCGTCGGAGTCGTAGGGGATGCCCGAGCGCATGAGCAGCGAGCCGAGGTTGGCATAGCCCAGCCCCAATGTCCGATAGTTGTAGGAGCCCTCGGCGATCTCGCGAGAAGGGAACTGCGCCATCGTCACCGAGATCTCCAGGACGATGGTCCACAAGCGGACCGCGTGCAGGTAGGCATCGATGTCGAAGGCTTGCTCTTCGTCGTCGTAGAACTTGACGAGGTTGAGGCTGGCCAGGTTGCAGGCTGTGTTGTCGAGGAACATGTACTCGCTGCAGGGGTTGCTGGCACGAATTCGTCCCTCGGCCGGTGAGGTGTGCCACTCGTTGATCGTGGTGTCGAACTGGACCCCGGGATCGGCGCACGACCAGGCGGCTTCGGCGATCTGGCGCCACAGGTCGCGAGCCCGCAGCTTCTTCATCACGTCACCGCTCTTGCGGGATGTCAGTGCCCACAGCTCGTCGTTGATGACCGCCTGGATGAAGTCGATCGGAACCCGTACCGAGTTGTTGGAGTTCTGGCCCGAAACGGTCTGGTAGGCCTCTCCGTTGAAGTCGGAGGGATAGCCGGAGGCGATGAGTGCCCGCACCTTGTTCTCTTCTTCCATCTTCCAGCTGATGAACTCTTCGATGTCGGGATGGTCGAGGTCGAGGATCACCATCTTGGCGGCCCGGCGGGTGGTGCCGCCCGACTTGATGGCGCCGGCCGCACGATCGCCGATCTTGAGAAAGGACATGATTCCCGACGAGCGGCCTCCACCGGAGAGGCGCTCGCCTTCGCCCCGTATCTTCGAGAAGTTGGTTCCCGTACCGGAACCAAATTTGAACAACCGGGCCTCCCGCAGCCACAGGTCCATGATGCCGCCGTCGTTGACGAGGTCGTCTTCGACGGCCTGGATGAAGCAGGCGTGCGGGGCGGGCCGCGTGTAGGAGTCGTCGGCCGGGACCGATTCCTCGGTGTCGGGGTCTACGAACCAGAAGCCCTGGGCGGGGCCGGTCAGCCCGTATGCGAGGTTGAGCCCGGTGTTGAACCACTGCGGAGAGTTGGGGGAGGCGATCTGGTGGACGAGCATGTAGGTGAGCTCGTCCTGGAACGCCTGGGCGTCGTCGGCGGATGCGAAGTAGCCGTTGTCCTCGCCCCATGCCCGCCAGGTGGCCGAGAGGCGGCCGATGGTCTGGCGGGCGGAATGCTCCGGGTCGAGCACGGGGTTGCCGCCGTCGTCGAGGATGGCGTGACCGTCGTCGTCGACCTGCGGAACGCCGGCCTTGCGGAAGTACTTGGAGACGATGATGTCCGAGGCGACCTGCGACCAGGAGGCCGGGACCTCGGCGCCGAGCATCTCGAAGACCACCGAGCCATCCGGATTGGTGATCCGCGAATTACGCCGCTCCCACTCGATGGTGTCGAACGGATCCTGGCCTGCCCGGGTGAATCGCCGGGGGATTCTCATGCCGTTGCGCACTGCCGCTTCTGTCATCTAAACGCTCCTCGAAGTTCGTCTTCCGGTGTCCCAGGTAGTCCGTCTGAAGGCCGTTGCCGGCTTGCCTTTCTCCCTAGGCACTCACCTTTTCCTCCCCCCAAACCACAAGATGTAGTGGTGCGATTGGCGAGCTACCACATCATCTTGGGCTGGACCCGCGATATTAATCACAGAGATGTAGTTACGTCAAGCGTATTACACGAGTGTGATATGAAACGCGAAAGAAACCCTTGTCGCGTCGGGAAGATACGAGCCGGGGGGAGGTGATCCCACGATAGAAGACGATCCCGAAGTCGCGGAAACGCGGGAAGGTGGGGCGCGAAAGATTGCCGTGGCGGGGCGCCCGGCAACGACCGAGTGCCTCGCCACAGGTTCGCGTAGCCTCACGGCATGGTCGCCATCACCAGCCGCCAGAAGGTCATGTTCCCGGCGTCGGGCGTGACGAAAGGCGACCTGATCGACTACTACCTGGCGGTGGCTCCGGTCATGCTGGAGCATCTCCGCAACCGGCCGCTCACCCTCGAACGGTTTCCGGCCGGCATCGGTGCCCGCGGATTCATGCAGAAGAAAGCCCCGGACTACTTCCCCGATTTCATCGGACGCTGCCCGATCGGCAAGCAGGACGGTGAGACCGTGCATCCGGTGATTACCGATGCCGACGGTCTCGTCTACCTGGCGAATCAGAACACGATCACCTTCCACGCTCCCACCGTCACCATCGCGGACCTGGACCGCCCCGATCGGCTGATCTTCGATCTCGATCCGTCCCCGGGCCGGCTGGGAGATGCCCGGGCGGCTGCCCGCATCATCAAGGATTTCCTCGACAGCCTCCAGCTGCCGGCGTTCATCACCACCACCGGATCCAAGGGGTATCACGTCGTGACTCCGCTCGACGGGACCGCCACTTCGGCCGAGGCAGCAGAAACGGCCCAGGGCATCGCCCGCCTGGCGGTGGCGCACGCCCCCGAGCTGCTCACGTTGGAGTTCCAGAAGAAGAATCGCCGGAGCCGGGTCTTCGTCGATTGGCTCCGCAACGGGCTCGGCGCCACCGCCGCCGTTCCCTGGTCGGTTCGACCGCTCCCGAACGCTCCGGTCGCGATGCCGATCTCGTGGGACGAGCTCGAGAGCTCCGCGCCCGATGATTTCACACTCACCAAGGCCACCTCACGGGTCGAGCACCACTCCTGGGGAGGATTCGCCGCCCGCAGCAGCGACCTGTCGGTGGCTCACAGCTCGGTGATCTCGCTGCTGGAATCGGCCGGTCTGCAACTCGAGACGTTCGACCGATTCCGAAGCTGAGGCGGGCACCTAGGCGAACAGCCGTCCCTGCGGATCCGGCCGGCGATAGCGGGGCTCGGTGATCTCGGGGATCGTGTCCATGAACGCCCAGCTCTTGCGGTGGATGGGGCTGGGGCCGAGAGTTGCGAGGCCGGCGACGTGGTGCGGGCCGTTGTAGCCCTTGTTGTTTTCGAAGTTGTAGCCGGGGAAGCGAACGGCCATCCGCCGCATGATGCGGTCCCGGGTCACTTTGGCGAGGATGGACGCCGACGCCACCGACAAGCAGACGGCGTCCGCTCTGACCAGCTTCTTGATGCGCCCCCCGGAGACCGCCCCGCCCACGAAGTCCCAGTTGCCGTCGATGAGGGCCACGTCCGGCGTGATCCCGAGGCCGGCGATGGCCCGCCTGGCTGCGATCCGCTGCGCCTCCGACATCCCGTAGCGGTCACATTCCCAGTGGGAGGCGTGACCGACTGCCCATGCTTCGACCCACTCGGCAATCCGGCCGAAGAGAGCCTCCCGTTCTTCCTCTCGCAGCATCTTCGAGTCGCGCACCTTGTAGATGCGCCGGTCTTTGGGAACCACGGCCGCTCCGACGCTGATCGGTCCGGCCCAGGCGCCGCGCCCCACCTCATCGACCCCGGCGACGATCGCGAGGCCCTGCTCCCACAGCTCCCGCTCGAAGTGGAGCCCGGGTGATTTGCGCTTGATCGCGCGACGGAGCTTGGGCACGGTGGCGGTCGACATTATCGGCGAGCGTACCAGTGCCCACAGAGTGCCCGGGCTTTACGGCCCTTTTACGTTTCGTTACGTAGAACTGCGTGGCTTTCACCGAATGACTCCCCGAACCACCTTCGAGGAGAGACATGAAGCGAATACTCATCACGATCAGCCTGATCCTCTACAGCCTGATCGCACTTCCTGCGCCGGCTTCAGGAACCGATGCCGCCCCACCCGCATGCCCGCTCCAGGGCGACCACGTCGTGGCACTGGCCCAGACGTTTCTGCTCGGATGGAACCAGGAGCAGAGCCGACTCGGTCCGTTCCCCGCCTCGATCCCGGCCGGTCGGTACGAGCTCACGGTGGCCTCGTGGGACGATCATTCGGACAAGCCGAGTCAGGATGACGAGCAGCCCAACGAGATCTGGTACCTGTCCGCCCACGGCGGGGGCTCCGAGATTGCACGGAGTACTACGACTCCCGACGTGCCGGGCGGCCAGGACCTGCTCGTCAGTTCCCTGGGCACCATCGACTTGATCGGCGACGTCGATTCCCTCACCGTGCACCACGGCTTCTTCGACGCCTACAACCCGAACTCGGTGGTTCCCCTGTGCGTCGCTCTCACGACTGTCACAGCTTCACCGGTGGTCGCCACTGTGGTGTCGGCTCCGGTGGTGGAGAACGGCGCAGCCGCCGCCTCGCAGCCTGTGGCCTCACACACAGCGCCAGTCGAGGCTGCGCCTGTCGCCGCCTCCGCCGCGCCGGAATCGCTGAACGTCGCCTCCTCCCGCGGCATCGTCCCGGCGCAGGTCTCGCCGCGCAACCAGATTCCGATGGCCGTGGTGAATTCGAGAACCGAGAGGCCGGCAGCGGTGCTCACTGAAGTCGGTGTGATGGGAATCCGGGCGCAGCTGACCGAGCTTCCCGACACTGGGATTCACAGCAGCCTGGCCGGGGCCGGGCTCGTCGCTCTCGCCCTCGGGATGATGCTGCTGCGCCTAGGCCGCAACCCGGCTGCCAGCGAGCTGTAGAGGACGTTGATTCACTCCGGTCGTGTCGGTAACGTCGGCATGTGGACCGCCCAATCCTGATGATCGAGGACGAGCCGATGTTCTCCGAGCTCGTGACCAGGGCCTTCGGGAAAGAGGGTTACGACGTGGTCGTCGAAGCGACCGGTCGGGGCGGGCTCGAAGCGTTCGCCACCATTCACCCCCAGGTCGTCATTCTCGATCTGCGGCTCCCCGACATGGACGGGCTCGACGTCTGTCGCGAGATCAGGGCGATATCACAGGTGCCGATTGTCATCCTGTCGTCCAAAGCCGACGAGATGAACAAGGTGCTCGGCCTCGAGCTGGGGGCCGACGACTACGCCACCAAGCCGTTCTCGCCCCGCGAGCTGCTGGCCAGGGTGCGGGCGATCCAGCGGCGGGTCGGCACACTGCCCGCCCGCCTCCCGTTGGTGGAGATCGGGGGATACGAGGTCGATTTCAAGCGGCGGGAGGTGCGGTCCCCGGACGGCGTCATCGATCTCACCGCTCGCGAGTTCGATGTGCTTCGGCACTTCATCGATCACCGGGGGGCAGCCGTGTCCCGTCAGGAGTTGTTCTCCGCCGTGTGGGGCCAGGAGTTCCTCGGGCGTTCCCGCACGGTCGACGCCCATGTCGCCACCCTCAGGGGCAAGATGCCCAACCTCGACATTTCCACGCTGCGCGGGATCGGCTACCGGTTGGAGGGCGCATAGCTGCGGCGGATGTCTTGCAGTTGCGCCAGCACGTCGGGCAACAGCCGGGTGAGGCAGTGGCACTGCTCTGTCGGGCTGGCCCCGCCTGCTGCGGCGAGCTGCTCGACATCCCGGGCTATGGCGGTCATTCCGAGCGCTCCCACCTGTCCGCTGGTCGACGCCAGGTCGTGGGCGAACCCGGCTGCCCTGGTGTGGTCGCCGGCCGACACGGCCTGCTGGAGGCCCGCCAGCAGCCGGGGGGCGCGCTCCAGGTAGGTGTCGATGACAAAGGTCACCAGGTCGGAGCCTTCCCCCACTTCTGCCAGCTGCTGCAGGTACTCGGGGTCGATGCGACCGGATGGAACCGGTGGTGTCACGCCGCCTCGGGCATGTTGTCGAGAGCTTCGGCCAGCTGATTGATGGTGAGGGGTTTGGTCAGCACGGTGTCGATGCCGGCGTTGCGGAACCGCTCGTAGTCGTCGGCCATGGCACTGGCGGTCACGGCGATGACGTACGGCTGGTTGACGTCGTCGCCGAGGGCCCGGATGCGAACGGTGGCCTCGACGCCGTCGAGCCCTGGCATGCGAATGTCCATCAGCACGACGTCATAGTCGGACGAAGTGACGGCGTCGATCACGCCGTGCCCGTCCTCGGTGACATCGGCTTCATGTCCGAGCCGGGCGAGAAACGCCAGCAAGACCTTGCGGTTGACCAGGTTGTCCTCGGCGATGAGGATGCGCGTGGAACTGTCCATCGATGACTGTTTCGGCCTCCGTGAGGGGCGTCAGGAGCGATTTCTCGCCGGCTTCCGGGCCGTTGCATCGGGTTGTGTAAAGGGAGCGTAAAGCCGGGTAACCAGAGAGCAATACTGCGGAACGTTGTGCGCGCTGCGGTCGATACGTTCCTCACTACCAACGAGGAGCAAGAAACAATGACGATTCGCAACATCATCGGAATGGCCGCCCTGGTGCTCACCCTCATGGCCGTGACCATCGTTCCCGCCATTGCCGGACATGCCGGACGCGCGACGTCGGCCACTCCGGCCCTCATCCCGACCACGCAGACGACCATCATCGTCGATACCGGGATCATCGAGTCCGAAGACGGCCGGGTGGCCATCAGCGCCCTTGCACTCAGCGCGGTCGGTGACTGACCAGCCAACCCGGCTGCGACCGGTCGGGCTTGTGGCAAACCAGCGGCACGAGATCCGGGAAATGCTGGAGACACGGGACCGCTGACGGCTTCCAGGTATGAAACGTCTCCCGAGAGGGAACCTACCTAGTGACGGACGGTGGTGGACAAGATTCCACTGCGCTTCTTGCGCCGAAAACGCAAGACGTCCCAGGCGACACGAGGAGGAGTTCTGGCAACGGAAGCCACGGTGATCGGCGCACGGTCAGACCACTTCGCCTTCTGTGTGTCCGGCATCCCATGCGGAGGCCTGTTCACCGGTGCCGAGGGCATCGAGACGGCGGCTCAGGCAGCCGAGTGCGGCGGCACCGAAGGTGAGCAGTACGACCCGTGCTATCACCTGGCGTGTGACACGTTCGACAACAACAGCAACACCGCGCTCGGCCAGATGTCGGACGCGGCCGCGTTCGCCATCC
>JBFKDW010000072.1:0-16061 GCA_041619515.1 Acidimicrobiia bacterium
GGATGATGCCGCCATCGTCGTGTCCGACACGGGCTCGGGCATTCCGCTGAAGGACCTGCCCAGAATCTTCGAACGTTTCTACCGCGTGGACGACGCCCGCGATCGCGACACCGGTGGCACCGGCCTTGGGCTCCCCATTGTTCGCCATGTGGCCGATCTACACGGGGGCTCGGTGACCGCCCACAGCGAGCTGGGGGAGGGCTCCACATTTCAGATCGTCATTCCGCCGGTCCCCTGAGCGCCGGCGGGGGACAGGCACGCCCCGGTTACCATGGCCGCCGGAAGTGACGACCGAAAGGAATGCGATGGGCTTGTTCGACTTCGTGAAAGACGCCGGGGCCAAGATTGGGATCGGGAAATCGACCTCGGAGGAGGCCGCCGAGAAGGCTGCCCAGGCAGCATCGGCTTCCGCCGCTCGGGCTACGGCGGCTGCCGCTGCCGCCGAACGCAAGCAGGCGGCCGACCGGACTGAGCATCTCGCGGAAGTGAACAAGAGCTTCGAGTTGGAGCGGCACGTCAAGAGTATGGGCCTCGACGTCGACGATCTCGACATTCGATACGACGACGGCAAGGCAACCGTCACCGGTTCGGTACGGGACGAGGCCACCCGCGAGAAGGTCGTCCTGACCGTCGGCAACACCTCGGGGGTCGGACAGGTCGACGACCAGATGCGGGTGAAGACCCGCGGCGAGGTGCTGGCCGATGAGGCGGCCGAGCGGGCCCGCCAGGAGGCGATCAGCAAGGCGCAATCGAAGTTCTATACCGTCGTCTCGGGAGATTCTCTTTCCAAGATCGCCAAGGAGTTCTACGGCGACGCTATGAAGTACCCCGAGATCTTCGAAGCTAACAGGCCGATGCTGAAGGACCCCGATCTCATCTATCCGGGGCAGGTGCTGCGTATCCCGCCGCTCGGCGGCGACGACGGGGTGGCGGACCGCTCCGCCTCGTCCCGTCTCGCCGAGTAGAGCGCCGGCCCTCCGCATTCACACCCGAGACGGAGGCGGCAAGGAAGCTGCTTGATGGCACCTCCCATCATGTGGCTCTCTTCCGCAGATCCGGCCTCAGACGCCCGAAACCAGCTCGCCTGTTCCTAACATCGGCTGACTCATGCACTACGAATTGACAACCCTCGACAACGGCGTGCGGGTCATATCCGACTCCATGCCCGACGTCCGTTCGATTGCACTCGGCGTGTGGGCGGACACCGGGACGCGCGATGAGCATCCCAACGAGGCTGGTGCCGCCCATTTCCTCGAGCACCTGCTCTTCAAGGGCAGCGAACGGCTCTCTTCCCAGCAGATCGCCGAGGCGTTCGACGCGGTCGGTGGCCGCTCCAACGCCTTCACCAGCAAGGAGCAGACCTGCTACTGGGCTCGCCTGCGCGACGACGACCTGCCACTTGGCATCGACATCCTGGCCGAGATGGTCCGCCGTCCCGCCTTCCGATCGCACGAGATTGAGTCGGAGAAACACGTCGTGCTCGAGGAAATCAACATGACCGAGGACGACCCCACCGACGTCGCCTACGAGGAGTTCGCCACGGCACTGTGGAAGGGGCACGACCTGGAACGGCCGGTGCTCGGCACCAGAGCCTCCATCACCGAAATGACCCGCGACGACATCCACGGCTTCTGGGCGCGGCGCTATCACGCGGGTGCCACGGTCGTTGCCGTGGCGGGCAATCTCGATCATGAGGCGCTGGTGGAACTGGCCGAGAGGCACTTCGGTGATTGGCCCGCTCAGGACTCGACCCGCTCCCTCGGTTCGGCCGATTTCGAGTCCCGGGTCGCCATCCGGCATCGCGAAACCGAACAGACCCATCTCATCATCGGCGGCGAGGGCTTCACTCGAAGCGACGAGCGCCGGTTCGCGTTTTCTCTCCTCAACCATGTGATGGGCGGAGGAATGTCGTCCCGGCTGTTCCGTGAGATCCGCGAGCAACGCGGGCTGGCGTATTCGGTCTACAGCTTCAAGGTTCCGTATGCGGATTCGGGCGGCTACGGCGTGTACGTCGGCACCACTCCCAGCCAGACCGAGGAGGTGCTGCACCTGATTGGAGGCGAGTTCAAGAAGCTGATCGCCGACGGAATCAGCGCCAGCGAGCTGCAACGAGCCAAGGGCCACGTCCAGGGCAGCCTTGCGCTGAGTGAAGAAGACCCCAACAGCCGCATGATTCGTCTCGGGCGTGACGAAATCGCCGGTCTCGAGCACCTGAGCCTCGACGAGACCCTCGCCCGCTTCGAAGCCGTCACGCTCGACGACGTGCACGCAGTGGCAAGCGAAGTCCTCAGCGGCCCCAAAGTCATCGGTGCGACCGGTCCCAATGACGCCGGCGAGCTGGAGCCGTTCGTCGCATGACCCGGGTCGTCGTCTCCGGGGCCGCGGGCCGCATGGGGACGATCGTATGTGCCGCCCTGGAAGAGCACCCGGATTATGAGCTGGTCGGGCGCTACGACCCGGTGGCCGGTGAGGGCGGTGACGCCGGCGACCTTCCCGAGGCCGACGTCGTCGTCGAGTTCACCCGGCCCGATGTTGTGCTGGCCAACCTGGAGCGGTGGCAGGCACGCGGCTGGCACGCAGTGGTCGGCACCTCGGGCTTCACCGAGGAGCGGATTGCCCAGGTACGGGTGATGTTCGGGCCGGGACCGCCCAACTGCCTCATCGTGCCCAACTTCTCGATCGGGGCGGTCCTGGCGATGCGATTCGCCGGAGAAGCAGCCGCCTACTTCTCGGCGGCCGAGGTGATCGAGCTTCATCACGAGGGCAAGGTGGACGCGCCGTCGGGCACGGCGATCGCCACCGCCGGCCGCATTGCCGCCTCCCGATCCGGCCCGGGTGCGCCGGAATCGAATCAGCTGATCGAAGGGGCCCGCGGCGCCCTGGTCGACGGAGTCCCCGTCCACTCGATCCGCCTGCCGGGCCTCGTTGCCCATCAGGAAGTCATCCTCGGCGGGACCGGTGAGACGCTGTCGATCCGCCACGACACCACCGACCGGCAGGCCTTCATGCCGGGGGTGCTGCTCGGAGTGAGTCGGGTGGGCGAGCTGCCCGGGGTGACCGTCGGGCTGGAGGCTCTCTTGTGAGCGCTCCCGCCTCCGGCACCGACGATTTCCTTCCCGGCGAGTCGGTCGTCGAGCGTCGCATCCGCCTGGCGATGGAACGAGGTGAGTTCTCAGATCTGCCGGGCCGGGGTGAGCCGATCGCAAGCCTGGAGGACTCCTACGACCCGCTGTGGTGGGTCAAGGCCTGGGCAGAGCGAGAAGGTGTCACCGCCGCCGAGCTGGCGGCCTTCCGGGCCGCGCGCCGGGGAAGGGCCTCAGCCATCCCCCGGCCGGGGCTTCCCGGTCGGGAGTCCGGGCATGATTTGGCCGGAGAGCCTGTTGGCCGTAGTACCTTCAGCGGCACGTACGTGAGGAGAAATCATGAGTGACACGCCCAGGGTGGCCGTCGTTGCCGGCGCTCGCACCCCCTTCGCCAAGGCAGGCGCCCAGTTGCGCTCGTATCGAGCCCTCGATCTCGGTGTCCATGCCGTCGACGGGCTCCTCGAGTTGGCGGACATTGATCCCGCCATCGTCGACACGCTGGTATTCGGGATCGTGGTGGTCGACGCCCGCGTGCCGCACCTGGCGCGGGAGGTCAACTTCAAGAGCCGGCTCCCCGATTCGACACGTTCGCTCACCATCACCGACAACTGCATCACCTCGGCCAGCGGCATCGAACTGGTCGTCGACTCGATCAAGGCGGGACGGGCCGAGGTTGGGATCGCCGGTGGCGTCGAGTCGATGTCGAACCCGTCGGTCCTCATGTCGAAGCGGGCCAGCTCGGTGTTCCTGCAGGCCGCCGCCGCCCGCTCGCTGGCCGATCGCCTCAAGATATTCTCGAGGCTGCGGCCCAAAGACCTCGTGCCGCAGGCGCCCGGCGTCGCCGAGCCGTCGACCGGCCTCACGATGGGCGAGCATTGCGAGCTCATGGTGAAGGAATGGAAGATCTCGCGTCAAGAACAGGATGAGATCGCCTACCGGAGCCACATGAACGCGGCCGCCGCCACCGAAGACGGCCGTCTGCCGGCCGAGATCGTCCCGCTCGACGGTATCGATCGAGACACCATGATCCGGGCGGACACGTCGATGGAGAAGCTGGCCAAGCTGCGCCCCGTCTTCGATCCGACGCCGTCGGGTTCGCTGACGGCGGGCAACTCGAGCCCGTTGACCGACGGCGCCGCCGCCGTCATGCTCATGTCCGAAGAACGGGCCAAGGCCGAGGGTCTGGAGCCGCTCGCGTTCGTCAGGGACGTCGAGTTCGCGGGCATCGACCCGGCCGACGGCCTCCTGATGGGCCCCGGGGTGGCCGTGCCCCGGCTGCTGCGCCGGACCGGTCTCGACCTCGATGACATCGACATCATCGAAATGCACGAGGCCTTCGGGGGCCAGGTGGCATGCAATCTGGCCGCCTGGGAGCAGGGTTGGCAAGACCCTCCCATCGGCAAGGTCGACCGGACGCGGCTCAACCCGCTCGGCAGCTCGATCTCCGTCGGCCACCCGTTTGCCGCAACGGGGGCGAGGATCGTCACCACGCTGGCGAACGAGATGGCCCGGCGTGACGCCCGTTACGGACTGGTCAGCATCTGCGGCGCCGGCGCCACCGCCGCGGCCCTCGTACTCGAGCGATAGAGGCCGGCGGGCGGCGTTGCCGGCCGGGCGCTATTTCCGGCTCTTGGCCGAGATCGCATGGAGGCTCTGGCGCGAGACGATGGAAACGTGCTCGTCTTCCCACTCAACTTCGACGGACTCGCCGTGCACCGCTTTGACCTTCCCATACCGGGGCACCTGTCCCACCTTCTTGGTGAGCTCCTCGACTCGCATCCCGGGCTTGAGCATGCTTCCCTCCTGGTATCGCTCGTGGACTAATCGTCCAAAGACTACGCGCACGGCGCCAGGGGCGAATGACCTTGCTCCCGGGGCTGTTCGTCGGGGCTAGTAGAGCGCGCTCGCCAACTGGCGTCGGTAGGCGAGTGAGAGCGGATGGTCGGATCCGAGCACCTCGAAGATGTCGATCATCGCGGTGCGAGCCTCGTCGAGACGATCGTTCTTCTTACGGACGACGGCAAGCAGGTGATCGAGTGCCGGCTCGAACTCTGCGGAGGCCGCCAGGGCTCGCGCCAGCTCCATCCGCGCCGTGTCGTCTTCCGGGTTGGCATCAACGGCGGCGCTGAGCGCCGGGATGTCGGCGTCCTCAGAACGCGTGAGGCGGGCCGTGGCCCGCAGTTTCTCGACGTCGGCGGTGGGGGAGAGCGGGGCGAGGACGTCGAGAGCCCGGGCGTTCTCACCTTGGGAGAGATAGAGAGAGGCGAGGGCGGTACCGGCCTCCTCATGGTCCATCTTCTCGGCCAGGACGGATCGAAGCAGGGCTTCGGCCCGGTCGTCATCACCGTCGAGCATGGCGGTGCGGGCCTCGTCGACCGTCAGGTCGAGACGCGACGGCACGATCGAGTCGAGCCAGGCCCGTACCTGCGGCTCGGGGAGCGCGCCGGTGAAGGTATCGACCGGCTGACCGCCCTTGAAGGCCATGACGAAGGGAATGCCCTGCACACCGAACTGCTGGGCCAGGGCTTTGTTGGCGTCGACATCGACTTTGACCAGCTCGAATCCGCCTGCGTATTCGCCGGCCAGCCGCTCCAGCAGCGGGCCGAGGGTCCGGCACGGACCACACCATTCCGCCCAGAAGTCGACGACAACGGGCACGTCGTGGCTCCGCTGCACGACCGCTCGGGCGAAGTCCGGGGCGTTGACTTCCTGTACGTGCTCACCTGGCATTTCTCACCTCGATCATGTAAATCCTATTTCGTCGCCGAGCATTCCCGCGTATGTTGTGTGCGGCCGGCGGCTGCTACCGTCACGGTATGAGCACGCCACCACTCGGCTCGGTACTCACCGCCATGATCACCCCCTTCGACGCCTCCGGCCGCGTGGATTACCAGTCCGCCTGGGACCTGGCCCGGCACCTCGTTGCCTCCGGCAGCGACGGCCTCGTCGTTTGCGGCACCACCGGTGAGTCGCCCACCCTCAGCAACGAAGAGAAGCTGGGGATGTTCCGGACCGTCGTCGAGGCCGTTGGGGACAAAGCCGTTGTCGTGGCCGGCACCGGCACCTATGACACGGCTGCGTCTGTCGAAGCAACCCGCGCTGCCGCCGAGCTGGGGTGCGGAGCCGTCATGGCCGTGACGCCGTACTACAACAAGCCGCCCCAGGAAGGGCTCTATCGGCATTTTGTTGCCATCGCCGACGCCTCCGACCTTCCCGTCCTCGTGTACAACATCCCCGGCCGGACCAGCCGGCTCATCGAGGTGGAAACCCTGGTGCGGCTCAGTCGTCACGATCGGATCGTTGCCACCAAGGATGCGGTCGAGGATGTCGAGTTCACCCGGCGGACGCTCGATGCGGTGTCCGAGACGTTCGCGGTCTACTCGGGTCAAGATTCCTTCACCGTCCCCCTGATGGAGATGGGTGCGGTCGGAGTCGTCTCCGTGGCTGCACACCTGGTCGGCGAGCAGATTCAGGAGATGACCGTCCGCGCCCGTGAAAAAGACTACGAGGGCGCCCGCCTGATTCACGACCGGCTCATGCCGCTCTTCGCGGCTTTGTTCGTCGAGCCAAACCCCATGCCGTTGAAAGGGGCGCTGTCGGAGCTGTGGCGGCCGGTCGGGGACCCGCGGCTGCCCTTGATTGCGCCGCAGGCCGAAACCGTGGCGGGCGTACTGGCGGCGTTGGAGGCGGCCCAGGCAACATGAGCGTGCGGGTCACGTTCCTCGGCGGCCTCGGTGAGATCGGCCGAAACTGCGCTGCGGTCGAGATCGACGGCAGCATTGCTCTCATCGACTGCGGGCTCATGTTCCCCGAAGAGCACATGCTGGGAGTCGATCTCGTGCTACCCGATTTCAGCTGGCTGGTTGAGCGCAGCCAGGACGTCGCCTGCGTGATCCTCACCCACGGCCACGAGGACCACGTCGGAGCCCTCTCGTATTTCCTCGCCGAGATCAACGTGCCCGTGTACGGCACCAAGCTATCGGTCGAGCTGGCGGCCAGCCGGGTCGAGGAGAACGGCATCGATGCGACCTTTCGCGCCATCGATGACAACAAATGGACCGAAGAGGGCCCGTTCCGATTCAAGCTCGTCCCCGTCTCCCATTCGATACCTCACGGTGCCGGGGTCGCTCTCGACACACCCGAAGGCATCATCGTTCACTCCGGAGATTTCAAGCTCGATCCGACGCCGGTCGATGGCCGGCCCACCGACCTGCCAACGTTTGCCGAGTTGGGCCGAGCCGGCGTGCGGCTGCTGCTCGCCGACAGCACCAACGCCGAGCGCCCCGGTTTCGTCCCGTCCGAGTCGTCACTCGGTCACAGCCTGTATGAGATCATCGCCGAGTCGCGGGGCCGGGTGATCGCCGCCTGTTTTGCGAGCCATCTCCATCGGGTTCAACAGATCGTCGACGCCGCCATCGATTCGGGCCGGCGGGTGGCCTTTCTCGGCAGGTCGATGGTGCGCAACGTCGACATTGCCGCCGGCTTGAGCCTGCTCTCGGTCCCCGACGACAAGATCGTCGAGATCGACGAGGTGGGCGAGATGGACGCGTCCGAGGTGTGCGTGGTCTCGACCGGCAGTCAGGGCGAGCCCTTCGCCGCCCTCTCCCTGATGGCGGCCGGGGAGCACCGCGCCGTCAAGCTGGAGGAGGGCGATACGGTGCTGATTTCCGCCACCCCCATACCGGGGAACGAGAAATCGGTGTCGCGCGTGATCAACGGCCTCATCAGGCGCGGCGCCCGCGTCTTCCACGGCCGCAACGCCAACGTGCATGTTTCGGGACACGGCAGTCGCGACGAGCTGCTCACCTTCCTCAACGTGGTTCGCCCGCAGGCGTTCGTCCCCGTGCACGGCGAGTATCGGCATCTCAAGGCGCACGCAGATCTGGCGGAGATGATGGCGGTGCCCGACGTCGTGGTCTGCGAGGACGGCGATGCTGTGGTGCTCGACGGCGCAGAGACCATCGTCGAGCGACGGGCCGTTCCCGCCGGTTATGTGTATCTCGACGGGACCGTCGTCGGCGATGTTCGACGTGCGATCCGCGACCGCCGGCATCTAGCCGACGACGGTGTCATCGTGGTCACCGTTGGCATCGACATGCGAACCAGTGAGATCGTGCATGGGCCGGACCTGGACAGTCACGGGTTCATGGACGCTCCCGACGACGTCCTGAAATCGGCGGCAATCGAGATCGTGGACCTGATCGGCGCTGGGAAGACCGACGCCGACACCTGCCGGCGCAAGATCGTGCAGGCGGTCCGGACGGTGACTCGTCGCGAGACGGCCCGCCGTCCCGTCGTCATACCGGTGGTCATCGAGTTCTGACGGGTGGGTGGGCGGCGTTATTTCGCCGTCCACCGGCGCTACTCGGTGGCGTCCGATTGGCTCGCCAGCAGCCTGCGGATTTCCCGAATGCGGCGCTCGACCTCTCCGATGCCCGTCATTTCGTCGATCTGCCGGTTGGCCTTGTGGAGGAAGTTCGGGTCGATGCCACCGGCCAAGCCGAGGCCGCCGTGTGCGTTCGAGGGATCGATCCGGGACCCGAGCAGCCGCAATCGCTCGGCCTCCAGCGCCGCCAGCTCGCTTCTCAGGCTGTCCTCCCGCACCGGCGTCGCCGCCGCGATGGCTGCTCGCAGCTCGTTGATTCGCTGACGCAGAGTAATCCGATCATTGAAGGCCTCGGGCGGCAGCGTCTCGAGCTCCTCCTCGACCTGTCGCAATTCCAGCTCGAGTTCGAAGGCGTCTTCCATCGCGCCAGCATACGGGTGGCCCCTGCCAAAGTTGCCGCCTCCTCGCTCCGCCGACACGGTCGGTCTCCCGCCATTGCTGCGCAGCGCGCGAACTCAACCGGTTTGGGCGCGAATTTCCAACCCCTTGCCCGATCTGTCGGTTAGCCTCTGGGACCGATGCCACAACGCAAACCCACCCGCGGTGGGGCTTCCGGGCGGAAGCGGGCATCCAAGTCAAAACAGCAGCCGAGCCGGTGGGCGCGCCTGCGGGCAGCCCTCCGGGAGCGCCTCGGGCGGCAAACCGACGACGTCTGGGGGCTGGTGCTGCTCGTCGCCAGTGCCGTCTTGTTTCTGGGGTTTCTCGGCCTGGCCGGCCCGTTCGGCCGCCTATTCGTTCCCGGGTTGAGGATCCTGTTCGGCGTCTGGGCGGTGTTCGTCCCGGTGGCCATGACGGTGGTGGGCCTGACTCTGGTGTTTGGGCGGGCGAGCCGTGAGGTATCGCACATCCCACTCGGCCTGGCCGTCGTGTTCTTCGGCACCCTTGCTCTCTTTCACCTGCTGACCGGTACGATTCCGCTGGCCGAAGGCGTCGACCGCGTGACCACCCGCGGCGGGGTGGTGGGCTCGCTTGCCTCCTACCCGCTGCGACGCCTGATCGGATTGTGGGGGGCACTCATCGTCGTGTTCACCTCCATCTCGGTGGGAGTGATGCTGGCAACCCGCACCACGGTTCGCGAGGTAGCCGTGGCGGTCGCCGACCTCTGGCGATGGCTCCGGTTTCAGGTCGTGCGCCTCTGGAGGGCCCGCCGGCGGCCGGTCCCCGTTTCGGCTTCGGCCGCCCCGCCCCCCGTCGCCGATCCCAAACCGCCGGCCGCCGACCGTCCGGCCGCTGCCAAGCCCAAGTCGGCGCCGGCCAAGACCCGGCCGGCGGCCACCGCTAAGAAGGGCGCGGCGATACCCGTCACCACCCGCCCCGGGTCCTACAGCATGCCGCCGCTCGAGCTGCTCACCCTCGGCACCGGGGGCGGACAGAACAAGCGATCGCTCGAGAGCACCGGCCGGGAGCTCGAGGACACGCTCCGTCAGCACGGTGTCGACGCCAGGCTGACCCGGATCGTTCCGGGACCAACCGTGACCCGCTACGAGATCGAGCTGGCTCCCGGCGTCAAGGTGTCCAGGGTGACGAGCCTGGCCTCGGACATCGGCTACGCGCTTGCCACCCCCGATGTCCGGATCCTCGCACCGATCCCGGGCAAGAGCGCCATTGGCGTCGAGGTTCCCAACCTCCGGCGGCGCCTCGTCACCCTCGGCGACATCCTGTCGTCCAAGGAGGCGGAGGAGAACAGAAACCCTCTTGGTGTCGGGCTCGGCATGGACATCTCCGGGAACCCCACGATGCTCAACCTGAACGAGCTGCCGCACGTGCTCATCGCCGGGGCAACCGGCGCCGGAAAGTCGTCGTGCATCAACTCGATCGTCACCAGCCTGCTGATGCGATCGCGACCCGAGGACGTCCGCCTCATCATGGTCGACCCCAAGCGCGTGGAGCTCGGCCAGTACAACGGTGTGCCCCACCTGCTGACGCGGGTGATCACCAACCCGAGGAAGGCGGCCGAGGCCCTCCGCTGGGCGGTCGACGAAATGGACCGCCGCTACGAGCTGGTGGCCGACAGCGGCGTGCGCGACATCATCGGCTATCACGAGAAGTGGGATGCCGGCGGGCTCGATCCCGACAAGTTCGACAGGTTCCCGTTCATCGTGGTGGTGGTCGACGAGCTGAACGACCTCATGATGGTGGCAGGCAAGATCGTCGAAGAGGCGATCGTCCGCATCGCCCAGATGGCGCGCGCGATCGGCATTCACCTGGTCATCGCCACCCAGCGTCCATCTGTGGACGTGATCACCGGGGTCATCAAGGCCAACATCCCGTCGCGGCTGGCGTTTTCCGTGGCCTCGCAGGCCGACAGCCGAGTGATTCTCGACGCTTCTGGAGCCGAGAAGCTCATCGGGCTCGGCGACATGCTCGTCGTCACCGCCCGCGATCCCAAGCCGGAGCGGATCCAAGGCGCCTGGGTGGAGGAAAGCGAAATCCATGCCGTGGTGGCGTGGGTGAAGCAGCAAGCCAGAGCGGACTACGACGATTCGATGTTCGTCGCTGCCGAGCAACGAGAAAAGGTCGCCGCCGACAGTGAGGGCGAGGACCCAGACATGCTCCGCCAGGCGACGGAGCTGATCGTTCGATCCCAGCTCGGGTCGACCTCGATGCTGCAGCGAAAGCTCCGGATCGGTTTTGCCAGGGCCGGCCGGGTGATGGATATTCTCGAGAACAAAGGCATTGTCGGGCCGTCGGAGGGGTCGAAGGCACGCGAGGTCCTCATCACCCCGGAGGAGATCGAGACGGCGCTCACGCGCGGCTGACAATGCACCACTTTCGGTGGTACCACGGCGGAGGAGACGGTGCGAGCCGGCCGCTTCGGGGGTGGTGCAGAGCGATGAGAACCCGCCCAGTTTCAGCGTCGGCCGGCTTCCCCCGTACCGCCCCGCTCTGTCCTAAACTGACAGTGTCACCAAGAACGAATACTCTGAGTGTTCGACCCCTGAGAAGCGCTGGCACGGATGCACAAGACCAAACTCCACACACCGCGAGGCGATGTGCGCCCGTCAGAGTTCCGCGGCCCTTTCGGAACCGTCCGGTTCACCAACAACACCAAGAACGACAACACAGACGCCATCGGGCCTACCGGTATCCACGGGGTGCTCGAATACGGGCCATCCAAGCCCGGGCCGTTCGGCGAGGTGATCGGTCTCATCGACGACAGCAAGGTCGTTTTCCGCTACCTTCCGTGGGGATCGGTCGAACCGGGCCGTCATGCGTTCGAGGTCCGCTACGAGGGAGCGGAGTATGTGCTGGCGAGCCGTGGTCGACGGCCAACTGCCGGACTCGAGGCGCTCGACGGATCCGTGTTGGCGACGTTCGGCGCCCGCGGCGGCAAGGTGAGTGACCGCCTCACGCCCGCCGAGTATGTCCTGGTGGCGCTCGTCGCCGCCTCCGGCCTCGCCGAGGTGACGCTTCCCCAGAGCTGGATGGCCCGTCACTGACTAGTCCGGCCGTCGGGCGGGCGTTTGACGCTCACGAAATCTCGACATCTGTCGTAGTTCCCGGTATGAGCAGCGCGTGTGATCCTCGCAACCGGCCCGGCTTCGTGAGCGGTGATCTCTCGGCACATCTTGCCGAACCGCTCAGCACCCAATCCCAGATGCCCGCCGACGGCCTCCAGACCGTGCTCCTGGCGGGATTCACCGCAGCCATGATCGTGGCGGTGGTTTTTGCCGTCGTTCTGTTCGCCCACTAGCAGATCGCAGTCGCGCTCCGGGCAGGTAGCCTCACGGCGATGCTCGAGATCCTGTCACCCGACGGGTCGCTCGTCGGAGAGCCCCCGATATCGGCGGCCGAGGCGCGGCCCCTGTACGCCGCCATGGTTGCCGCCCGCACCTACGACCACAAGAGCACGGCGCTACAGAAGCAGGGCCGGCTTGCCACCTACGCATCGTTCGAGGGCCAGGAGGCCGCCCAGATAGGCACCGTTGCCGCGCTCAGGGCGGACGATTGGGTGGTTGGGACCTATCGGGATGCGGCCGCCATGTGGATGCAGGGCTATCCGTGGGTCAACCTGTTCCTGGGACGAACCGGCGATGAGCGGGGCGGATCACCTCCCGCCGGCGTCAATGTGCTTCCCCCGTCGATCACGGTCGGGGCCCACATGATCCACGCCGTCGGTCTGGGTTGGGCGGAGCGCCATCGGGGCAGCGATCGAATCGCGATGACACTCTTCGGCGACGGCGCCACCTCTGAGGGCGACTTCCACGAGGCGATGAACTTCGCCGCGGTGTTCCGTGCGCCCGTGGTATTCGTCTGTCAGAACAATCAGTACGCCATATCCACCCCGCGCGATCGCCAGACGGTCTCAGAGACGCTCGCCCAGAAGGCGGACGCCTACGGCATGCCCGGGCTCCAGGTCGACGGCAACGACCTTTTCGCGGTGCTCACGGCGGCGGGTGAAGCCGTTGCCCGGGCCCGCACCGGGGAAGGTCCAACGCTCATCGAGGCGGTGACGTTTCGGGTGGGCGCTCACACCACCGCCGACGACCCGGGACGCTACCGGGATCCGGCTGAGGAGGCCGTGTGGAGGGACCGCGACCCCATCGATCGTGTCAGGCGCTTCCTCGAGCTCGAGCAGCAATGGACCCCGGAGTGGCAGGCGGAGCTGGAAAAAGAGTCGACCGAGGCGATCGAGCTGGCTATTGCCCAGGCCGAAGAGCTCGATCCGCTCGAGGCCGGGGACATGTTCGATCGGATGTTCGCCACCCCGACCACCCAGCTCGAGCGCCAGCGGCGAATGCTGCTGGGGGAGCCGCATGACTGAGTGCAACCTTGCCCAGGCCGTCACAATGGCACTCGATCATGCACTCGCTTCGGATCCGGACGTCTTGCTGCTTGGTGAGGATGTTGGCGTTACCGGCGGCGTCTTTCGGATCACCGACGGCCTGCAGGCATCTCACGGCGCCGACCGTGTGATCGACACCCCCGTGGCCGAATCGGGCATAGTGGGAGCCGCCTTCGGGATGGCGGTGGCGGGGCTGCGCCCGATCGCCGAGATCCAGTTTCTCGGATTTGCCTACCCGGCATTCGACCAGATCGTCAGTCATGTTTCGCGTATCCGAAATCGATCCCGCGGACGGTTCACAGCCCCGCTGGTGATTCGCATTCCGTACGGGGCAGGCATCGGCGCCGCCGAGCATCACAGTGAGTCGACCGAAGCGATCTTCGCCCACACCCCGGGGCTGAAGGTGGTGGTCCCGTCTACCCCGGCAGACGCTGCCGGGCTGCTGCTCACGGCCGTGGCCGACCCCGATCCGGTCGTCTTCCTGGAACCGATTCGCTCCTACCGGCGCACACGAGGCGATGTCTCCGACCCGCCCGAGCCCGTGCCCTTCGGCCGGGCTGCGGTCCGCCGCACCGGGCCCGACCTCACGATGGTTGCCTACGGCGCAATGGTGCCCGAGGTGCTCGAAGCGGCCGACCGGCTCTCCGATTCCGGCATCGAGGCCGAAGTGCTCGACCTGCGCACGCTGGTGCCGCTCGATCTCGAGACCGTCATCGAATCGGTGTCGCGCACCGGCCGGGCCGTCATCGTCCAGGAAGGCCACCGGACGTGCGGCTTTGCGGCCGAGCTGGCGGCGACGATTCAGGAGGAGGCGCTGTACTCGCTGCTGGCGCCGGTGGCGCGAGTGACCGGGTGGGACACCGTCGTCCCGCTCCGCCGCTCGGAGCATCACTACGTTCCCGGCCCGGAGCGCATCGCAGCCGCCGCCACGGCGGTCGCACGGGAGGGATGAGGTGGCCTATGAGTTCTCGCTTCCCGATGTCGGCGAAGGCTTGACGGAGGTCGTCATCGAGGAGTGGCTGGTTGCGGTCGGCGACGAGGTCGGGCTCGACGCCCCGATCGTGAGAGTGGAGACGGACAAGGCGGTGGTGGACATCCCCAGCCCGGTGGCCGGCACGCTGCTCCACCAGGGTGCCTCGCCGGGCTCGACCCTGGAGGTCGGCCGGGTGCTGGCGGTGGTCGGCGAACCCGGCGAGACCTGGCAGCCGTCAGCGCTTCCGGAGGCCCCGTCCCGCCCGGAGGCGGCTCCGATCGTGGGGACACTCCCCGAGGCACCGGCCGCCGCGGGCCCGGAGGCGCTGCCGGCGGTTCGCAAACTGGCGGCCGAGATGGGTGTCGACCTGGCCGCCATCACCGGCACCGGCCTGGGAGGGCGAGTGACCCGTGACGACGTCATGGCGGCTGGCGCAGGTCCCGTCGAGCGGATTCCGATGTCGCAGGTCCGTCGCACGATTGCCGAGCGCCTCTCGAAGTCCTGGCGCGAGATACCGCATGTCACCACGTTCGGGTCCGCCAGAGCCGAACGATTGCTGGCGGAACGCCGGCGGCTCCTGGAGGCGGCGGAGGGCCCGCTCCCGCTCGAAGCGCTGCTGGTGTCACTCGTGCTCCCACTCCTGGTCGAACATCCTGAGTTCAACGCCGCCGTGTCCGGCACCGATATTGTGCTCCGCAGGCACTATGACATCGGCATTGCCACCGACACGCCCGACGGGCTTCTGTTGCCGGTGTTGAAAGATGCCGCCGGCCGGAGCGTCACCGAGCTGGCCGACGGGGTGATTCGGCTCGCCAAATCCGCCAGGGGACGCTCCTTGACACCGGAGCAGATGCAGGGGGCGACCTTCACGATCTCGAACATCGGTGCGGTCGGAGGGGGCTACGGCACCCCGATCGTCCCCTACGGCACGAGCGCCATCGCCTCCTTCGGGCGAGCGTCCGCCGAGCCGGTCATTGCCGACGGGGCGGTCGTTTCGGGAATCGTGCTGCCCATCTCACTGTCGTACGACCATCGCATCATCGACGGAGCCCTCGGCCGTGCCTTCATGGCCGATCTCGTCGACGCCATCGAGAACGCCTCGTTCCCGTGAGCACGCTCGACGCACTCCTTGCCGAGCTCTCGCAGACACTCATGGCTCTCGACGAGGAAACCGATCCTTCGCTGCGCCGCGAGCTCGAGGAGCGCCGTGATCGGCTGCGAACCGAACTGCGGTCGGTGGACATCGACGAGTCCCGGCCCACGTCCGAGCTGCTGGAGGAACACGCTCGCCTCGAGGCCCGGCTCAAGGCCGCTCGCAACGAGCGGGTGAAGAAGGTTCCCGGCAAGTACCTGGGAGCTACCAGGACGGTTGGCGGAGGCATCGAGCCGACCGAGATCAATCGCATGATCGATGAGGGAAACCGTTTCGACGAGCTGCTGGCACGGTACGAGCACCTCACCACCGTCCTCCAATCACGGGGAGCGCTGTGATCGACGGGCAGCGCCAGCGCGAAGCGCTCACGGCCGCCGAGCGGGCCCTGACGCGCCTCGAGCAGAGCCGGTGGGACGAGGCGGTCGAGGCGGCTGACACGGCCCTCCGGCTCGATCAGGCCGGGGCCTTCGCCGAGCTGCCGGTCGCCGTTTCCCGGGTAGCCGACTTCGGCCGGGCGGGCGAAGAGGTCCCGGCGGCTGCCTGGGCATCGCTCAAGACGGCGGTGGGGCCCGGCCCGCTGTCGGTGCGCGTCGAGCGACTCGCATCCTGATGGGCGACTACCACCTTCACCTCCATCGCCACGGCCCTGCCCATGAGCTCGACCCGCCGCCCGGCGAGTA
>JBFKDW010000073.1:0-15173 GCA_041619515.1 Acidimicrobiia bacterium
CCCCGCCACCCCGGCCGGGATCCAGAGAGTCTTGGTGGGGTCGTTCAGCTGATAGAGCCATTCGATCAGCCAGCCGATCCCGGCCCCGATGAGGGCGCCGGATGCGGCGGCCAGCGGGTAACGCAGCGTCGCCTTGACGGATTTCGGCATTCGGTTCTCGATCACATGGCCGATGCGGGTGCCGACTGCTGCCAGGCCAAACCCACCGATGAGCGAGGCAAACAGGACCACCAGCAGCTCGGCGATGTCACCCAGATTGGCCAGGAAGCGGCCAAAGAAATCGAAGGCTGCCAGGTTCCCGTCGAGCGTGCCGCCCACCCGGATGAACATGTCGGCGAGCACGTACAGCGCCGAGAGGGCTGTGAAGGCCGCCGCCAGCAATCCGCCGATGCGAGCCATCCGGACGTTGCGGGAGACCGCCTCTTCCTCCGCCTCCGGCACCGAAACGGCGACGAGGGCCACCACCACCGCGCCGAGGACGGCCAAACCGAGCAGATTTGCCCAGATGTGCGCGTCGAACAGCCCGGCCACGTCCCTGGCCAGCCGGCTCATCAGGACTCCGGCGGCCACCCCGAACGGGAACGCCAGGACACCAAGCGCAATGGTGATCACCGGAGTGGTGATGTTCTTCATGAGGTTGCGGGCGGCGAAGAAGCTCAAGGGCACGGCGAGGATCGTGCCGATGGTGGTGGCGAGCAGTGCCATGAACACGGTCTCGACGATGCCTTCCCAGGTCTCGATGGCGGTATCGGAGGGCCGGGGCGACAGGCGGGTACGTTCGGTGAAGCGGTCGGGGTCCTGGATCCCGTTGCCGTTGGTGTCGTCCCAGACCTCGACCCGGTTCAGCCACGACCCGGCGTTCTGGCGGGTCACCGCCAGGATTGCCTGCGCGGAGTCGCTCGGCCGGTTCTTGAGCCTGAGCGACACCGCGAAGTATCCGTCGCCGTCGGCCTGCATGTTGCCCATCTGCAGGCGGACCGTCCCGCCGGCTTCGGTGGTTCCGAGGAAATAGACCGGGCCTCCCTTGTTGGCCTCGAAGTTGAAGCCTTCGACGAGGACCTCGCTGCGCGGCTCGGCGCACGCCGGAGTGACCACGAGGTAGGCCCCGCCGGTGTCGGGCTCGGCGCCCTCGAAGCCACCGTCCGGACACGGTGTGTACACGGGAGTGGTCACCTCGGTCTCGACCCGGTCATATGTCACGAGGTCGGGGTGAGCGAGCGCCCGGATGACCCGGATCAGGCTCTCCTGGCGGCTGGGCGACTCGATCTCATCGAGGTTGACGTCGGTCTTCTCGAAGCCATAGGCGTAGATGAGCACGAGGGCGATCATCCCGAGAATGAACAGCAGGGACTTTCTGAGCGACCGGTCCTTCTTCATCCCAGCCGCTCGGCTTCCTGTCCGTAGATCTCCTTGAACTTCTCATCGGTGATCTCTTCAGGAGTGCCCTGGAACATCAGCTTGCCCTCGTTGAGGGCGATGACGAAGTCGGCGTAGCGATGCACGAGGTCGAGGAAATGGAGGCTGCAGAGAACGGTGACGTTGTCGTTCTTGTTGATGTCGACCAGGTAGGACATGATCGAATCCGCCAGCACCGGGTCGAGGCTGGCAACCGGCTCGTCGGCGAGGACCATCTCCGGGTCCTGCATCATGGCCCGGGCGATGCCGACGCGTTGCTGCTGGCCGCCGCTGAGCTCATCGGCCCGTGCCTCGGCTTTGCCGGCGATGCCAACCCTGTCCAAGGTCGCCATCGCTTTCTCTATGTCGGCCTTGGGGAATCGGTTGACGAGGCTGGCAAGTGGGTTGACATACCCGAGCCGCCCGGCCAGCACGTTCGTCATCACTTTGGACCGGTGGACGAGGTTGAAGTGCTGAAAGACCATTCCGATCTTGCGTCGGATGCGGCGCATCTCCTCCTGGGAAGCGGCGGTGATGTCGACACCGTTCCAGGTGATGCGTCCCTCGGTGGGTTCGATGAGCCGATTGACACAGCGCAACAGCGTCGATTTGCCTGAGCCGCTCAGGCCGATCACCGCCAGGAACTGCTGCTCGGGGACCTCGAAGCTGACATCCTCGATGCCGACGACGCCGCCCTCGTACACCTTGGTGAGGTGCTCGACTTTCAGCATGGCTCAGCCGGGCAGGGTGATGGGACCACCCATCCTCCTTGGTTGGGAAGCCCGGGCGGGTGGTGGCCCGCCCGGGCTTCGGTGTGTGGCGCTAACCGCCGATGTTCTCGAGGTTGATCCCGACGATCTCGACGATCTCGCGGAGGTCGTCGTACTCGGAGTCGACCGCAGTGTCGATGCCGCTCCAGTCGTAGAAGTCGGCGTTTCCGATCGACTCTTCCCAGTCCGGCGTTTCGGCAAAGGCCAGCAAGGCGGCTTCGATGTCGGCGCGGATGTCGGCCGGGAAGTCCGGACCGAACGACAGGGTGTCATTCGGGATCTCCGGCGAGATGGTCAGAATCTGGACCTTCTCGATCACGTCCGGCGCCTCAGTGCGCAGCCCGGCGCGGGCATCGAGGACCCGGAAGTCCTTGAGGCCGTCACCGTCCTCGTCGGTCCCGCAGCGGAGGTGGTCGCCGTCGCGCTGTACCTCGCAGGTGGGGATCAGCTCGTCTGGAACGTCCGGGAAGTCTCCGGGAGCCCACTGGGCACCGCCCGGCAGCAACGGCGGACTGAAGAAGGTGGTTCCGAAGTCGACCTCACCGAGGTACACGGCGCGCACCGTTCCGGTGTGCCCGCCGGCGGATACCTCTTCACCCGGTGCGATGTTGTTGTCCTGCCACATCAGGCTCGGGACCATGAAGCCGGACGTCGACCCGGCGTCGGGATATCCCCACTTGAGGCCGTCGAGGTCGGCAATCGACGTGTAGCCGGCCTCACGGGGCACGATGACCTGTGCCCAGTACACCGGCCAGCCGAACCGCACTGCCTTGAAGGCCACATCCACGTCGCACAGGTTGTTGGCCAGGATGTAACCGAGGCCGGGGATGAACCCCATGCTGTTCTCCGGTGACGAGCACATCTCCTCGATGGTCGAGGCGTAGCTCGTCGGCACGCTCACCTCGAAAGTGAGGCCGGTTGCCGCATTGAGAGCCTCGGCCATGATCTCGCCACCACTGACGATGACATCGGTGTTCACCGACGGTACGAACAGCACCCGAATCGGGTTCTCGGGGCTTCCGACGGTTGCCATCGGCTCGGTGGTCGTCGTGGTCGCCGGTGCCACCGTGGTCGTAGTCGCCGGCGCGGCCGTGGTCGTCGTCTCGTCGGCGGCGTCATCGCCCCCACACGCGGCGGCAACCATTGCCAGCACGGCAAATAGCGCTATCAGTTTCCGTAATCTCATAATTGCCTCTACTCCTTATCTTCCGCGGAGGCCCCCCGAAGGCTACTCCCTTCCCTCGCGAGGTCATTCACGAAACCCTCGAACTCCTCCCAATCCCTCACATCGTGCACGCCTGGAACCGGGTGATTCCAGGGCCGAACGAATCTGCAGACGTGGGACTCGGTCCTGTGCTGATGAATCACTTCGATCTGGCCGGGGGCGTCGTCGAGGTAGACGTCGCAGGCAACGGGCCATTTGGGCTCGTGCATGCCGACGATGTGGACCTCCCGGGTGGGAAGCCGCCGATCGGCAATCCAGGCGAACGTGTCGGCAACCGCCCAGTCTGGCTTGGCGGTGATGATCACGATGTGGTGGTCGGCGGAGAGCCGCTCGAGGGCCGGCACCGCCCCGGCATGAGTTTCGAGGTGTCGAAACAGGCTGCCGTTCCCGAAGTCCTTCGCCCACTCCCAGAAGGCGTCCATGTCGGTGAAGTGGGTGAGCGGCTCGATCCCATCCCAGGTGGTGACTGCGTCGATCGGGATCTCGGCGCCGAATTCGGCGTTGTACTGGTCGATCCAACCCTTGTTGAAGTCACTGACCACGCCGTCGAGGTCGATCCCGAGCCGCATCGCTGCGATTCTATGCCCACGCCGGACGGGGAGCGTAATGCTTGTTATCGAACACCTGTTCGGGTAGCGTTGCCAGCGCCTGCCGGATAGACTTACACGCCTGTAGTTCTCGCGGTGGGGGCTCGTAGCAACAGGGCTCGCAGCAAGAGATTGTGTCACAGCCGGCTTGTACCTTCGGGGAGAGTCGAATCAGGAAAGGGAAACCAGTGGAGCAAGACAAAGCCCTCGACATGGCCGTGTCCCAGATCGAGAAGCAGTTCGGCACCGGCGCCATCATGAAGATGGGCGAGGGTGCCATACGGAATGTGAAATCGATCTCGACCGGCGCCCTCTCCCTCGATATCGCCCTCGGCATCGGCGGCGTCCCGCGGGGGCGGATCGTTGAGATATTCGGACCGGAGAGCAGCGGGAAAACCACGTTGGCTCTGCATGTCGTCGCCGAAGCCCAGCGAAATGGAGGGATCGCTGCCTTCATCGATGCCGAGCACGCCCTCGACCCGGTGTATGCCAAGGCGTTGGGGGTCGACGTCGACGAGCTGTTCATCTCCCAACCCGATACCGGCGAGCAAGCGCTCGAGATCGCCGACATGCTCATCCGCTCGGGTGCCCTCGATGTCGTGGTGGTCGATTCGGTGGCCGCGCTCGTGCCCCGGGCCGAGATCGAAGGCGAGATGGGTCAGAGCCACGTTGGGCTCCAGGCCCGGCTCATGTCGCAGGCGCTCCGCAAGCTGGCCGGGACCATCAACCGCTCCGATACCACTGCCATCTTCATCAATCAGCTGCGCGAGAAGATTGGCGTGATGTTCGGATGTTTCCAGTATTCGACCCGCGTCACGTTGGCAGACGGGACCCAGGAGAAGATCGGCAAGATCGTCAACCAGAAGATGGACGTCGAGGTGATGGCGGTCGATCCCGAGACCGGCGACGTCGGCGCCCGCCGGGTCGTGAACTGGTTCGACAACGGCAACGCCGAGAAGTTCCTGCAATTCACCGTCTACAAGCCAGCAGGAAACGGCCGGGCACAGTTCGCGGCCACCGAGCCACACCTCGTAGCCACTCCCGGTGGCTGGCGTCCTGCCGGCGAGCTCACGGTTGGGGACAAGGTGCTCATGCCGCTGCCTTCCTATCTCTCCGAGCAACAACGCCAGCTGGTGCTCGGCGGCCTGATGGGCGATGGCTCGATTTCCACGAAGCCCGTCCACGGCGCCGGCGTGACGATGAAATCGCGGTTCCGGTTCGGCCACGGGCCCAAGCAAGACTCCTATGCCACATGGAAAGCAGATCTCCTCGAGGGGGTTCCGCTCTCGATGAGCTCTCACTCCAAGGGTGGATTGATGGTCGAGACCACTCCACTGGTGGAGCTCGATGAGCTGCGAGAGGCCGTGTACGTCGGCGGGAAGAAGGTCTTCAGCTGGGACTACCTCAAAGAGCTGACGCCCTTCGCCCTGGCCATCTGGTACATGGATGACGGCTCGTTCGCGCTGCGGCGCAACGACGGGTCGGCCGGGCGCTCGGACATCGTGGTAGAGGCAATGGAGGCTTCGTCCCGGCGGAGGCTCGTGTCACTGCTCCGTGACAGCTTCGGCTTGTCTGTGAAGCTGCAACAGCGGGCGGGCAAAGCGGTCTTCGTCTTCGACCGGGACGGGACAGAAGCTCTGCATGCGCTGATCGCACCGTATGTGCCCGAATGTATGGACTACAAGCTCTTGGCGCATCATCGGGGCAAGTATGCCGTTTCCGTGGAGCCCGGCCGGAAACGGATGAAGCTCCATGCCACCCCCATATTGGACGTGCATGTGAAGCCGTCCACGCGGAGCATGCGTCGCTTCGACATCGAGGTCGAAGGACTGCACAACTACCTCGTGGATGGAGTGATGGTGCACAACTCACCGGAAACCACCCCCGGCGGCCGGGCGCTCAAGTTCTACGCCTCCACCCGCATCGATATCCGTCGCATCGAGTCGATCAAAGACGGGTCGGACTTCACCGGCAACCGGGTAAAGGCCAAGATCGTCAAGAACAAGGTGGCGCCGCCGTTCAAGATCGCCGAGTTCGACATCATGTTCGGGAAGGGCATCTCCCGTGAGGGCAGCCTCATCGACGTTGCCGTCGAGCACGACATCGTGCGCAAGAGCGGTGCCTGGTACACCTACGACGGTGACCAGCTCGGTCAGGGCCGGGAGAAGGCCAAAGCCTTCTTGCAGGAGAATCCGGACGTGGCCATTCAATTGCAGGCCCGGGTGCTGGAGGCGGTCGGCCTTGCCGATCCGGTCGGTGCACCGGAGGCCGAGGCTGTGACGGATGCCGACGAGGAGCTCGAGAAGGCGGACGAATAGTCGGGTTCGGTCCAGAGCGCGTACGGTACACTCATGAGCAGCACACAAACTCTTGAAACCTGAGAGCCAGCGAAAATGTTCAAAGCCACGCCACGGATGCCGGCGGTGATGTAGCGCACCCCGACGTTGTGTGCGTGGCTTTGTGTTTGTGTGCCGGGCACGGCGTTGCTTGGCATGCACTCGTTCTGGCCCTCTGAAATGGGGACATCATGGATTGGGTCGTTGCCATCATCGGTCTGGTTGCGGGCGTCAGTCTCGGCATCGGAATCGCCTGGCTGCGGGGCCGGAGCCAGACCTCGGATCGGGTCTTGCGCGAGGCGGAGCGGACACTGGAGCGTGCCGAGCTGGAGGCAAAGGAGAAGGCGCTCACCTACCGCGACGCCGAGGAGGCGGCTTTGGGTGCCAGGCGCCTCGAAGTGCAGGCAATCGAGGAGCGCCTCACCCAGCGCGAGGCAACCCTCGAGCAGCGCACGGCCAACCTGTCCCAACGCGAGGACCACCTCCACGCCCGCGAACAGGAGATCGCAGCCCTCCGGAGCGAGGTCGAGCAGCTCATGGAGCAAGCCCGGTCACAGCTGGAGGAAGTCAGCCAATTCGACAGCCAGGCCGCCAAGGCGGCCCTGCTCGAACGAGTTGAGGATGAGGCTCGTCGCGAGGCCATGGTGTTGGTGCGGGAGCTGGAGATCAAGGCCCGCGAGGAGGCCGACCGCCGGGCACGGCGCATCCTCACGACCTCGATACAACGGCTGGCGGCCGAGGTCACCTCGGATTCGACCGTCTCGGTGGTGTCGCTGCCATCCGACGACATGAAGGGCCGCATCATCGGTCGCGACGGACGCAACATCAAGGCGTTCGAGGCAATCACCGGCGTCGATCTCGTCGTCGACGACACGCCCGAGGCGGTAACCATCTCCACCTTCGACCCAATCCGGCGTGAGGTCGCTCGCGTAGCCCTGCAGAACCTGGTCGTCGACGGCCGAATCCACCCGGGATCGATTGAAGAGGCTCATGCGAAGGCGCAATCCGAGGTGGAGCAGAGTGTGCGGGACGCCGGGGAGTGGGCCCTGCTCGACGTCGGCGTGTCCCGGGTGCACGTCGAGCTGGTCACGCTCCTCGGCAGGCTCAAGTATCGCACGTCGTACGGTCAAAACGTGCTCGGCCACTCGGTCGAGGCCGCCCACATCGCCGGCATGCTCGCCTCCGAACTGGGCATCGACCCGACCGAGGCGAAACGGGCGGCGCTGCTCCACGATCTCGGCAAGGCCGTGAGCCACGAGGTAGGGGGCAGCCACGCCCTGGTGGGGGCCGAGATCGCCCGCCGGTTCGACGAGAGCCCGGCGATCGTCCATGCCATCGAGGCTCATCACAGCGAAGTCGAGCCGCGCACGCTGCTGGCGGTGATCACCCAGGCCGCCGACGCCGTCTCGGCTGCACGTCCGGGCGCCCGTCGCGAGACGCTCGAATCGTATGTGCGTCGCCTGGAGCGAATCGAGGAGATGGCAGGTTCCTTCGACGGAGTCGACCGGGTGTTTGCGATGCAAGCCGGACGCGACGTCCGGGTTGTCGTGGATCCCGGCAAGATCTCCGACCTGGAAGCCGGCGACCTCGCTCGCAGGATTGCCAAGCGGATCGAGGACGGCCTGCAGTATCCGGGCCAAATCCAGGTGACCGTGGTCCGCGAGCTGCGCGCAACCGCTTTCGCCCGCTGAGCCACCGTTCCCGTCCCTCAGGGAAGGTGGCCTCCGCGCATGGATTGCGCCGATGCCCGCCCCTCGGAGAACGGGTCTTCGCGCCCGCTTGAGGCCGAACCCGACTAACTTCGCCCCATGACGATCCTCGGTTTGCCGCGCGTTCGCGAGCGGCGCACGCCCACCCGCACCGGCCGCACGTACCACCTGCGGACGTTCGGCTGCCAAATGAACGTTCACGACAGCGAAGGCATCGCCGGATTGCTCGAAGCCGACGGGATGGTCCCTGCCGGTGACCCGGATGCCGCCGACCTCGTCGTGTTCAACACCTGCTGTATCCGCGAGAACGCCGATGACAAGCTCTACGGATCGTTGGGCATGCTCAAGCGGGTAAAGGATCAGCGGCCGGGGATGCTCATCGCCGTTGGCGGCTGTTTGGCGCAAAAGGACCGTGACCTGGTTCGGGAGAAGGCGCCGTGGGTGGATGTGGTCTTCGGGACCCACAACCTCAGGCGGGTCGTGTCACTGCTCGACTATGCCGAGGAGTGGGGCCCGGTCACCGAGATCCTCGAGGAGAGCGAAGACGTCACCGTGGTGCCGACCAAGCGCGAGTCGGCTCACAGCGCCTGGGTCACCATCATGATCGGGTGCAACAACTCGTGCACGTTCTGCATCGTCCCCTCGGTGCGCGGGGGAGAGATCAGCCGCCGCCCGGGTGACATCGTCCGCGAGGTGCAGGAGCTCGTGTCCGACGGCGTGGTGGAGGTGACGCTGCTCGGCCAGAACGTCAACTCCTACGGGCGCGACCTCGAATTGGGAGGCCGCAAACCGTTGTTCGCGGAGCTGTTGCGGCGGGTGGGAGCGGTCGATGGGCTCCGCCGGATTCGCTATACCAGCCCGCACCCGAAGGACTTCCGGGAGGATGTGGCGCTCGCCATGGCCGAGACGCCAGCGGTCTGCGAGCAGCTCCACATGCCGCTCCAATCGGGCAGCGATCGAGTGCTGGCCGCCATGCACCGTGGGTACAACGCTGAGCGGTTCCTCGCCAAAGTGGAGCTGGCGCGGGCCCACATACCCGGTCTGGCGCTGTCCACCGACGTCATCGTCGGGTTCCCAGGGGAGTCCGAGGCAGACTTCCAGGCCACCCTCGACGTTGTCTCCGCTGCCAGGTTCGACTCGGCGTTCACGTTCATCTTCTCGCCCCGGCCCGGCACCGCCGCCGCCGCCATGGAGGACGACTTCCTCGATCCCGCCGTCATCCAGGAGCGCTACGGAAGGCTGGTCGAGCTGCAGACCGCTATCGGCCTCGAGGCCAACGAGGCCCTCGTGGGCAGCACCGTCGAGGTCCTCGTCGAGGGGCCGTCGAAGACCGACGCCGCCATGGTCTCGGGCCGCACCCGTACCAACAAGCTCGTTCATTTTCCCGGTTCTGCCCCGGCCGGTTCCTTCGCAGCGGTCCGCATCGATCGGGCTGCACCGCACTTTCTCGTGGGGGCCCTCGCCTGAGCCTGCTGGCGGTAGTCGGCCCGACGGCCTCCGGCAAGAGTGCCCTCGCATGCACCCTCGCGCAGCAAATCGGTGCTGAGATCATCTCGGTTGACTCAATGCAGGTGTATCGCGGCATGGACATCGGCACGGCCAAGCCGAACCTGGCCGAGCGGTCTCGCCTGCCGCACCATCTCATCGATGTCGTGGAGCCAGACGAGGAGTTCACGGTGGCGGAAACCCAGCGGTGCGGGCGCCGGGCCCTGACCACCGCCCGCGGCCCGATGATCATCGCCGGAGGTAGCGGGCTGGCTTTCCGGGCGATCGTCGATCCCCTCGAGTTCCCAGGGCGCGACCCGCAGGCCCGGCGGCAGCTGGAGGCTCTCGACCTCGCCACGCTGCGCCGGCAATTGGAGGCGTTGGATCCGGACGCCGCCGACCATGTCGACCTCGCCAACCCCCGCCGGGTGGTGCGGGCCTTGGAGATTCATGCTGTGACCGGTGCGACCCCCAGCCGTCGGGCGAAATCACCGGAGGCGGCTGCCGTCCGGGAGTATGTCCCACTCCACCCGTTCCGGGCTGTCGGCCTCGACCCGGGCGATCGGCTCGAGACCCGTGTCGTCCGCCGTTTCGACGGGATGCTCGAGGCCGGGTTGCTCGACGAGGTGGCAGGGCTGGCGGGGCGTTTGGGGCGCACCGCCGCCCAGGCAGTCGGATACAAGGAGCTGCTGCCGGTGGTTGCGGGGGAGCGTCCCCTGGCGGCGGGCCGGGAGGAAGCGATTGCGGCCACCCTGGCCGTGGCTGCCCGGCAGCGGACCTATTTTCGGCGTGATCCACGAATTCGCTGGCTGGAGTGGGATGATGATCCGGCAGTGCGAGCCGAACGTGCTCGCCGGGAGCTTGATCTATGAGATTCGTGAAGATGGAAGGGCTCGGGAACGATTTCGTCGTCTTCGAGGGGCCCCTGCAACCGTCGACGTCCAGTGTCGCGGCCTGGTGTGATCGGCGCCGGGGCATCGGCGCCGACGGTGTGCTGGTCGCCACTCCGCTCGACCGGGGCGTGGTTCGGATGGAGTACTGGAACGCCGACGGCGGGCGGGCCGAGATGTGCGGAAACGGCCTGCGCTGTGTTGCCCGTCTCGGCTTCGACCGGGGCTGGACCGACGAGCGAGCGTTCGTTGTGCAGACGGATATGGGCGACTACCCGGTAGAGGTCAAGGAGTCGGGACGGGTTCGCGCCATGCTCGGGCGTCCTGAACCGGCCGGCGAGGAGGCGGCGATGTGGGTGGCGGGAGCCGAGGTGCGACCCATCAGTCTGGGGAATCCGCACGCGGTTCTCTTCGTGGAGAACACCAGGGAGGCACCGGTGAGGACGCTGGGTCCCGTCATCGAGGTGGCGGAACAGTTCCCGGGCCGCACCAACGTGGAATTCGTGCAGATCAAGGATGCGCGGCGGCTCGAGGTTCGCACCTGGGAGCGAGGTGTCGGCGAGACCCTCGCCTGTGGGACCGGCGCCGGGGCGGCGGCGGTGGTGGCGAACCGGGCGGGGCTGGCGGGCGATTCTGTGACTGTCGGTCTCCTGGGCGGTGACCTCGAAGTCGAGCTGGACGGGGACACCGTTTGGATGGAGGGCCCAGCCACCTATGTGTTCGAGGGGGAGCTGGCCAACTAGTCCTGGCTGTCCCGGGTGCCCTCGTCGATGAATTCGAGGCGGTTCCCGAACGGGTCGAAGGTGTGGAATCTCGTGCGCCCGGCGAGCGCCACCTCCCATTCGACCGGATACCCTGCCGACTCGAGCAGGACGGCCAGCGCATCCGCCTCCTGCCAGCGGAACCCGGGATGGGCCTTGCGGGCGGGGGTGAACGCCTGGTCGACCCCGAGGTGCAGCTCGATATCGCCGAGGCGGAGCCACGCACCGCCCCGTGCTTGCAGCGCCGGTGGCTTGGGAATCTCTTCGAATCCGAGCAGATCGAGATAGAACGCCCTGGCTGCGGCCTCGCCGCCGGCCGGGATGGCGACCTGAACGTGATCGATTCGTTTCAGCGAATCCCTCGCATCACGGCCACGACCTTGCCGATCAGCTCGACCCCGTCGGTGAACACCATCGGCTCGAGGGCCGGGTTCTCGGGGTGGAGGATCACGGCGCCGTCCTTGCGTTGGAGGCGCTTGACCGTGGCTTCTTCTCCGTCGATGAGCGCCGCCACGATTTCTCCGTCGAGTGCGTCGGGCTGACGGTGGATGACCACCAGGTCGCCGTCCAGGATGCCGGCGTCGATCATGGAGTCGCCCTTCACCCGCAGCATGAAGATGGGGCCATCCCCAACCAGCTCGACCGGAAGTGGGTACACATCCTCGATGTCCTCCTCAGCCAGGATGGGTGATCCGGCGGCGATCCGGCCAACCAGAGGCACCCGGCGCACGTCGGCTGGGTGGGAGTCGTCGTCGAGCACCTCGATCGCCCGGGGCTTGGTCGGATCGCGTCGCAGATGGCCGGTGGCTTCGAGGGTGGAGAGGTGGCTGTGCACGGTCGAGGGTGAGCTCAAGCCCACAGCCTCGCCGATTTCCCGAACCGACGGCGGATAGCCCCGGTCGGCCACCGTGTCCCGGATGTAGTCGAGGATTTCCCGCTGCCGTGTCGAAATGTCTGTTCCCACGATCTACTCCTTTTGCTTGGCCTTGACCGTAGCAACCGGACTCTCGAAAAACAAACATATGTTCGACCTTGACAAATCGAACATGCGTTCGTATAGTTCGTCGCGTACCGAACGTGCGTTCGTGTCACACCCACCGGATACCGTGTGGGGACGCCACTGAAAATGGCACTGGTCGAGCACGGAGGAGAAACACCATGAACGTCCGATCCATCCGCCTCAGGGCGTTGGTCCTCCCTCTGGCACTGGCGTTGGTGTTTCTCCTCCTTCTCGCCCAGCAAGTCCAGGCCGGCCCTACGGCGCCACCGACCGAGCCCTACCGGGTGGTGAGTGGAGATACCCTGTGGGACCTGGCGGGTGATCGCGCCGAGCCGGGGGAGGACGTACGCGCGGTCGTCCGGCTCATTCAACGCATCAATGATCTCGACGGCGGTCTGATCACCCCCGGTCAGCTCATCTTGCTGCCTGCAGCCTGATTCGGCGGGTTCGGCGCTCGTGAATTCGAGTACCCTCACCGGAATGCGCTGCCCCTATTGCAGCACCGAAGACACGCGAGTCATCGACAGCAGGCCTGCCGGCGAAGGGCGGGAGGTTCGGAGACGCCGCGCCTGTCCGGACTGTGGCCGGAGATTCACCACCTACGAGCGGGCCCAGCTCCCCATTCTCGTGCGCAAACGAGACGGCAGCACCGATCCGTTCGCCCTCGACAAGGTCCGCAGCGGCATCGAACGGGCGCTGGGGGGCCGAGAGATCCCGGCCGGGGCTATCGAAGGGATCCTGGAACGGGTCGAAGCGGCCGCGCAGGCCGGCGCCCCCGAAATCGCCTCCGAGGAGATCGGGCGCATCGTCCTCGATGGGCTGAAACAGGCCGACGAGGTCGCCTACCTGCGTTTTGCCAGCGTCTACAAGGATTTCCAGGGAGCCAGGGACTTCGAGAAGGAAATGGCCAGCCTCGAGGAGTGACGGTCGGTGCGGCCCCTACCCGGTTGCCAGCGCCGTCAGCGAGCTGTCGAGCAGCTCGTCGAGCTGGTCGAATCTGGTCTCGACCGCGCCCGCAACCAACCCGAGCGGTTCACCCACGCTGTTGCGCAAGGCGCTGATCCGGTCGTCGATCTCCACCTTCAGCTCGGTGGCCGCGTCGATGTCGCCCAAACGGAGGGCGTCGAGGTAACTGGCCTGCCATGTCTCGAGACGGGTGACGAGTGCCAGCGCGCTCGTCCGGTGGGCTTCGAAGGACGGTCCGATTGGCAGCTGGCGCACTCGCTCGCGTGTCGCCGACAAGCTGGTGGCGAGCGCCACGCCGAGGTCGGTTCGTGCGACGTCGTCGGCGACTATCGGCAGCGACGGCAGGATGAACGACTGGTCGAGGAGGCTGCGATAGGTGAGGGCATCTGTGAGGCGTTCTTCGATGTCGACCGCCAGCGCAGCGCTCACGAGGAGATCGCCCTGAGCCGGCTTGAGAGCGTCGAAGGCGTCGCCCGATGCCAGCGGCGGAGGCGTCGGGAACGGCCGGGACACCAGTGCTCCGAGAGCGGTGGCGCCGCTGTCGAATCCGATGAGCGAGTTCCGAGCGGTGGCAAGGTCGTCGGCACCGGAGCCTGGATCTGTAATGACGATGGCCGCTTCCCGGGCGGCGGGCACGGTGGCTCGCACCTGCAGAACGGCCGCACTCCAATCCTGGCGGAGTCCGTCCGCCTGCCCGGCCGGGATGCTGCGAAAGCTCATGATGAGGAGGATGATCCCGATGACGAGTGCGCCGAGCAGGACGGGCCACCACGCCCAGCGGTAACGGCCCACCGTGCTGTCGACGGGAGCTTCCGGACCCCAATCATCGATCGCCAGGTCCTGATCTACCGCCTCGGAGGCCTGCCAGAGCCGCTGCACCAGGCCCTCGGTCCCCATCTCGTCGGTCGACTGGCGCCGCGAGGGGAGCTCTGCGATGCGCGGGAAGTGGCCCGCCTCTTCGCCAACGGTCGGGCGTTCGAGCACCACGTCGGTCCGGACCTGGGTGATGGCATGCTCGTAGGGGCTCGAAAACCCGAGCATGTCGAGCACCGAAGACCGATAGTCTTCGGCGGTGCGATTGGTTGGTGGTGGGGTCACGCGGGGTTTGCCCTCGATATTTGCCATGGGCCCTGTCAGAATCCTCTCGGCATGGACATCCCGCTCCTGAAGCTAGACGTCGATCTTCCGACCCCGTCCCATTCTCATCCAGGCGACGGGGGCACGGACCTGTATTCTCGCATCGATACCTTATTGGAGCCAGGGAGCCGCCGCCAGGTTCCCACCGGGATCGCCGTCGCGGTCCCGGACGGGTACGCCGGGTTCGTCGTCCCTCGCAGCGGCCTTGCCGCCCGCCAGGGTATCGGGGTCGTGAACGCACCGGGCCTCGTCGATGCCGGGTATCGCGGAGAGATCAGCGTGGTGCTCGTCAATCATGGTGACGAGCCGGTCAACATCGCCCGCGGTGATCGTATCGCCCAGCTGGTTGTGGTCCCGGTAGCGACACAGGAGTTCGTCGAGGTTGCCGAGCTGCCACCGTCGTCGCGAGGCGATGGGGGGTTCGGGTCAACAGGCCGGTGAGTGATAAAGTGGAGGCGATTCCGCGGACGTAGCTCAGTTGGTAGAGCGTCACCTTGCCAAGGTGAAGGTCGCCGGTTCGAGCCCGGTCGTCCGCTCCAGCGGCGACCCGTCGGGTCGCCGTTTCCACTGGTGCCGTGGCCGAGTGGCGAGGCGCAGGACTGCAAATCCTGTCACACCGGTTCGATTCCGGTCGGCACCTCCATCGCTACACTGCGATGCTCCGGGCGCTTAGCTCAGCGGGAGAGCGCTTCCTTGACGTGGAAGAGGTCACAGGTTCAATCCCTGTAGCGCCCACTCCGGAAACCCCCTGGAAATAGGGGGTTTTCGCGCGAAGGGGTGTGGTGAGCCCGCTGAATCGGCTCAATTGGCCCTTTCGATGAACTCGACGGCCATTGTCAATTCCTCGACCACGGTTCCGTCCGACTCCGTCACCTCAACCTTGGAGGGCCAGGCGTTTTCGAAGTTCCATCG
>JBFKDW010000074.1:0-14589 GCA_041619515.1 Acidimicrobiia bacterium
CACGTGGTGCATATCCAATGAGCTCAACCCGGCCGAAACCGTCCTCTTCTCTCGCCACCGTCACTGAGGCGGTCGTCGGCGGCGTTGCTCTCGGTCTCTTCGCCGCTTTGGCGGACAAGTCGATAGTGACGACATCACTCGGGCAGATGGTGTCCCCGTGGGCCGCCCTCGCTGCTATCGTCGGAGGCCGCTCCCGCCGTGGCCGGGCGGAGGCTGCCATCGGCGGTGCCGTTTCGCTGACGGCCGCCAACGCCACGTACTACGTGTTCGGACTGCTTGCCGCCAACATACAGACGCCCCGGTACTGGGCCCTGTGGACGGTCATCGGCGTGCTGGTCGGCCCCCTGGCCGCGCTCACGGGATGGCACTCCCGATTTGGACCGAGGCGCCTTCGTGTGCTCGGCGCAGCCTTGCTAGCGGCGGTGGCATTGGCCGAGGGAGTTGTTTTGTGGGGTCACATCGACCACCCGGAGGCCCATATCACCTACGTGGCCGTCGGCCTCATCGGTCTTCTGCTGCCCTCGGCCTTGCTGCGTGACGAGGGAGCTCGCCTGAGGGCGGCCGCAACCGGACTCTCGGTGGTGCTGGCCGTTCCGCTCGGATTCTTCTTCGAAGCTGCATTCAGCGCCATCGGCATCGTCTGATAGCAGCCCCGGGCATCGAGCGCACGGCTAGCGGGATTCCTCGAGGAACTCGCGCAGGAGATCGAGACCAACGGATCCCGCCGCCAGCACGTCACCGTGAAACGCCTTGAGGTTGAAATCGTCACCGAGCTCTCGCTTGCGACCGGCGCGCAAGTCGAGAATCACACGCTCGCCGATCTTGTAGGAAGCGGCTTGGCCGGGCCAGCCGAGATAGCGAGTGACCTCCCCGCGCGCGTAATCGGGAAGCTGCCCGGCGTAGTCCATCAGCATCTCGACCGCCGTGTCATAGGTCCAAGCCTCCCCCGGATGGAACGGCTGGGAGTCGGGAATCGCCAGGCCGAGGTGCATGCCGATGTCGACGGCCACCCGGCAGGCGCGCAGCATCTCGGATGCCAGCATTCCGAACACATACTCGGGTTTCTCGAAATAGCCGAGCTCGCGCATGAGAGTCTCCGAGTACAACGCCCACCCCTCACCGCTGCCGCTGTACCACATCCACAGGCGCTGCAGCCGGCTGATTCGATCCGCCAGGCTCATTTGCACGCCTGTCTGGAGGTGGTGACCGGGGAAGCCTTCGTGATAGGCGGTGCTCACGTTGTCCCAGACCGGAATGGTGAGGTTGTCCCCCACAGAAAACCAGACACTGCCCGGGCGAGTGAAGTCCTCGCTCGGGCTGATGTAGTAGGCGCCGATGAAGGCACCCGGGGGGGCCAGTTTGGTTTCGACCCGCCTGACCGGCTCCGGCACGTCGAAATGGGTCCCGTCCAGCTCGGCCAGCGCCACATCCTGGCGCTGCTGCATCAGGCGGAGGAAATCCGGCCGGGACGCTCGGCGGGCCGGGTCGGTATTGAGCATTTCGATCACACCCCGACGGCCGAGACCGGGACCGATCTCCTCGGCCAGTGCATCCATGCTGGAACCGATCCGCTCGATCTCGGACCAGCCCCACTGGTAGGTCTCTTCCAGGTCGATTTCCGTTCCGAGGAAGTAGCGGGAGGCGGCCTTGTAGCGCTCACCACCAACACCGTCTTGATCGGCGGCCCCGGGGACATACGCCTCAGCCAGCCAGTCGCCGAATTCCCCGAAAGCGATGGCGGCGGCCTCGGCGGCGGCCTCGGCGGCCGCCAGCTCTGCGCTGTCGGCACCGGCCTCGGCCATCGTCGGGACGAGGGATCGCAGCGATGATTCCGGGCCGGAATTGATCTGGCACTGTTCGATGGCTCCCACTACCTGGCGGCGGGCGGCATAGAGGGAGCGGTCGATTCCCAACTGGAGGGTCGAGCGTATGCCGGCCAGCGCGTCGGAGACACCGCCGAGGCGAGCGATGACGGCTGCCCTGCCCGGCCCCGAACCCGTGTCCATGACGTCGAACACCTCTCGCACCTCGTACAGGGGACAGGCAAGGGTCCGTAGTTCGCGGTATGCGTCCTCGTGGGTGAGGTGGGCGAGCTGGGTATCGGCGAACATCCGGGCGGCCCTGGCCGCCCGGTTCGCCCATGGATCGGGGTCCTCGGGCAGAGCGTCGACCCGCCGCCGGAGATCTCTCAAGTATGCGACCCCGGCGTCCAAGCCGTCCGGGCTGTAATCGCTCCACCGGTCGTCGTGGCCGGCGATGCCGACGTAGGTGGCCGATACCGGATAGAGGGCAGCGAGCTGGTCGGCGGCTTCGTCGCTCAGCTCCCAGATATCCATCCGGACGATGTTAGGAGGGGGACTGAGGCGAGGCGCCTTCCCCTGCGGCCAACTACAGCTAGCCGCGTGCTTCGGCCGCCCGGGCGTGTCCTTCGAGGCCCTCTTGGCGTGCCAGCCAGGCGGTGTCGCGCCGCAGCTCATCGGTTGGATTCACCTTCAGCCAGGTGCGAACCCGGAGGAACGTGAACACCGACAGCCCGCCGGTGAAGCGAGCGGTGCCGCCCGTGGGCAGGACGTGGTTGGGCCCGGCCCCGTAGTCACCGAACACCTCGGCCGACCCCTCCCCGACGAACACGGCTCCGTAGTTCACCAGCCGCTCCCGCACCCCCACCGGGTCGGCCACCGACAGCTGGAGGTGCTCGGGGGCGATCTGGTCACAGATCGAGACCGCCTCATCGAGGGTTTCTGCCAGCACTGCACCGCCTCCGCGCAGTGCCGGGACGGCGACGGCGGCGGTGGGCAGGTCGGCGAGCCGAGCCGCCAGCTCCTTCCGCACCCGGCCGACGAGGGCCGGATCCGTGGTGACGAGCACCGGGAACGCCTCAGGATCGTGCTCGGCCTGGGCGATGAGATCGGCGGCGACAATATCGGCGTCGGCTGTTGCATCGGCCAGGACCGCCAGCTCGGAGGGCCCTGCCAGCATGTCGATGCCAACCGTGCCGAACACCAGCTGCTTGGCGGCGGTCACGTAGCGGTTGCCGGGCCCGACGATCGTGTCGACGGCAGGGAGCGGCCCCGCCCCGAAGGCAAGGGCGGCAATGGCATGTGCACCGCCGGCCGCCAGCAGCCCGTCGGCGCCGGCCACGGCTGCCGCCGCCAGGGTGATGGGCGCCGGGCGGGGCGACGCAATCCATACCTCCCCAACCCCCGCCGCCCGGGCCGTGACGGCAGTCATCAGCACCGAGGACGGCAGCGGATACCTCCCGCCGGGCGCGTAGCACCCGGCGCGGGCCACCGCCGTAACGGTATGACCGGCCGTTCCTCCCGGCACGGAAAAGCCCGTCAGCGACGAGAGCGTTTCTCGCTGGGCGGTGGCGAACTTTCCGATGCGTCCGGCGATCCGCTCCAGCGCCTCGCGGTGGTCGTCCGGGAGCGAGCGCAGCGCCTCCTCCAGATCAGCGCGGGTGAGAAACAGCGGCGTCCCCATCGGCCGTTCGTCAAACTGAGCCGTGAGCTTCTCGAGGGCGGCGACGCCGCCCTCCTGCACCTCGGTGATGAGGTCCGCGGCAACGGACAGGGCATCCTGGCCGATTGCGCGGTTGGGCCGGCTGATGATCTCCTCGACCGTGCGAGTGGGCAGAAAGCCGCTCATGTCTTGGCCCTCATCGGCCGCCGGTAAACCCGGCCGTGCCGGCGCCCAAGCTCGGCGTTGACGTCCCGGAGAGAGCCGCCGGCCCGGCGCAACGCCACGAGGGCGAAATAGAGCAGGTCGGCGGTTTCGTGAATCGCCCCGGTGGTGTCGCCGGCGGCGGCCAGCTCTCCCGCCTCTTCGATCAACTTGGCAGCCAGCAACCCGGGGTCGTCGAGCAGTCGGTTGGTCCCCGAGCCGGGCTCAGGCGATTCGACTCTCTCTGCGACGGTGCGCTCGAGCGACATGAGGGAGAATTGCTCGTCCCAACAGGAGTGGGATCCCGTGTGGCAAAAGCCGGTCCCGTGCTGGTGAACGGTGAAGCGCAGGGCGTCACCGTCGCAGTCGAGGTCCACCGCCAGCAGATCCTGATAGGCACCGGACGTGTCGCCTTTCATCCACAGCTCGTTGCGAGAACGGGACCAGTACACGCCGCGACGCTGGGATACCGCCATCTCGAGCGATTCCCGCGTGCTCCATGCCAGGCCGAGCGAAACGCCGGCCTGGTCGACCACCACCGTTGGCCAGAAATCATCGTCGACGGGCCGGCTGAGCGGGGCGCCGATCGCCTGGCCGAGCGTCATGTGGCCCGAGTACAGCGCCATGCCCACCTGGGCATCGGCACCCCGGGCGTGGAGGGCGGCTACCTCGGCAGGCTCGGTGATCCCGCCGGCTGCGGTCACGCGGGCATCGCCCGCCGCCAGCACCGCCTGCTCTACGAGCGTGAGGTCGAAACCGGCCATGGCCCCCTCGTGCTCGACCTGTGTGAACAAGAATCCGCCCACCACCGGAGCCAGCTCGCTGATGCGCTCCAGCACGTCCACGCCGGTGGGAGTCTCCCAGCCGTCGACCACCACCTCACCGCGTTCGGCATCGACCGCCGCGATGACCCGGTCCCGGGGAAGCTGTGAGCAGAACCGGACGGAAGCAGCCGTGCCGATGATCACCCTGGAGGCGCCCGCGTCGAGCCAGTCCACCGCTGCTTCGAGGGTGCGGATCCCTCCGCCAACCCGGCAGCGAGCTTGCCGCACCATTTCTCGGATGAGCGCGCGGTTGTCGCCCGAGCCGCGAGCTGCATCCAGGTCTATCACCGCCACCTCGCCGGCCACCGAGAATTCGGCAAGGCGGTCGAACGGATCTCCGCCCTCGAGGACGAGCTCTCTTCCTCGCCGCAGTTGCACGGCGCGGCCTTCGGCGATGTCGATGCTGGGGATGATCATCGCCGCACCGCCATTCCCAGGGCGGCCAGCTCCACCTTGGCTCCGGCCACGGTGTGGAGATCATCGTGAAACAACGTCGCAGCCAGGACTGCGTCCGCCCCGGCATCGATTGCGTCGGCCATGTCTGCCACGGTGCCGACGCCGCCCGAGGCGATCACCGGCACGGCCACTGCTTCACTTATGACCCTGAGCAGCGCCAGGTCATACCCGTCGCCGGTGCCGTCCCGATCCCAGCTGGTGAGCAGGATCTCCCCGGCACCCCGTTCGGCGCCCTCCCGTGCCCAGGCGGCAGCGGAGAGCCCGGTCGGCTCGCTTCCGCCGACTACGACGACCTCCCAGTCCGAACCGCGCCGGCGGGCATCGATGGCAAGCACAATGCATTGGGTCCCAAACTGCTCGGCCAGTTCGGTGATGAGCTCAGGCCGGCGGACCGCCGCCGTGTTGACGCTGACGCGGTCGGCACCGGCTTCCAGCAGCCGTTTGGCATCGGCGATGCTCCGCACCCCACCGCCGACCGTGAGGGGGATCTGGAGGCGCTCTCGAATGCGGCGGACGGTATCGACCCGGGTTTTCGCCTCTTCGGGCGAAGCGGCAATGTCGAGCATCACGATCTCGTCTGCGCCCTGATCCTGGTAGAGGGCGGCCCGCTCTGCCGGGTCGCCGGAATCACGCAGCTGCTGGAACCGCACACCCTTCACCACCCGCCCACCTCGCACATCGAGGCAAGGAATGACACGGTGCGAGTGGCGGCCACCGGCGGGCTGGTCGGCAGGAGCGGCTTCGTCCGCCAGCCAGCGCCGCAGCAGGTCCATTCCGTAGCGGCCGGAGAGCTCGGGGTGGAATTGGGTGGCCAGCAGCCGCCCCTGCTCCAGGGCCGACACAAACGACGTGCCGTGGGTGGTCCACGCCCCCTCCCATCCCGCCGGCAGGTCGGGGAGGCAGTAGCTGTTGGCGAAGGCAGCGTCGCCGCTGGCGAGAAGTCGACCACGGCCGGCCTCGACGCGATTCCATCCGAGGTGGGGAACCCGTACCGTGCTGGGCAGGGCCTCCAGCCGGCCGGGAATGACGCCCAGACCGTCCACTCCGGGTGCCTCGGCACTGCCGGACGTCAGCATCTGCATGCCGAGACACACCGCCAGCAGCGGCCGACCGGTGGCCGTTCGGCCAAGAACGGCCGTATCGAGGCCGGTGCTGCGCAATGCCGCCATGCCTGCTCCAAAGGCGCCAACACCGGGAACGACGCCGAATGGGGCCTCTGCCAAGATCTCAGGATCGGAGGTGACCACGGTCTCGGCGCCCAGTGCCTGAAAGGCGCTTCGAATGGAAGCCAGGTTGGCTACGCCGGAATCGGCGATCGCCACCGTCATCGGCTGCCTCCGTCGATACGGCCTTTGGTCGAGGGGATGCCCTGCTCCCCACTGCGGGCAACTGCCTGGCGGAGGGCGAGCGCCAGTGCCTTGAAGGCGGCCTCTGCCCGGTGATGATCGTTCTCCCCCTTCAGGACATCGACGTGAATCGTGATTCCGGCGGTGCGGGCGAGCGACTCGATGAAATGCGGGAGGTTCTCGGTGGAGAGTGCTCCGATCGATTCTCGCTGGAGGTTGAGGCTCACCCAGGCGCCCCCCCGGCCGGAGATGTCGACGACCGCCCGGGCGAGCGCCTCATCGAGGGGAGCGTAGGCGCTTCCAAACCGGGTGATGCCGCGCCGCTCGCCCAGCGCATCGTCGATTGCGGCTCCGAGCGCGAGGCCGCAGTCCTCGACGGTGTGATGATCGTCGATCTCAATGTCACCTCGACAACGCAGCGACAGGTCGAACCGGGCATGCTTGGTGAGGCCGGCGAGCAGATGGTCGAGGAATCCGACGCCGGTGTCGACGTCGGCAACCCCGGTGCCGTCGAGGGTGAGGTCCAGCTCGATGGCGGTTTCCGATGTCTCTCGCTTGACCTGGGCGTTGCGCATGTCGGTCACGGCACGATCTGTGACAGGCTCGTCACCACCACGTCGGTGCCTCCGGCCGCCTTGATGGCGGGAATGATGGCGGGGAGCGCTTCGCGCGGGACCGCCGCCCGGACGGCAAATCCCTGGCTGCCGTAGAGCGGGGCGACCGTGGCCTCACGCATGCTCGGAAGCAAGGTGACGACCTCCTCCAACCGGTCCGCCGGGGCGTTCACCTCGATCATCACCCGCTGTCGAGCATTGAGAACCGATTCGAGCAGCAGAGCCAGATCGCTGATGCGCTCCTTCCGGTAGGGATCGTCCATCGCCCGGCGGCTGGCATAGAGGCGGGTGGATGACTCGCCGAGCACGTCGACCACCCGCAGCCCGTTGGCACGCAATGTGCTCCCGGTTGCCGAATTGTCGACGATGATGTCGGCGTCTTCGGGTGGGAACACCTCGGTGGCCCCATAGCTGCGAATCACTTCCGCATCGAGGCCCCTGGCCCGCACCCAGGCCTCCGTGAGCAGTGGATACTCGGTGGCAACCACCAGCCGCCGGTCCGGGAGCTCGCTCCATTCTTCGGGTGATGCGGCGACGAGCTGCACGGTGTCCATCCCGGTGTCGAGGACTTCGACGATGTCGGCTCGCAGCTCCCGGACCCAGTCGGCGCCGGCAAACCCGACATCGCGAGTGCCGAGGTCGAGCATTTCGACGATGTTCTGGGGCTTGAGGATCTTGACCTCGAACCCGGGAAGCGAGAGCGTGGGCCGGTACCCGCGGGCAGACGGAGTCACGTCGATTCCGGCATCGGCCAGCAGATCCTTGACCCCCTGTGCCATGTGCCCTTTCGGGAGACCGAGGTGGATTGTTTGTTCGTTCATGGTGTTCCTCCGGCTGGCCTGCGGAGGAACGGAACGAAAAAACCGGCCTTCGCAGGCCGGCTGTGGTGCTGCGTCCCTGTGCGCGAGCTACACCTCCAGCCAGCCCTCCTGGGCATGGTGATGATGGAGGTGGCAGTTCGAGCTGTACATGTGGGCCTCATGTTTACAGGAAGGCGCGTCGCTATGCAAACGGCGGTCAACCAACCCGGAACCTGACGAGCGGCGCCCCGCTCACCCAGCGAGGCAGGATGTGCTCGGCCTTGGTGGGCTCGTTGCCCCAGCTCTCGGTCAGGATGCGATAGAGCACGCGTGCCCGCTCCCCTTCATCGGCGATCGGCTCCGCCGTGGCGTCGAGGTCGGCGTCGACCCCACCCTTCAGATGCAGGGTGAACCGGGGGTTGGCATGCAGATTGGCGAGCCAGTCCCGCCTGAAGCCCGGCTTTCCTGTGATGAAATACTCCCCGTCGAACTGATGGAAGACGATTTCGATGCGGCGTTCCCGGCCGCTCTTGGCGCCGGTGGTGGTGATGTCGCAGATGCCGCCGGCGGCCAGTGCGGCCGCGATCTGTGGGTCCATGATGGCTGGCAACCTTCAGGGCTGCCGTGCTATTCCGGCTCCGGACCGCACGGCGTCGCCGGGCCGGCGATGCGGGGCGTGCCGGGTGCCGCCGCCGGGCCGCGTCGCCTCACGACCCCGGGCGGGTCCGCTAGGTTCGGTGCATGCGGATGCAGACAGGCCGAATGGTGAGCCTGGGCTACAGCAAGTACGTGCGTTCGGATGACGTCACCGCCATCGAGCCGCTCACCGAGGGCCGGGGGCCGGGGCGCCGTACGCTCGTCTGGGTGCGCGGCCTCGACGACCCCATCGTGGCGTCCCGGTCGGTGGCCGCCATCGTGAACGACCTCACCAACCCGAGCCTCACCGACGAGTAACCATCGATCGCGGCGGGCGGGTGCTCAGGCCCCTCGCTGGACTTCGCCTTCGAACAGGTAGCGGGGCTCGGCCCGGCCGGTGACCCCGAGCCTGGCCGATACCGTGTTGATCACATCCTGGTACGGCTTCGAATCCATCCAGTAATGGAAGCGCTCCTCCGAGGTCCACGTCGAGACCACCGCATATCTGCTGCCGCTCTGGGACACCATGCTCTGCGAGCAGTCGGGGTTGTTCCGCAGCGCCGACCCGACCAGGTCATCCCATATCTCGAGCGCGTCGTGCGGAGCATCCTCGATTTCAAAGACCGCGATTCTCAGGAACGTCATGGCGTCACACCCCTGTTGTTGGCTACCGATCACGCTACCCCTGCGGCGCCGGTGGTGCCGGGCGTGGCGTGGTCAGCGGTGGCGCGGGACCGTATGCTCCCAATCGGCCAGGATCGCCCGCAGCGCCGACACGAACGCAAGCGGCTGATCGATGATGAGGTGGTGGTGGGCCTCGGGGATTGCCACGACCGGGGCGTTTCTCCCCAGCAACTCGTGCATGTAGTCGCTCACGTCCGGGGTCACGAGGTCCGACAGCTCGCCGCGGAACAGGGCGACCCGGGTGTGGATGCCGGCCAGGTACTCGTGAATGGCGGCCGGCTTGAGGCGTGGAAAGATGTTCGGATCGAACTTCCAGGTCCAGCCATCCTCCACCCGTCGCAACGAGTGGCGGGCAATGTAGTCCATCACATAGGGGGGTCCGGGTGGCTGGTCGGGCACGAGGCGGAAATGCTCGAGGGCGGTCTCGACGTCGGCGTAGGTCTTGGGATTGCGGAACGCCCTTCCCCGGACACCCTCTTCCCGTTCAGGATCCGGGCGATTCACCGGCGAGTCGACGATGATGGCACCGCGCAGCTTCTCCCCGTGGAGGGCTGCGGTCACGATCGAGACCAGGCCTCCCATCGAATGGCCGACGAGCACAGGAGGGCTGTCGATGCCGGTGGCGGCGCATACCGCCATGATCTCCTCGGCCCAGATGTCGAAGGCGTAGTCGGACCGGCGCCCGCTATCGCCGTGGCCGGACATGTCTATCGCAACCGGGTGGTAGCGCTCGATGAACATCGGCGCCAGATGGGTCCACCAGTGTGCGTGGGCACTGCCACCGTGCACGAAGACGATCCCGGGACGGTCGCGCTCCCCCCACTCCAGGTAGTGGATGGAGACGTCCGCCACCTCGACGGTCCCCTCCTGAATCGGCGTCTCGATCGCCCGAGAGAACCAGCCAGGCGTGTCGCTCATTCGACCCTGGGCATCGTGATGGCGTCCATGTCCTGGTCGAGCGTGGCCCGCACGTGGTCGGCAACCCTGCCCCGGACGCGCCGCTTCGAGGGCCCGTAGCCGCCGGGATCGAATTTGGCCATCTCGGTGGCCTGGCTCATGACCCGCTCCATGAGCTGCTTGGCCCCGACGGCCTCGTCCAGGTAACCGGCCTCGATCGCTCCGTCGGCGTCGAACATCCGGGCGTGCAGGGTTGCCGCGGTGAACACACGCGGGTCCAGCCTGGCTCGGGCGAGCTCCACGGCAAAAACCGGCAGCGGCATGCCGATGCCGACCTCGTTCAGCCCGATCCACCAGTCACCTTCGATGCCGATCCGGTAATCGGCAGCCAGCAGCAGCATGGCGCCGGCCGCGACGGCGTGGCCCGTGCAGGCGACGAGGAACGGCCGCGGGAACTCCCACACGCGCAACAGGAGCTCGGCGCCGGATCGAACCAGGGCCCGCATGGCGCCGACATCGGACCCCATCACCCCGAGGTCGAAGCCACCTGAGAAACGGCCCGCCCGGCCCAGCAGGACGACGGCGCCGGCCTCTTTCTCGGCACGATCGAGGGCGGCGTGCAGCGCACCGATCGAGACGTCGTTGAGCACGTTGGCCTTGCCGTCATCGAGGACGACTACGGCAACGCTGCCCTCGAGGCGATACGTGAGCACATCGGACATGCCAGAAAGCTAGCCGACCTGCCCTGTGCACCGGCCCGACCGGAACGCTCGAGGCGAGAATCTGTCACACCCGGCCTGTACGTTGGGATCATGAGAAACAACACTTCCACCATCGACCTCGCCGCCATCCAGCGCCTGCTCGCCGAGGCGGGCATCCCGGCCATCCCAGTGGAGGGCTGCGCGGACGAGCAATGCCCGTGGTGCCTGCCTTCCGGGGCAATGGCCGCCTGATCGCAGCCATCGGCCCCCCGGGCCGGAAGCCGGTAAGGTTCATGGGCCATGTCGCTGCAACGGCCCTCTTTCACGGTAGGAATCGAGGAGGAATACCTGCTCGTCGAGTCTGAGAGCCGCGATCTCGTGCGCGATCCTCCCGAGGAGCTGTGGGCCGACCTCACCGAGGCATTGGGCGAAGAGGTGGGGAGCGAGTTCATGCGGTCCCAGGTCGAGATTCAAACGCGGCCCTGCGCCTCCATCGCCGAGGCCCGTGAGGACCTCACCAACAAGCGGCGCACCGTATGCGAGATCGCCGAGCGCTACGGCCTGCATTCGATCGCAGCGTCCACCCACCCCTTTGCCGACTGGGGGCAGCAGCTCCATACCGACAAGGAGCGGTACAACCTGCTCGCCCGCGACATGCAGGGCGTGGTCCGGCGCCTCCTGATCTCCGGGATGCACGTCCACGTGGGGATCGCCGATCCGGACACGCGCATCGACCTCATGAGCCAGGTCTCCTATTTCCTGCCCCACCTGCTGGCGTTGAGCACGTCGAGCCCCTTCTGGCACAGCGAGGATACGGGGCTGAAAAGCTACCGGATGAGCGTGTTCAAGGCGCTTCCCCGCACCGGGCTACCCGAACACTTCAACAGCTGGGCCGAGTACGAGCGGCATGTGAACGTGCTCGTCGAGGCCGGCATCTTCGAGGATGCCAGCAAGGTGTGGTGGGACGTCAGGCCCAGCGCCCGCTACCCCACCCTCGAGATGCGGATCGCCGACATATGCACGACGCTCGAAGACGGTCTCGCCATCGCTGCGGTCTATACCAGTCTCCTCAGCATGCTGTTCACGAAGCGACAGCAGAACCAACGCTGGCGCACCTACTCGAACTTCCTCATCTCCGAGAACCTGTGGCGGGCCCAGCGCTACGGCATCAACGAGCCGCTCATGGACTTCGGCATTGGCCGGCTCGTGGCCTTCCCCGAGCTGACCGAAGAGCTGATCGCGCTGCTCGCCCCCGAAGCTGCCCGCCTCGGCTGCGTTGCCGAAGTCGAGCATGTGCGGGAAATCGTCAAGCGGGGCACAAGCGCCGATCGCCAGCTGGCGGTGTACGAAAAGGCGTTGGCCGAGGGCAACGACGGGCGGGGCGCCCTCACCAGGGTGGTCGACTTCCTCATCGAGGAAACCAAGGTCGGTCTCTGACCCATCGGCGCCTGCCGCCGCCTGCACCCGCCCGGAAAGCCCGGTGACCACTGCCCTGTGGCGGGCGGCGCCCACCTACAATTACGCCATGTCCACCGAGTACGCACCGCCGATCGCCGACATCGCCTTCGTCCTCGAACGCATCACCGACCTCGAAGGGCTCTCCAAGCTCGATGGCTTCGAGCACGCCGACCCCGAGACTGTGCGGGGCGCTCTCGAAGAGGCCGGCCGCTTCATGGCCGAGGTGATCGCCCCCACCAATCGCATCGGTGATCAGGTCGGCTCTCGCCACGACGGCGACGCCTCGGTCGTCACTCCAGAAGGCTTCCGCGAGGCTTACCGCAAGTTCGTCGATTCTGGCTGGGGAGCGGTCGGCTATCCGCCCGAGGCGGGCGGAGCCGGGCTGCCGTGGCTGGTTGGCCTGGCCGTTCAGGAGATGTTCACCTCTGCCAATATGGCGTTCTCCATCGGGCCCATGCTCACCCAGGGGGCGGTTGAAGCCCTCCTGTTCCACGGTTCCGACGAGCAGAAGGCGACCTATCTCGACAAGCTGTCGAGCGGTGAGTGGATGGGAACGATGGTCCTCACCGAGCCCGAGGCCGGTTCCGACGTCGGAGCGCTGCGCTCCAGGGCGACCCGCAACGAGGATGGTTCCTATTCCATCTCCGGAACCAAGATCTACATCAGCTGGGGCGAGCACGACCTGGCCGAGAACATCATTCACATGGTGCTGGCGCGGACCCCCGACGGACCACCCGGAACAAAGGGTATTTCGATGTTCCTGGTGCCGAAGTTCCTCGTCAACCCCGACGGGTCCCTGGGAGCGCGCAACAGCGTCAAGGCGGTGTCGATCGAGCACAAGATGGGCATCCACGCCAGCCCCACCTGTGTGATGGCGTTCGAAGATGCCACCGGATACCTCGTCGGCGAAGAGAACCAGGGCATGGGCAACATGTTCACGATGATGAACAGCGCCCGGCTGTCGGTAGGCGTAGAAGGCCTGGCGCTGTCCGAACGGGCCTACCAGCAGGCCGTCGAGTTCGCCCGGGAGCGCCGCCAGGGGCGGGCCATCGGTGCCCCCAAGTCCGAGCATTCCCCCATCATCGAGCACCCGGACATCCGCCGCATGCTGATGACCATGAGGGCCTCCATCGAAGCGATGCGCTGCCTGCTGTATTCGACGGCGGCGGCCTTCGATGTGGCCCATCATTCCAGCGACGAGGCGGTCCGCGCCGCAGCCGAGGAGTACATGGACCTCGTGACCCCGATCGCCAAAGCGTGGTGTACCGACCTCGGGGTCGAGATGACCTCGCTGGCCCTCCAGGTGCATGGGGGCATGGGGTACATCGAGGAGACCGGGGTCGCCCAGCACTACCGCGACGCCCGCATCGCTCCCATCTACGAGGGCACCAACGGGATCCAGGCAATCGACCTCGTAGCCCGCAAACTCCCCATGCGCGGAGGCGGGGTCGTACAGGACCTCATCGGCCAGATGACGGCTCTCGACGCCGAGCTTGCCGAAGCAGGCGACGACCTCGGCTCGGTCCGCAGCGGGCTGAGCGCTGCCGTCGCCGATCTCACGGCGGCGGTCCTATGGCTGGGCGAGCACGGGCCGAACGACCCCAACGACGCGCTCGCCGGCGCCACCCCCTTCCTCCGACTCATGGGAACCACCCTCGGCGGTTGGTTCATGGCCCGCTCGGCCTTGGCCGCTCGCGAGCTGCTCCAGAAGGGTGACGGAGATGCCGGGTTCCTCGAGGCCAAGGTGGCGACTGCCCGCTTCTACGCCGAGCAGCTCCTCCCCCAGACGAGAAGCCTCCTGCCGATGGTCACGGCCGGGTCGGACGGGTTGTACGAGGTACCGGCTTCCCAGTTGTAGGCGGCCTCGACCTGACTCCTGTACGATCTGCCCACTCAACGAGGGTACGAGGTGACAGGAATGCCGAAAAACCGGTCGATGATTGACGATCTGGATGCACGCCTGATCCTCGAGTTGCAGCAAGAGCCGCGGCTTGGGGTCATGGAGCTGGCCCGTCGCCTTGAGGTTGCTCGCGGGACCGCCAACGCCCGCTTGGAGAAGCTGCAGCGGTCCGGGATCATCCTGGGGTTCGGCCCCGACATCGGCCTGGACCCGCTCGGCTACCCGGTGATGGCCTTCACCACCCTCGAAGTGAACCAGGGCCGGACGGGGGATCTCCTCGACCGCCTCCGGTCGGTGCCGGAGGTTCTCGAGGTGCATGCCATCGCCGGGCAAGGGGACCTCCTCATCAGGGTCGTTGCCCGATCAAACGAGCATCTCTTCGCCGTGCTCGAAGAGGTCCTCGCCGCCCCCGAGATCAGCCGTACCTCAACCGCCATCGCCCTCGCCGAGCACATCGGCTACCGCACGGGCCCTCTCGTCGAGACGTTCCGCGAGTAGCGAACCGCGCCCCAACCACTCCCCTCCCCCGGAGGGGGAGGTGCCCGCAGGGCCGGAGGGGACCTTCTTTCTCCTCCCCCGCAGGGGGAGGTGGCCCGCAGGGCCGGAGAAG
>JBFKDW010000075.1:0-14195 GCA_041619515.1 Acidimicrobiia bacterium
CTACGAAACCGGCGATGGATGGGAGGTGGTCGACTTCAAGTCGGGGCGCCCCCGGCCCGACCCGGCCAGAATCGTCCAACTGCAGGCATACGCGGTGGCAGTCGACGAGGGGATCCTCGGCACCGAACGTCCCGAGTCGCTCACCGTCACGTTCGCCTACTTCGGTGATGGCCTGGAGGAGGTGTCCGAGGTGGTTGACGAAGCCTGGCTGACCAAGGCGCGGGCCCGCATCGATGACATCCTCGAAGCAATCGACGGTGAGGAATTCGCTCCCATGCCCTCGGCCGCCTGCCACCACTGCGATTTCGTCAAGTTCTGCGAGGCCGGCCAGGCGTGGCTGGCCGACAACGGCTAGGCAGGCGTCCGCCGGGATACGAAAGAACCTGCCGTCGCCATCAGGCTCGATACTCTCCGGTTCATGACCAACTCTGATCGCTGGGCATTCGACGACGTCATCGCGGCCGACCGGAAGGCAGCCATCCCGCCCCCCATCGAGGTGCCGCTGGGGCTGACGCTCACCCATCGATCTACCAATACGACCGGCGAGGTGGTTGCGTTCACCGAGAGACGGCGCATCGTGCTGAAAGATGCATCCGGGACCCACCACGAGTTCGCACCGATCGACGGGTTCTTCGACTACGAGGGAACCCGGGTGGCTTTGCGGGCGCCCACGACAACACCCGCCGGCCCCACCCGACGCACAGCCTCCGGGTCGATACAGGCACCGGCCGCGCCCGCCAGGGTGGCCCGGGCGAGCCGCATCTGGGTGGAGGGCATCCACGACGCGGAGCTGATCGAGAAGATCTGGGGGGATGACCTCAGGGAGGCGGCAATCGTCGTAGAGCCCCTCCACGGTGCCGACGATCTTGCCGCCGCCGTCGAACGGTTCGCGCCGGGACCGGGTCGACGCCTCGGAATCCTGCTCGATCACCTCATCGAGGGCTCAAAGGAGTCGCGCATCGCCCGCGAAATCGAGCATGACCACGTGCTCATCGCCGGACACCCGTACGTCGACATCTGGCAAGCGGTCAAGCCCGCCGCCGTCGGCATCACCCAATGGCCGGTGATTCCCCGCCACCAGCCGTGGAAAGCAGGCGTGGTCGCCGCCCTCGGACTCGAGGGGGACGCCGGTCGGTTCTGGCGAGACGTCCTTGGATCGGTTGGGTCGTACACGGACGTCGAAACACCGCTCGTCAATGCGATGGAGCGCATCATCGATTTCGTCACCGACGAGCACGGCTCCCGCTAGCGCCCACCGGCTATTGGATGCGGCCGGCCCTGGTCTCGACAACGATGGTCACCGGCCCGTCATTGACGAGATCGACCTCCATGTGAGCTCCGAACGTCCCGCTCTCCACCCCGACCCCGCGGGCGGCGATGTCCTCGGCCACCTGCCGTACCAGCGGATCCGCCAGCGCCGGCTCGGCCGCATGGACGAACGACGGTCGCCGCCCCTTTCTGATGTCGGCCAGCAACGTGAACTGGCTGATCAACAGGACTGCGCCGCCAACATCTGCCACCGACAGGTTCATCTTCCCCTCGCCGTCGGCGAAGATCCGCAGCCCGACCAGCTTGTCGGCCATCGTCCGGGCATCCGCCCGGCCGTCCTGGTCTCCGACTCCGACCAACACCGCCAACCCCGTGCCGATGGCGCCGACAACCTCTCCGCTCACTGCGACCGACGCCCGGGAAACTCGTTGCACGACGGCTCGCATCAGTCGACCGGAACCTCTGATGCCGCACCAATGCGAGTGATCAGCGACACGAGCCCGGCACCGACCACAGCCAGCAGAAAAGGGGCTGCAAACTGATCGGCGGTCGGGCCCGACAGCTCTGGTCCCTGGATGCCGTTTGGCCATGGCCACAGGACCCGGAGCGAGCCGAGGAGAAGCCCGGTGATGGCGGCCATCACGAGATCGTGCCGGGTCTCGAGAGCCCAGTTCAGGGCCGACGAGAACAGGGCCAGGCCGATGACGGCACCGGCGGTGAAGACGAGCAAGATCAGGAAGTCGCGATCGGTGACGGCTCCGAGCACGGCCTCGTACATGCCGAGCGTGAGCAGCAGGAAGGAGCCCGATACTCCGGGGAGGATCATGGCGCAAATGGCCACTGCCCCTGCCAGAAAGAAGATCCAGGTAGCCGGGCTCTCGGCTTCACCCGAGCGCAGGCCGAGGATGAAGAAGGCGACCACGGTCACCGTTGCGAACACCGCCAGGAGAACCGCGTCCCACCGGGACACCATCCTGGCGGCGACGAAAACTGATGCAGCCACCAGGCCGAAGAACAGCGCGGACATCTCTATGGGGTGGTCATCCAACAGCCGCTCGATGAGATGGGCGAGCGAGACCAGCGCAACTCCAATCCCCGCCAGCAGAGGGAGGAGGAAGCGCCACTCAACCGCCTGCAGCCGCACACCGGCGTCGCGAAATCGGAAGCGCACCACCGCCCCCAACACTCCGGCACCGGCCCGTATGTTGGCGATGAGCCGCGGGTATATGCCGACGATGAGGGCAACCGTGCCGCCGGAGACACCGGGCACGACATCGGCCGATCCCATCAGAAATCCACGTACAAAATTGACCATCGGGCGATCAGCGTAGTTGGGGGCCTCGAGTCAGTTGCGGCGTCCCGACCTGCCCCGCCAGGTGAGAATGGCCTCAGCCACCCACTCGGCCGGGATGCGGTAGGTTCCGGCCGCGATCTGGCGTGCCAAATCCTGGATGCGATCGCGCCGGCTCATCGGCCGGGTGGCGTGCCGTTGCTGAGGTGGTCGGTCCATGCAGGTATGATCGACCACTCTCTGTGGTGGTTTGAGTGCTATTGCCGAATAGCACGTTGTAGCTAGACAGTACCTTTCGGCAGGATCACCTACGTCTCGACGGGCAGTGTCACGGGCGGCAACCGATGCGCAGAGTGGCGGGCACGGGTCGGTCAGACGTTGAAGCGAAACAGGATGTGGTCGCCCTCCTGCACCAGGTAGTCCCTGCCTTCGAGGCGCCAGCGGCCGGCCTCTTTGGCGCCCTGCTCGCCCCCGAAGCGAATGAAGTCGTCATACCCGATGACCTCGGCCCGGATGAATCCCTTCTCGAAGTCGGTGTGGATGGACCCGGCAGCCTGCGCGGCGGTGGCGCCGTGTCGAAACGGCCAGGCACGCACCTGCTTCTCGCCCGAGGTGAAGAAGGTGTTGAGCCCGAGCAACTCGTAGCCGGCTCGGATCACGCGATGCAAGCCCGGCTCGGAGTGACCGAGTTCGGCGAGGAACTCGACGCGATCCTCCGGGTCGAGTGAGGCTATTTCGCCTTCCACGCCGGCACACACAACCACCACGGTGGAATGCTCGGCGGCGGCATGGTCCCGGACGAGGTCCACGTACTTGTTGCCGAGCGCACCGGATTCGTCGACGTTGGCAATGTACTCGACCGGCTTCATCGTGAGCAGGAACAGGTCGCGGACCACCACCAGATCCGGGCCGGAGAGACTGAGCGTGCGGGCGGGCTTCCCCTCGTCGAGGTGTGTGCGCAGGCGCTGAAGCACGCTGAGCGCCGATTGCGCCTCCTTGTCCCCCGACTTGGCCTTGCGCCCGAAGCGCTCCAGCGAGCGCTCGACGGTAGCCAGATCGGCATAGATCAGCTCGAGGGCGATCGTCTCGATGTCCCGGATAGGATCGATGCTGCCGTCGACGTGCACGATGTCTTCGTCGTCGAAGCACCGGACGACGTGAACAATCGCGTCGGTCTCCCGGATGTGTGAAAGGAACTTGTTTCCGAGGCCCTCGCCCTGCGAGGCGCCTTCAACCAGGCCGGCAATGTCGACGAACTCGATGGCAGTGGGAACGATCTCCCGGGGCTGAACGATTTCGGCGATGGCCTGCAACCGCGAGTCGGGGACCTGGGCGACGCCCAGGTTGGGCTCGATGGTCGTGAACGGGTAGTTCTCGGCGGCGATCCCGGCCTCGGTGAGCGCGTTGAACAGGGTCGACTTCCCGACATTGGGTAGCCCGACGATGCCGCATTTGATTCCCATGACACACTCGCAGCTCGGAGGGAGCGCCGAAACAGTAGCCCACCGAACCGGGCCGAGGGTGTGCTTTTTCGCCGGGATGCCGATAACGGAGCCATGGAGGAATTCGAGGGCACGGTCCGCATGGCCGGCGATGCCGTTGCTTTGCCGGCGGTGCTGCTCGTTGCCGACGACCGGCTCAGGGTATCGACTCGCCGTCACGAGATCGGCCACTGGAGGCTGAGTGACGTGTCGGCCCGGGTGCTGGAGGACGCCTGCCACGTGTCGGTCGAGGGCGAAGAGCTCGTCGTGGTGGTGGCCGACCCGCTTCGATTTGCCGAAGCCATCGGGCCGCGGCTGAGCAACCCGGGAGACGGTTCGCTGCGCAGACACGCCGATCGCGCCGGGGCGGCACCGGTCGGCGGATTGTTGACCCAAGCTTCCAAGCTGGCGAGGCGCCTGCCGGGCACCGGTTGGGCACTCGCCGCCTCGACGGCCGCCGGAATCTCGCTGGCACTCTGGGCTCCGGCGATTCTGGTCGGGCTCGTGGTCCTCGGCGCCTTGGCCGGGCTCCTGATCGGCGGATTCGCCTTGCTGGACCCGTTCGTGGCAGTTCGGCTGCCCGACCCTGCTACACCGGCGTTACTGATACGTGCGGGCACCCTTGCTCTCGGAGTCGGACTCAGCCTGGCGATACTGATCTGAGACTGCCAGCCAATGCATCCATGCGCACGCGAGGCTGCCGGACTGAGAACAGGGCTTGCCCGACCGGTTATCGACGACGTTTCTTCCCGCCGACCGGGCCTTCTCTCGACGAACGCCTCCCGAAGTAGGCAAAACGCGGGACCAACCTCTGGGAAAGGTCGTCGTGCTTCCAGGCAACGGTGCTCTCGAGCACGACGCCTCCTCATCCAGTGGCTCCGCTCCCGGACTCACCCGGAGGCAAATCAGTCCGGGTCCGTCAAGACTTCGGGCGGAATATGCGGGCGACTCGAGTCGATGTGTCGGACGACAATCGACGAGCGGCGGTCATCTTGTGGATGCGACGGATCTCGTGCAGGCAGAGCTGCCAGGCGACCATCCCCGCGACAAACGAGACGAGGAGAATCACCCACAGCGGCCATTCGAGGTCGAGCACCGACCACTCGAACTTGACGGTCTCGCCGTTCTGGATGATGAGCAGCGTCATTGCCACGGTGACTGCGGCACCCACGATGAACCCGGTACGAAACGGATGCCGTTCGGCAGCCTGCTGCGCGTGGTCTTGGCTCCGCCCATGCCCCTCGTCTCCCTGCCCTTGGTGACGATCCCCGACCAGATCGAACCGATTTCGAGTGGCCATTGGTCCTCCTTTTCCTCCTGTGTGATAACGCGGACCATCCACACGGTTGACGTTGCTGAGGGTCGTGATATCGCGCGTATTCCGGCCCCCGAGCGCCCCCGGCTCCGACGATCACCACGCCGGCAGGGACTGAGAACGCGGAGGACACCATCGGTATCGACTGCTCGGTACGGGGCCCGTGCCAGAATCCACCTCGTTCATGTCCCTTCCTACTCGACTCTCGTACGCCCTCCGCCCGGGGGCGCAACCCGGCTTCCTGGCGGCAGCGGCGGCGGTGGCGATCATGTTCGGCGCCACCCCCTTCCTGATCCCGGAGCTGTCCGATCATTTTGGGGTGTCGAAGGGCCTGGCAGGCGGGGTCTCGGTGGTCCAGGTGGGATCGTTCGCCGCCGCCAATGTGGTGCTGCCCCGCCTGGCTCAGCCGTCCGGATGGTTGCTGCTCAGGGCAGGCGCCGTGCTGGTGGCAGGCAACATGCTCAGCGTGTTTGCACCCAACTTCACCGTGCTGCTGATGTTTCGTGCTGCCGCAGGGATCGCGGCCGGCACTATCACGTGGATCGCCTGGACCGACGCCATGCGGCACCCCCGGTCCCTCTCTTCGCTGGCGGCCGCCGGCCCGATCACGGCCCTGGTCAGCGCGCCGCTCCTGTCGCTCATCGCCGAGTTGGGCGACCGCGCCGTCTACCTGGCCCTCACGGTGGTGGCATTGCCGATCGTCATGCTGCGTGTCTCCACCGATGGGAACGCGAGCCTCACGCGTACCGTCAGCAAGTCACGATCGAATCGGATACTGCTCGGAGCTTTGTTCATCCAGGTGTTTGCCGGATCGGCTCTCTTCATATACCTGGCGGTTGCGGCCGGTGAGGAGCTTGGGCTAACTCCGGTGGCTGCTTCCCTGGGATACAGTCTCAATGCACTCGGCGGCTTGATCGGTGCCCGCCTGTCCGGACGGCACCGTCGCCCCGGGTGGTGGCTGGCCACCTCCGGGGCGGCCGCATTCCTGACGGTGGGTGGCGGCGGAGCTTTCTGGTTCTTTGCCGGCCTGTTCTGGTGGGGTCTCGCCTTCTGGATGGGGATCCCCGGAGTGCTGCAGATGCTGGCAGAACGTTCGCTGGAGCCGGGCGAACGGGCCGGCGACGCCCAGGCGGTGATGGCCATCGGCCGGGCGCTCGGTCCGATCCTCGGCGGCGGTCTGACCGACGCCGGAGCCTTCCGCCAACTGGCCGTCATCTCCGGGGTCGGGATGACGCTGTCGGGGCTCACCGTCACGGGAGTTCAGGAGGGACGGGAGCTGCTCCCTCCTTCAGATCCCGGATCGGCTCTGCAACCGGGCACATAGTCGGGCTGTGAGGGCCCAACGTTATGCGGCATCGCCCAGGTAGACCGGCCTCATCACTGTGCGATCGGTGAGGTAGGCCTGGAGCGGCGCGACAAGCGCCCGGGGGAAGATGTTCACCTCAGGGAGCCGCCGGACCTCGACCCATTCGACTCCCACTTGGAACTCGTCGGCCTCGTGGGGGTCGGCTGCCGCTGCGCCCGCGAGACTGGCCCGGAACATCAGCTCAACCGCGTGGAAGCCAGGCGGATCGATGTACCCGTAGTCGTGATGAGAAGCCACATAGTCCCGCACCCACAACAGCTCATGAGCCTTGACGGTGTAGCCGGTCTCCTCGCGAGTCTCCCGGGTGAGCGCATCGCCGGGCCCCTCCCCGGGACGCAATCCCCCACCCGGGAGTTGATAGAAATCTCCAGCCCGGGGGTGGCGAAGGTGGATCAGGAGCAATCGGGTTTCCTCGGCGATGACCGCTTTGGCCGAGGGGCGGGGCGGGCGGGTCACGCCCTCACCACGACGCTGTCGCCGGTGACCGGATCGGTGTCGAGCTCGATGAGGTCTTCGACCCGCTCTCGCAGCTGAGGCACGTGGCTCACGACCGCCACCAGCCGATCGCCGCCGACCAGGGCTTCAATGCCTTCCATCGCCAGGTCGAGATGCTCCGGGTCGAGACTCCCGAAGCCTTCGTCCAGGAAGAACGCATCCAACCGGCCACCCGACCGGGTCACCATTTCGGCCAGGGCCAGCGCCAACGCCAGCGACGCCAGGAACGTCTCGCCGCCGGAGAGCGATTCAGCCTTTCGCTCCGACTCGGCCGCCGACAGGTCGACGACGTCGAAATCGCCATCGTGGGTGAAGCGATAGCGCCCCCGGGTCATCCGCTCGAAGTGATCGCTGCCGAGCTCGGCGAGGGCCCGGCGTTCCTCGTCGAGTATGAACTTCAAGAACCGGGAGGGCAGCAGATCCTCCGCCAGGGTCGTGTAGATCTCGAGGCGGGCCACGAGGTCGGCCGAGCCTGCCTCCAGCTCATCGAACTTCTCGAGGCGGGCTGCGAGCTGCTCGGCACGCTCGGCGAGCTTGCCGTGGTGGGCGGCCGCCCTCTGACGAGCATCGGCGATCGTCTCGGTCCCCTCCAAACCCAAGGAGGCGCCCAGCTCGGCCAGGGCCGCCGCCGCCTCTCCGACCCGCGCCTGGGCCGACGCCACCTCGTGGCCGGTCCTCGCCTGCGCCTCTTCCCACAGTTTCCGAAGGTCGGTGAGGGCGGCATCCAGTTCCACGACCTCCGCTCGCGGGCGCACATCACCGCCCAGCTGCCCCGCCAGCGTCGCCACGGTGGTCGCCAGCTGGACCAGCTCGGTGGTGAACCGCTCCTGCTTCGTGCGAAGCTCGTCGAGGGCCGTTCGGGCGGCAGCTTCTCTCCCCGCGCTGTCTTCGACAAACCCCGCCGCTTCGGCCAGGGCTCGTCGACGGGTGTCGATCTCGCCGACGGGATCATCGCCGGGAATCAGCTCGCCCAGCTCCACGTCCATGGCGGCGCGGACTTGCCGAGCCTCGGCCAGCTCCGCCTCTGCCTCGGCCGCCATCTTCCCGGCCATCTGCAGGGTGCCTTCGATTGCCTCGATTTCCGCCCGGACGGCCGCCTCAGCCGCAGTCGCCGCGGTGTGTGCTTGCTGAGCCTCGTCCCGGGCAGAGCGGGCCGCACGCGCCTGCTTCTCTGCGGCATCGATCGCGGTCGTCTTCCCGACGGGCGGCAGTTTTTCGATCACCTGGGCACACACCGGACAGATACCGCCTTCGGCCAGCTCCTGGCGAAGGGTCACCGCCATCGAGTCGTGTTGCGCCTCGTGGAGGGCAGCGTCGGCTCGCTCGGATGCCTCGATGGCCTCGGCCAGACCCGCCTGCGCTGCCTGCGCCACCGCCTGCAGCTCTCCAGCCCGCTTTTCGGCAGCGCTGAGCTGGTCGGCGGCGGATCGGGCGCGGGCCGCAGCTTCCCCGGCTTGCCCGGCCAGAATGGTGAGGCGAGCCTCGAGATCGGTGCGCCGGTCGATGATGGCGACGGCACGGGCGATGATTTCGGCGCCTCCGGTGGCCGCGATCACCTCATCCTGCCGGCGCCGGGCCGATTCCAGCGCCGCGGTCGCAGCGTCCAGCGCCTCCTGGGCCAGCCGCAGCTCGTCGGCGCCGGCCCCGGCTCGTTCGAGCAACTCGGCGCTTTGTTCGCGTGCGGGCAGCTGGGCGGCGATGTCGCCGAGCTCGCGCATGCGCCGATCGGCTCGTTCCATTTCTCCCGCCGCCGTGGCGCGAGAAGCTTCGAGCTCGGCAGCCTTTGCGCTGCTGGCGTCCAGCCGTGCCAGCCGATCGGCAGCCTCCGCCAGGGCCGGGGTGGTGTCCTTCAGGCGCGTCCGGTCTGCTTCGACGTCGCTTCGCAGCCGCTCTAGGTCGGCGAGCTGGCCCCGGAGGTCGTCTCGCGTCGCCTTCGCCACCTCCGCCATGCGGTCGAGCCGCTCGAATCCGAACACGCCTTTCAGGACGGCGTCGCGCTGGGCGGCCGTCGCCTGAAGGAACTCGGCAAAGCGATTCTGTGCCAAGAAGACGGATCGATTGAACGCGTCGAAGTCGAGTCCGAGCAGTTCTTCGATCCGTGCCGTCATCGCCCGCTCCCCCGACACCTCCTCGAGCCGCTCGGTTTCGCCGTCGGCCTCTGCGTGCCGGTAGAGGTTGTGAGCGCTCTGTCCCTTGCGGCGCAGCGCCCGCACCGCCCGCCACGTCTCACCCTCGACCTCGAACCACAGCTCGACGTGAGCCGAGGCGCCTCGCTGATTGATGAGGTCTTTGGTTCCCCGCCCGGCCCGCGGCGTCTTGCCGTAGAGGGCGAACGCGATTCCGTCCAGCAGCGAGGACTTGCCCGAGCCGATCGGGCCCACCACCCCCAACAATCGCCGGTCACGAAAGTCGAACGTCTGCTCGGCGGCGTAGGACTGGAAGCCGCGCAGGGTGAGCTCAAGCGGGCGCATGGCCGACCTCTTCTTCGACGTGGCGGAAGGCGGCCAGCAGCGCGGCCGGGGCAGGCTCTCCCCGTTCCTGTTCGTAATAGGCCGCGTAGACGTCCTCCCAGGCCAGGTGGCCGTATGAGGCCTCCTCACCAACTGCTCGCTCGTAGACCGCAGTCACCTTCACCAGGTAAGGGAAGGCTTCACGAGCCAGCGCGTCCAGCCCCGGCTCGGGCCCATTGGTCTCTACACGCAGGTCGAGATATGCGTCGGCGAGGTCGGTGCGAGCTGAGATCTCTTCCCAGGTTCCGCTCACCTGCACCAGGCGGCGGCCGGATGTCACGGGGATGCTCCGCACCGTTGCCGGCCTCGCCGGTGCCGCGTCGACGATCACCACCCGCTTCTCCTCACCGGCCTCGCCGAAGTCGAGTGCCAACAGCGACCCGGCATACTCTGCGGGCACGTTGGCTCCAGGAACCGGCTGGGGCGCATGAATGTGCCCCATGGCCACGTACCCGAGCGAGGGAGGGATCGCCCCCTCGCCGACGGCGTAGGCCTCTCCCATGTGGAGCGCCCGCTCTCCCCGGGGAGCGCCATGGCCGCCGACCCGGGCTCCTGTGACCATGAAATGCGCCACGAGCACCGACACGGCCTCGGAGCCGGCTTCGGCGACGAGGTACTCGCTGTAGGCCTCGGTGAGGCGGCGAACCCGCTCGGCATACTGGCCGTACCAGCGGTCGGTGCCGGCCATGAAATCGACGACCCGCCCCTCTCTGAGAAATGGAAGGCACGCCACCAGCGCCGGGCCGGCTCCGGTCTCCAGGGTCAGCACGCCACCCTCCGCAGGTCCCTTGATCGCTCCCACCAGATGAATCTTCCAACCCGCCAGGAACGGTGCCAGCGCCTCGAACAGGTCGGCAGAATCGTGGTTGCCGGCAACGACCACCACCGGCCTGGCTCCCCCGCCGGTGAGCCGCACCAGGCCGGCCAACCCGGCCTGCAGCGCTTCCATCGGCGGGACCGGACGGTCGAAGAGATCCCCCGAGTGCACCACGAGGTCGACGGCTTCGGCATCGGCAATCGACGCGAGCTCCTCAATGGCGTCGCGGGTCTCGTCGAGCCGGTCATAGCGGCCGAGCCGCTTGCCGACGTGCCAGTCGGAGGTGTGCAGGATACGCACTATCGGCTGATTCCGCACCCGGGCACGACCGTACCGTCGAGCACTACAGGCCCTGGAAGGGGTCGCCGTCTGTGACCACTTCTTCCTTGCGAGTCGCCCACGGCGGGAATGGAAAGTCCACCACCAGCGGCAGCGGGATGGCCGGCTGGCTCACCACCATGGTCCCAGGCTTGAGGAGGCGGGCCCGGGCTCGGGTGGATGGCAACATCCAGCCGTACTCGGCCCGCTCGGCCTCGGCCGCATCCAGCCGACCGGCCACCTTGAGGGCGGCGTTTTCCATGACCTCCTGGGCTACCCGCGAGGCGGTCTGCTGGGCACCCACCAGCAACACGCCGAGCGACCGACCCCGCTGGGCGATGTCGATGAGCATGTCTTTGATGGGGCTCTGCCCTTCGCGAGGGGCGTACTTGTTGAGCTCATCGAGCACGATGACCGACAGCGGGAAGCGCTGCCCGCTGCGCTCCTTCTCGGCGAACGTCTCGGCCAGCAAGGCGCCGACCACAAAGCGCTGTCCCAGGTCGTGGAGGGTCTGGATCCCGACCACGGTGACCTGGGCGGCCGATCGATCGATGCGGCGGCTTTCGCCCGCCCGGATGAGATGGCCGAGGCGGCCGGCGCCGGCATGCACCCGGCGCATGAAGGCCGATACGGTCCCCGGCTGCACCCGGCCGGTCCAGCGGAAATCGGGCTCGCCGTCCGGCGGATCCACTAACTCCTCTATCGCGTCCGCCAGCGACTTGAGATCGCGGATCACCGTCTCGCCTTTGCCTGCCGTGACCACGTCGCCCGGCTTGTGGCCCTCGATGGGATCCCGCAGCACGACGGCCCCGGGCTCGCCGGCAACGTCGACGGCGTACCGGCGAAGCTGGGCCTGCACCCGCTCCTCGATGAACGGGATCTGGTTGCGGGTGTCGGAGGCGTCGGTGAAGAGGAACCGCAGCAAGCCATCGTCGATGAATTCACGCGGCGTCCAGGCGAACGCCTCAACCCCCTCCTGGCGCCCTCCGATGTCGGGGACGACGACGTCACCCGAGCGGGGACGGGGTGGGGCCCAGAAGGCGACCGACTCGAACGGTGTCGGCTTCACTCCGAGCACGTCCCACCCGGCGGCGGCCGACTCGGTGAAATCCTTGTTGTGCTTGTCCAGCCACAGCAGATCCTCACCTTTCACGTTGAAGACCAGTACCCGCAGGTTGGCTGCCGCTTCGCCGACCACCTCCGGCTTTGACGTGAGCATCCGGAGGAAGAAGAGTGCGAAGCTGGTCTTGGTGGCGACCCCGCTAATGCCTGAGATCGACATATGGCCGCCCTTGCGGCCGTCGAAGAAGTCGAGATCGACGAACATCGGCTCGCCGTCACGGCCCAGGCCGATGGCAAGCGGACGGCCCATCTCGTCGGTATAGAGCGCTTTGTGACGCTCGGCTCCGGTCGCTCGCCGCACCACCTCGCCCGGGTCGGGCGACACCCACAGCTCCGGGTCGACCCGGGTGATGGCAACCTGAGCGGATCGCACCTTGGCGCCCGGGAGGATCCCGTCGGCGGCGATGCGATGCGTGTCTGATTCGAAGGTGGCGCCCTCGTACACCGCCTCGACCTCCGTCACCACCCCGTACGTTTTGACCTCGCCGTATTTGGGTACTCCCGTGGATACCACGACGAGGTCGTCGAGCTGCAGGTAGTCGTCGTCTTCGAGAACCACTCGAAACTCGCGAGTCGACGTGTGCTGGGTCCCGAGCACCCGGCCGACACCCGCCTCCGGCATTGGCTTGTCTGTCATATTCCCTCCGCCCCTCTGGCCATTATGGCGGTCACGTCGGCACCCGCATGGTTGCCTCTCGCAATGCCCGGTAGATGATGTGCCGGTCTCCGAGGCGGGAGCGAAGCTGTTTCTCCAGTGCCCCGATCGGAACCAGATTCTGCGGTGCCCGCGGATCGATGTGCGGCTCGGAGGCGAAGCGCGGGAGGAGGGCGGCTGTGCGGTCCGCCAGCACCTGCACCTGGTCGAACGACAAGGACCCCGGCGCCTCGCAGCGCACGATGCCCGCCCAGCTGTGCCCGCCCGCCGGGCGGGTGAGCCTCAGATACCACGAGTACCGCCGGTAGCTCGGCATACCGAAGAGCGGCGTGCGCTGCCCGGGCTCCAGCCGGCCCATGATCGGCGCCACCTCAGCGGGCAGGTAGGAGACCCGGTGGCTCTTGATGTAGCCGACCACCGATTCGGCTGCCAGATCGGAGATCGGGCCGTCGGCGACCACGAAGTAGCCGCTCCGGGCCAGGTCGAGCGCGATCTCCGCCTCGGCCCGCCGCATCTGGGTGTGGAAGTGCGAGATCAGCATCCCCGGATCGGGGCTCCCAACCGACTCTGTGCGGTAGACGATTCCGTGACTCAACGGCGGGATGGCGCCTGCCGTGCCGGCCGCGAAGATGGCCAGGCGCTCGACCCGTACCGCTTCGATCTCCGATCGCGGCGGGTCACGGCGCCACAGGGTTGCCCCGGCCGCAAACGACCCGCAGATACCGGGAACGGGGCCGGCGCCGCCGTCGTCGATCGTGAGACGCGCGTCGACGCGCCGGATCCCGTCCACGAAGGCCACCGCCGGGAAACCGTCGTCGCATCCGTCGATCGGCTCCCACTCCCCAGCTACTTCGATGGTGGTGTCGATCTGACCGGCTGCGGGCGCGAGCGACTCATCGGTGTCGACGGACGCTCCATACTCGGGCGACCACTCCTCGACGTAGAGCCGGGCCATTGTGGGCGATGGTACAACGGGGGTGGGACACAGAATCGACCATCAGGAACCGGTTGGAGCGGCCACCCAATTCGTCAAGCGGTGCTCAGCAGTGTCAGCAGCATCACCGTCGGCTCCAGGGCGCGGACGGCGTGCGTGAGACCCGCATCCATGCGCACCCACGAGCCTGGGTCCAACTCGACCGGATCGCCGTCCAGGTCGAGCAGAATACGACCGGAGACCACCTGCACGATGGCGGGCTTGGCGGCCGTATGGTCGGTGAGCTCCTGGCCCTCATCGAAGGCGAATACGACAACACGTACCGAATCGTCTCGGTACATGACCCGGCTCAGCGTTCCGTCGGCAGGGATCTCGACCTCTCGTGCAACATCGAGGAACACCGTCGAGGGGGAATCTGCCGTCATGGTTGCAACCCTACCGGCCGGTCCTCGACCAGGCAGCCGGTCATTGCGAGCCCGTGACACGTCGGCCAAGCGGCCCGGCCGACAGATGGGAAAACCGATAAGCGCTTCGGTGCCGCATCCGACGTCCAGCCATCGTAGTCCCGGAGGAGCATCGAGACCCCTCACGAAATCCGATCCGAGCAGCCGGCTCCACCGGC
>JBFKDW010000076.1:0-14109 GCA_041619515.1 Acidimicrobiia bacterium
GCGGGTATGTTCGGCTTCCTGGAGGACCTCGGCGGCGGCCGCCCGTATCCGCCCTGCCTCCGAGCGGGCATCGTGGAGGATCTTCTCGACGGTGCCCGCCGCGTCCTCCTTGGCCGCCTCCACCAGCTTGAAAGCCTCGCCGCGGGCTTGCTCGGCCTCCTTTTTGACCTGGTTGGCTTCGGTTCGAAGCTTCTGCGCCTCCCGCCTGGCCTCGGTGAGCGCAGCGGTCGCCTCGTCTCTGGCCGCTTCGGCCTGCTGGTTGATCTCGACGGCGCGCGCCTTCGCATCGTCGGCGGCAGCTGCCAGCGCTTCCGCTCCCTCCGCCAACTCCCGGCGCTGGGCCTCCACGTCTTGGTTGAACGAGGCTGCGTACTGTTCGACTTCGTTCCGCTTCGCCTCAGCATCCTTCTCGGCATCGGACCGAATCCGCTCGGCCTGCTCCTCGGTGTGGGCGATCATGTCGGCGACGATCTTGCGGGCCTCTTCGGTCTCGGCCTGGGCGGCGGCAATCACCTGGTCGGCTTGCTGACGGGCGGCGCGGACTATTTCGTCTGGCTCATGATCGAACGCGATCCTGTCGTCGGCCTGCCTCTGGAGCTGAGCCGCCTCCGCTCTGGCCGCTTCCAGAAGCTCTTCGGCCTGGCGGCGAGCTCCGTCGAGGATGGCGGAGGGCTTCGCTCCGCCGTGTGTCTCGACGGCTTTGGCCCGGTCACGAGCCTCGGCGAGAATCGTCTGCGCGCGGGCTTCGGCGCTGCTCAGGATGCGGTCCTTGACCTCGAGGAGCGAGAAGAACGCCTGGTCGATGGCGGCGGCTTCGGATTCCTTGGCCTTCTGACTTTCGATTTCGAGCTGGGCAATACGACGCGAAGCTTCGTCGAGCAGTTGCTCGTATCTGGCTATCGCCTTTTCGACTTCACTGCGGGAGTAGCCACGTCCCACGGTCTTGAAGCGCGCTGCGTCGTTCGACTTTTTCGCCACGGTGTATTGGTCGGCAGCCCAGTTGGCTGCCTTGAGAGATGAGGGGATGCCCGGTAACTGCGGTCTCTCGAACCGCCCGGCCCGGCCCCGGCTCGTATGATTCGCCGGAAGTCTACGCCGGTCCGGGAGATGCCGGCCGAGGCGCCCGCCACGCCACGATCGAGCTGATGCCCGACCGGCACAGCTCCACGGTCTGCATGGTCCATCGCCGGATTCCAATGGCCGTCGGTCCCTAGTGCCGCCACCCCCGCGCCCGTACGTTCGCAGCATGGATGTGGTGCTGTCCCGCGACGGGGTCGCCGATCTGGTCCGGCAGTTGCGGGCGGATGGCCGCCGTGTCATCGCCCCGGTTCGCCGCGATGGGGCGATTCGGCTGGATGAGGTCGAATCGCTCGACGAACTGCCCACCGGGTGGACCGACGACCAGGACGGAGGCTCCTACCGACTGCACCGGATCGAACGCCCGGAGCTGTTCGGTTCCGCCACCCCGGCAATGCCGTGGAAACGCTGGGTGTATCCGGAGCGGACCCTGCTCATGACCGCCGAGCGCCGCGACGATGGCATCACCATCACGACGCCCGAGCCCGAGGCGGTTCCCCAAGCCTTCTTCGGGATCCGCTCGTGCGATGTGCACGCTCTGTCGATTCTCGATCAGGTGTTCCTCGATCCGGTAGATCCGACCTACGCGGCGATGCGCCGGTCCACGTTCATCGTTGCCGTCGGATGCGCCCGGCCGGGAGGCACCTGCTTCTGCGCCTCGATGGGAACCGGGCCCGCACCGACGGCCGGCTACGACATAGCGCTCACCGAGATCTGCACGGTGGAACGGCACGACTTCTACGCCGAATCGGGCAGCGAGCAGGGGGCCGTGATGCTGGGCCGCCTCGACGGACGCTCCCCCACCGACGAGGACCGTGCGGTGGTGAGCGGCCTCATGACCGACGCCGCCGACCAGATGGGCAGGCGGTTGGACCCGACCGATCCCACCGCAGCCAGGGACCACTACGACCACCCCCGATGGGACGACGTTGCCGCCCGGTGCCTGGCGTGCGCCAACTGCACGATGGTGTGCCCAACCTGCTTCTGCAGCACCACCGAGGACACGAGCGACCTGGCAGGCGTGGTGAGCCGCCGATGGCGCACCTGGGACTCCTGCTTCACGCTGGACTTCTCCTACGTCGGAGGGGCCCCGGCCCGCAGCTCGACGCGATCGCGGTACCGCCAATGGCTGCTCCACAAGCTGGTGACCTGGCATGACCAATTCGGCACGTCGGGGTGCGTCGGCTGCGGGCGCTGCATCACGTGGTGTCCGGTCGGCATCGACCTGACGGTAGAGATTGCGGCAATCGCTCGAGAGCCGGGAGGTTCCACATGAAATCAATCCGCGACTTGCTGGCCGAGCACCCCGTGTTCGGCAGCCTGGATTCATCGCTTCTCGAGCTCATGTCGGGCTGCGGCCGGAACGAGCACTTCGACAGCGGAGCCCAGATACTCAGGGAAGGAGCCGATGCCGACCACTTCTACCTGCTCCGCAGCGGCCGCGTCGCCCTCGAGGTGGCGATCCCCCACCGGGGGATAATCGTCATCGAAACACTCGGACCCAGCGAGATACTCGGCGTTTCCTGGCCGTTCCCACCCTACCGATGGGCCTTCGATGCCAAAGCCATCGAACCGACATCGGCTATCTCGATCGACGCAGCCTGCTTGCGCCGCAAATGCGAAGAAGACCCGGTGCTCGGATATCAGGTCTTCAGCCGCTTCGCCCAGCTGATGCGAGATCGGCTGCAGGCCACCCGGCTCCAGCTGCTCGACGTGTACGGATCCCATGCCGGCTGACCCCTCCTTCCTCAATGGGCAGGCGCCCATGGTGCCGATTGCCTACCGGGTCGAGTGGCGACGCCAGGACCTCCCCGACACCGTCACCCTCGGCATCGCCCCGGTCGAAGCCCCGCTGGCCACGCCCACTCCCGGGCAGTTCATGATGGTGTGGGCCTTCGGAGTCGGCGAAGTCCCGCTCTCGGTCAGCGGCATCGGAGAGGACGGCCGGCTCGAGCACACGGTTAGGAACGTCGGCGCCGTCACCGCCGCCCTCAGCCGCGCCAGGCCCGGCGAAATCGTCGGTGTGCGGGGCCCATACGGGGCGGGCTGGGACCTCGACCGGGCCACCGGACGCGATCTGCTGATCGTCGCCGGGGGCCTCGGGCTCGCCCCGCTGCGTCCGGCGATGCTCGAAGCGCTCGCCGAACGACACCGGTTTGGCCGGATGGCGCTGCTGGTAGGTGCCCGCGACCCGCAATCGCTCCTCTACACCGAGGAGCTGGAGCAGTGGCGGGGCCGCTTCGACATCGAAGTCGAAGTCACGGTGGACGCAGCACCGCCCTCCTGGCGCGGCGACGTCGGGGTCGTCACCAAACTGCTCGGCCGCGCCCCGGTCGACTACGCCGGCGCCACCGCCATCGTGTGCGGGCCCGAGGTGATGATGCGCTTCGTAGCCATCGGCCTGACCGATGCCGGCGTGCCACCGCACGAGATCTGGCTGTCGATGGAGCGCAACATGCGCTGCGGCATCGGGCACTGCGGACATTGCCAGCTGGGCCCGGAGTTCATCTGCAAGGACGGGCCGGTTCTTTCCTGGACGCGGATGGAGAAGCCGATGATGGTGAGAGAGCGATGACCACCGTGCGGTCCTCGAGCGTCAAGCCCAAGCTGGCGGTCTGGAAGTTTGCCAGCTGCGACGGCTGCCAGCTCACCCTGCTGGATTGCGAGGACGAGCTGCTCGACGTGGCCGGTCAGGTGGAGATCGCCTACTTCCTCGAAGCTTCCAGCGCCACCGTCGCCGGCCCCTACGACCTGTCGCTCGTCGAGGGATCGATCACCACCCCCCACGACGTCGAGCGCATCCACGAGGTGAGGGAGCAGTCGAAGTTTCTCGTCACCATCGGCGCCTGTGCCACCGCCGGCGGGATCCAGGCACTTCGCAACTTCACCGACGTCGACGAGCTGCTCTCCATCGTGTATGCCACGCCTTCGTTCCTGTCGACGCTCGACACCTCGACGCCCATCTCCGATCACGTCACCGTCGAGTTCGAGCTGCGAGGGTGCCCGATAGACCGCAGCCAGCTGCTCGAGGTCATCGGCTCGTTTCTGGCCGGGCGCACGCCCAACGTGCCGGCCTACAGCGTCTGCATCGAGTGCAAGCGGCGAGGCACCACCTGCATCCTGGTGGCGAACGGCACCCCGTGCCTCGGGCCGGTGACACACGCCGGCTGTGGCGCCCTCTGCCCGGCGTTCGACCGGGGCTGTTACGGATGCTTTGGCCCGATGGAGACCCCCAACGTCGACTCTCTGGTCGGCGCCCTGGTCGGCGCCGGCATGGACGCTGGTGATGTCGAGCGGGTGTTCCGCACCTTCAACGCATGGTCGGAGCCGTTCCGGGGCGCCGGCGTATCGGAAGGAGACCCATGAGTCACAAGGCCAGGCCGCAGCGGAGCCTCACAACGGAGGCTCTTGCCCGGGTGGAGGGTGAGGGCGCCATGCGGGTGGAGATCCACGATGGGCGGGTCGAGCGCGTGGAGTTGAACATCTACGAGCCTCCCCGGTTCTTCGAAGCCTTCCTGCGGGGACGCCGCTTCTCGGAGCCGCCCGACATCACGGCCCGGATCTGCGGTATCTGCCCGGTCGCCTACCAGATGAGTGCCTGCCGGGCCGTCGAGGACGCCCTCGGCATGGAGGTCTCCGGCCAGCTGCGCGAGCTGCGCAGACTTCTGTATTGCGGCGAGTGGATCGAAAGCCACATCCTCCACATCCACTTTCTCCATCTGCCGGACTTCTTCGGCCTGGACAGCGCCATCGAGCTGGCCGGAGTCAACCGGCCCGCGGTCGAGCGAGCGCTCGAGTTGAAGAAGATCGGGAACGAGCTGCTGGAGCTCATCGGAGGACGCGCCATCCACCCGATCAACGTGAAGGTGGGCGGCTTCTACAAGGTACCGACCCGTCGCCGGCTGCTGAGCTTCCGGCCGGTGCTGGAGCGAGCCCGAGATCTGGCAGCTGAGGTGGTGGCCCTCGTGTCCGGGCTCGACTTCCCCGACCTTCAGGTTGAGCATGAGTTCGTGGCCCTCCGGCACCCCTCGGAGTACGCCATCCTGGAGGGGCGCATCGTCTCCGATCGGGGGATCGACATCACCGAACAGGAGTTCCCCGACCACTTCGCCGAGCATCAGGTCGAGCACTCGACCGCCCTCCACTCCCGGGTGCGGGCACGCGGCGCCTATATGGTCGGCCCCCTGGCCCGGTACTCGCTCAACTTCGACCGCCTGACGCCCGTCGCCGCCCAGGCCGCCGCCGAGGCCGGGTTGGGCCCCGAATGCCGCAACCCGTTCCAGAGCATCGTGGTGCGGGCGGTCGAGACCCTCGACGTCTGCGAGGTGGCGCTGGGGATCGTCGACGCCTACGACGAGCCGGACCACCCGTCGGTCGAAGCGGAGGTGGGTGCGGGGGTTGGTCACGGCGCCACCGAGGCGCCTCGCGGCCTCCTCTACCATCGCTATCAGCTCGATGCGGATGGGCTGATCACCGATGCGGTCATCACCCCGCCGACCTCTCAGAACCAGGCAGCCGTCGAGGACGACCTCGTGCGGTTTGTCGAAGCGAACATCGCCGAGGAAGACGACGACGTGCTGCGGCGGGGTGCCGAAGTCGTGATTCGCAACCACGACCCGTGCATCAGCTGTGCCACCCACTTCCTCGATCTCACGGTGGTGCGATCGTGAGGCGAGCGGCGGTCATCGGCATCGGCAACCTGTTCCGCCATGACGACGGCGTCGGGCTGGTGGCGGCGGAGTTCCTCGAACCAGTCCGGCTCGACGCCGACGTGCTGCTGGAGACGGGCGAGCCCACCCGTCTCATCGATGCCTGGGAGGGGCGTTCGGTGACGGTAGTGATCGACGCCATCAGGGCGGGAAGCGACCCGGGCACCGTCCATCGAATCGAGGCCGGCGTCGATGGTTTCCCCGATGGAGGCCATTACACCAGCACGCACGGCGCCGGGCTCGAAGCCGCCTTCCACCTGGCCTGCGCGCTCGGCCGGGCCCCCGACCGTCTGATTGTCTACGGGATCGAGCCGGCCGACGTCTCCGAGGGAAGGGGCCTCACGCCCACGGTGTCCGCCGCGCTGCCGGGCCTCATCGACCGGGTGGCCCAAGAGGTCAGGGCGCTATGTGTCTGAGCCAGCTGCTGAGGGTCGACGAGGTGATCGACGACGGCGCCACCGCCCGCTGCGACCGCAGTGGTCGCCCCGTGGAGGTGTCGCTCGCCGTTCTCACCCTGGGGGGCAACACGCCGGTGGCGGGGGATTGGATTCTGGTCAGCACCGGCATGGCAGTCGAACGGCTGAGCACCGAAGAGGCCGCCCACATCGACCAGGCGCGTCGCGCGCTGTTACAGGAGGAGAACGGATGATCGACCAGCTCACGCGCACCGCCCCCCGCCGCGCCGGTGTGGCCGTTGCCGCTGCGACTGCGGTGATCTCGGGGTTCGCCGTCTTCGTGAACGGGTACGGCGTGCGGCGGTTTCCCGACGCCACCACCTACACCACGGCCAAGAACCTGGTGGCCGCCTCGATCCTGATCGGGTTGCTGGCGGCGGCAACCGGGCGCCGGTCCGGCCACGGGCTCAAGCAGCCGGACGGCCCCCGCCAGTGGTGGGGTCTTGGCGCCGTCGCCGTGATCGGGGGCAGCCTTCCGTTCGTCCTGTTCTTCGAGGGCCTGAGCCGGGCATCGTCCACCGACGCCGCGTTCATTCACAAGACCCTGGTGGCGTGGGTCGCCATCGGAGCCGTTCTGGTGCTGCGCGAGCGTGTGACCGCGGTCCACCTCGGCGCCATCGGCCTGATCATCTTCGGGCAGGCGGCGGCCCGCGGCGGGGTCGGGTTGCCGGAGGCAGGCAGTGGGGAGCTCATGATCCTGGCCGCCACCTGGCTGTGGGCCATCGAGGTCGTCGTCGCCAAGCGACTGCTGGCCACAATCACCCCACTGACCGTGGGCGTCGCTCGCATGGCGGGCGGATCGATGGTGTTGATCGCCTGGGTGCTGATCAGCGGCCGGCTGGATGATCTGGCCGGGTTGGGCGCGTCGCAGCTCGGATGGGCGCTGCTGACCGGTGCCATACTCGCCGGCTACGTCGCGACCTGGCACTACGCGCTCTCGATGGCACCGGCGCTGGACGTGACGGCGGTCCTCGTGGCCGGGGCGGTCATCACCGCCTTGCTCAACGCCGGCCTGGCCGGGGCAGCTCTCGCTCCGCAGGCTCTCGGCCTGATCCTGATCCTGGGAGGGTCGGCCACCTTCGCCCTCCTGGCCGGCGGGCGCCGGCTGCCTGCCCCCTCATGAGCGCTCCGGGGGCGGCGATGTTCGCCCGCTTCGCGTTTCCACCCAACCGGCTGGGCTATTGCGGCCCCGGCCGGCCTGAGGAAGTGTTCGCCTACGGGGCCGGCCTCGTCGCGCCCGACCCCGGATTGGAGCAGCTGGCCCGGGCCTTCGACGGAGCCTGGCCCTACCTGGAGCTGCTCAACCGCGCCGCCGCCGAGGACGACCCGCTCAGCCGTAGGGTGGTTGAGGCCTACTGGCTGGGGAACGACTTGCTGGCGGCGGTCGACCGCGCCGCCTGGGGAGACCATCTCACCGATCGGTTCCGACCCCGCAGCGGTGCTCGGACCGGGCTGGTGACCGGCGGCGTTGGGCACGGTGCGGTTCCCAATCACGCCTATCACGTCTTCTGCGTCTATCCCTGGATCGGCCTGCTGCGCGAAGGTCGGGCCGGCACCGAGCCGCTGCGGATCATGGACCAGTGCCGCATCCGCCTCGGAACCGTTTCTCGCCTGGATGGGACGCAGGCGACGGTGGTGAGCAGGCCGTTGACGTGGGTCGACAACGCCCTCGGGCTGGGGAACCCCCGGGCCGAGACGGTCACCTGTGGGACCGGGGACGGCACCCTGGCTTCCGGCATCGTGCCGGGGGATGCGGTTGCCCTCCACTGGGATTGGCTGTGCCAGCGGCTCACCGTTGGCCAGGCCCGCTGGCTCGAGCGGGTGACGAGGTCGCAGATGACGGTGGCGAACACCTATGCGGGGGTTCGAGCGTTGGCGTGACCCGTCCCGAAGCGGTCCTGCACCCGTACGGCGCCACCCGCCGTGACAAGGCGTTCCGGCTGGTAAGGTCCGAACTGCAAACTGCTTGCGATACCTCGAGTACCTCGCCGGTAGGCGGAATTGAGAAGCCACTCGGACCGGCGGAAGGCGCTTCCGGTCGATCTTCTTCTCCCCTAGATCAAGAGGAGAAAGAATGCCGCTCTACATGGACACCCACAGGAAGGTAGAGGGCCTCACCGCAGAGGCGGTAGCAGGAGCTCATCAGGCAGACCTGGCTACTCAAGAGAAGTACGGCGTCGAGTACAAGCAGTACTGGTTCAACGAGGCGGAAGGCGCCGTCTACTGCTTGGTGGAGGCCCCCAACGCCGAAGCGGCAATGGCCGTGCATCAGGAAGCGCACGGTCTCGTGGCCGACGACATCATCGAGGTCCACGAAGGCCACTGAGGTTTCCGAGCCGCTCTCATGAGCGATCCACTGCGCGGCTTCGACCCCAGGGGCACCTATGACGCGGCCTCGCTCGACTACGAGCGGGGCTCGCGTGACTTCTGGCAGCAGTTGTCGCTGCGGACCGTGGCTCTGGCGTCACCGTTGCCGGGCGAGTCGGTCCTGGATGTCGCCTGCGGCACGGGCCCGTCGGTTGCCGCGGCCGCCCGAGCGGTCGGTGCGGACGGCCAGGTATTGGGGATCGACTACGCAGACCAGATGCTGGCGATCGCACGCGAGAAGGTGATGGTCGCGGGCCTGACCAACGTCGAGCTGAGAGCCGGCGACATGACCGACCTGGATCTACCGTCGGGCTCGTTCGACGTTGTGGTGTGCGTGCTCGGACTGTTCTTCGTCGACGACATGCCGAGCTTCGTGCGGTCTCTGTGGGAGCTGCTCCGTCCCGGCGGGCGGCTCGTGGTCACCGTGCTGGGAGACCGGTTCTTCCCGCCGATGCTCGATGTCTTCGTGGATGCCGTCCATGCCCAGCGCCCCGGTTTCGATGTGATCGAACCCTGGAGACGCACAGAGGACCCGAGCACACTCCAGGCGATCATGCTTGAGGCCGGCATCGCCGCATCCGAGATCCACAGCGAGGTGGACGTCATCCCGGTCGAGCCCGTCGACTGGTGGCGGATCGTGCTGGGCACGGGTCTGCGACGCACGGCGATGGCCCTCGACCCGGATGAGGCCGAGCGGGTGCGGGGAGGTTGCGAGCAGTTCATGCGCGAGCATGACATCGATCGGGTCGAACTCGCCTCCCACTACGTCATCGCCGTCAGGTCCTAAGCGGACGATGTCCTCGCCGAGGCTGGGATACCCGTCGGGGGGCCTTACCCATGGATGCGGGCTGGCAACCCATAACGACGTGTCGCAGCGGTCTTGGTCTCAGTGATACATGCTCAAGAACCGGCAGGGAGGATGGGTTGGTGCGCCTCGGCCGAGCGTCCCCCGCGATCGCTTCAACTGGAGCCGTATCACCGAGATACGGGCTGGTAGGCTCGCTGACCAACCCGACCCACCAAATCCGGGCTTTTGGTGATAGGGAATAGTTGCGGGAGGAACCCGGGCCGGGTGGACCAGCCATCGGCCGATCACCTTCCCACTGTCAGAGAAGGAGGTATTCAATGTTGTCGAGGTTCCCAAGACTCCCCGCACTGGGAGTGATCACCGTAGTCCTGCTGATGGGAGGCCTCCTCGCAGGCATCGCCATCGGCCAAACCACCCCCGACACCTACACCGGCTGTCTCACCGACGGTGGACAGATCAAAGACGTAGCCATCGGCGACGACCCCCGCAAACCCCCATGCGAACCCAACGAGACCCAAATCTCATGGAACGAAACCGGACCGCCCGGTGCTGACGGAGCCGACGGAGCCACAGGTCCCGCCGGTCCCGCAGGTCCCGCCGGTCCCGAAGGTCCCGCCGGTCCCGAAGGTCCCGCAGGTCCCGCCGGTCCCGCAGGTCCCGCCGGTCCCGAAGGTCCCGCCGGTCCCACAGGAGCCGCCGGTCCCGAAGGTCCCGCCGGTCCCGCAGGTCCCGCCGGTCCCGCAGGTCCCGCCGGTCCCGAAGGTCCCGCAGGTCCCGCAGGAGCCGACGGAGCTGATGGCGCCGACGGAGCCACCGGTCCCGAAGGTCCCGCAGGTCCCGCTGGTCCCGCAGGTCCCGCAGGTCCCGCAGGTCCCGCAGGTCCCGCAGGTCCCACAGGAGCCGACGGACCTCAAGGACCAGCCGGAGCGGACGGTGCTGACGGCGGATCGTGCTCGGTGTCCACCAACGCGACGCTGGACGAGGTCACGATTTCGTGCCCGGATGGCTCGAGCGTTACCTACGGTGTAATTCCGATCCTCGACACGACGTGCACCGTGACCAACGTCGACACGGCTGCTGTGTTCGGCGACCTTCAGTCGGCACACGATGCCGCCGCCCTCAGCGGGCACACGCTCGAGGTCAGGGGCACGTGCTACGGCACGACCACGCTCAGCAAGAACCTGACGATCAACGGGATCAGCGGCCCCGCATGGGGTCCCGCGACGCTCGACGGAGCGGGTTCGACGACCGCCAGAATCTTGGAGTTCGCGCCGAACTCAACCGGGGCGCCACGGACGAACCTCGATGGCCTGACGATCACCAACGGCGCAGCCGGCGGCATTCACTGCTTCAAGCATGCGCTGCGGATGAGCAACATGACAGTCACCGGAAACGCCAGCGCGACGGCGGGCGCAGGGGTGTCCCTCGACGAGTGCAGAGGCACCACGATCACCACATCGGTGTTCACGGACAACCACTCAACCTTCAGCGGGTCGAACCTCCGCGGGGGCGGCGCCATCCACAGCGAGCGGAGCTTGTCGAGCATTACCCACTCGACGTTCAGTGGGAACTCCGCCCGGCACGGCGCCGCACTGCACACGCTCGAAGATACCGGGGCGGTACTCGACAATGTCACGATGACCGACAACCAGGCGGGTGAGTTCGGGGGTGGGATCAGCACCCGGTACGCATTCTCACCTACCCTCACCAATTCCACCATTACCGGAAACTCAGCGGGCACCACTGGTGGCGGCATCTACAAGTGGATAGATGCGTTACCAGTCACCGTGGACCCGTCGTCGACCGTCACGGGGAACACACCCAACGACTGTGCGGGACAGGTCTGCTGACGCCGGTCGTCGGGGCTGTCTGCCCGTCGGACCCGATAGGGAATGGCCCGGCTGCCCAGCAGTCGGGCCATTCCTTCGGCCGGTACGTGACCGTGCCCGACTCGACCGTGGCTGGCGGCGTCGACAACCATCACGCCACCGGCACGCCTACCCAGATGGATGCCGGTGATTGACCATCGTCGGGCAGCGCGGCGACAACTACCGACTCGTCCGTCACGTAGGCGGCACTGATGTCCTTATCCTCGAGCGGGGTGTAGCGCCGTTTGGGAAAGATGATGCTTACCGCAGGCCTGTGGACGGATCGATGCCGTTGCGCCGCTGTGGCGACGGCTTGCCGGAGGCGTTCTCGGACAACGTGAACACGTTCTGCTTGGCGGCGTCTGGGAAGGAAGCAGTGATCGCGGCGCCGGACGGCTCGGTGTACCTGTCGGCGGACAACGGGGCCACGTGGGAGCAAGCGGCGGCGGGCCTTCCCGGGGCGTACTGCGCCGCCTACGCCTAGCCCGCCTCGTAGATCACGCCCACGAAGCTCTCCGGCGTCAGCACCGCCACCCCGAACTCGTCTTCCATCGGCCGTGGTTCGAGACCGATGGGTTGGGTACACAAGGTGAAGCATCGTTCGGGACGCGCCCTGGAGTTTGCGAAGCAAACTCCCAAGGAACGCCGGAGGTGTTCCCGTGGGCCCACCTGGATTTGAACCAGGGACCTCATCCTTATCAGGGATGATCAGGGGGTCGCGGCACGCTTGGCGATCCCCGAAATCGTCAATCTCCATAAGGGTTTTCGGCACTCATCGGTTCGCAACGTTTCTGGCCGTTTCTCGTTCTCGTGCTGACGCAATGCTGATTCGGTCGAAGCCCGTTCACCGCCTCGCGTCGGCCGGCCCCGCCGGCGAAGCAGAGCCCGCACGACTCCGGATCGATCAGCCGGGACCAGCCCTCCCCGACGGACACAAACCGGACTGGAACCGCACAATCGGCCCGTGAACTGTTCCGTCCTGTCATAACGTTGAGTACTATCCGGGTGGAATGAGCACCACCGACCCCACCGAAGAACTCAGACGCCTCTACCCGCCCATCCTCACCACCGCCCACGTCGCCGACATGATGCACTGCACCATCGGAGACGTCCGCGACAAGGTGCACCGCAAAGAGCTCCGCGCCATGCGGTGGGGTCAGCAGTTCCGGTTCTTCCGCGATGAGGTGATCGCCACCATGACCCCCGTCACCAACACCGACCTCGAAGACGAGGAGCAACCGGAGGAGACGGGTGGGGATGAGACGTGACCGGTGAGATTGACTATGACCGGTGGTACCCGGAGGTCCCGGCAGTCATGGACACCCGGCAGCTGGCGGAGTTGTTGAGTACCAATGAGCAGATCGTCCGGGCCTGGGTACGGGAAGGGATCATCCCAGCCCACCGCCGCCCCGGTGGCCGCAAGCTGTCCTTTCTGCGTCATGAGATCTTCGACTGGCTCATTAGCAACCGCTACGAGCCCGAGTAGACGAGCCGGTGGGTCCTGGCTGCCCGACTAGCCGCGTCGGAGGCGGGCCTCGAGTGGTGGGAGTGCCACGATGTCCTTTGGCCGTCCGGCGGCACGTTTGGATGCCACAACATCCTCGAGCGACGCCACCGGCAGATCCACCGCGCCCACCACGATCGTGGATGCGTGTTCGCTGAGGCTGGGATACCCCTCGGGGAACCCGGCTGGGGTGAAGCACAGATCGAGCGGCCCGTGCTCGGTAATAAGCGTCATCATCGCCAGCTGCCCCAGCGTGTCCGGGTGTGGGTCAAACGGCACCCCGTCGGGATCCCCCTCGACTCGGAGACGGGCCCCGAGTGCCTGCAAGGCATCGGCAAGCTTGGACAAGTTGGCGGCATCGGCTGAGGGGCATATGTCGATATCGATCGTGGTATGACCGGTGTCGTGGAGGCGGGCGGCCACGCCGCCGATGATGACAAACTGCACTCCATGGTCGAGCAAGACCCGGCAGATGGCGGCCACGTGCTCGTCTCTGAGCTCAGGCGGCATCATTCGCCAATCGGTAGCCCTGCGAACGCAGCCGCTGCCTGGTGGCCTCGTCAAGGGTCCGTTCCCACTCGGCGAGCACCCGGTCGTGGGTGTCGAGCTCGGCGATCTCGAACCGCAGCTCGAGTCCGGCGTTGGCCAACATTCGCAACAAAGTGGGCACGGTCGGTTGGCGACGACCGGACTCATAGGCCGACAGGGTCGGCTGGGCGATCCCGAGCAGATCAGCGAACGCAGTTTGTGACAGTCCAAGCCGAAACCGTGCCGACTGAAGCAGGGACCCCGCAACGCGTTCTTCCATACGACTCATGTCAATAGCGTATCGTCTATGGACTGCCTGGACAAGACCCTTTTCCCCAGTCCACAAACCGAGCGCCGAAGTGCCGATCCCGGACACTGTCGGTCTTGGGTGATATCGCTCGTAATGAGTGATCGGGGCGGATCTGGTCGAGCCAATGACCGGCATGTCATGAAATCGGCGCTATCCGTCCCGTTGTCTGGAAAGGAAGCAGATGAGCCGCCTACAGATATCGCATCCAAAGTCGACCATGTTCGGGCGCGCTTGCGACCGCCCGACCCGGCGACCGTCAGCCAACGCGTCGCGAGATACTCGCGGGGCTCAGGCTTGGACCGTCGAGCCCTTTTCTCCTTCCAGGCTTTGCGACCCTCACTGACCGCGCCCCGAAACATGAGCGCCACGAAAAAGCTGAACCACCTCGAAGGCAGGGGGGTTGCTTGACGTGGCTTCGCTCCTCATGTGCCTCCCACTCGTCCCAAGCTCATTGCGATCTCGCCCCTCGGTCATGGCCGTAGC
>JBFKDW010000077.1:0-13903 GCA_041619515.1 Acidimicrobiia bacterium
CCGGCCCGCGGTCGAACACCTCCTCGCGTGCCTCTCCGGTGATGGCGGCCAGCAGGCTGGCGATGGCGACCTCGACCTGTCCGTCGTCTGGCTCGCGGGTCGTCAGCCGCTGCAGCTCGATGCCCGGACGAGACATGAAATGCAGCCAGGGCTTGGCGTCGGAGAGTTTGAGAACCTCGTAGGAAATCCCGGCGATGACGGGAATCAGGACGATCCGGCTCATGATCAGCCAGAAGACATTGGGCTCGAAGACTCCCACCAGGGTGAACACGAGGACGGAGAGGAGGACCACCAGGAGGAGAAAACTGGTTCCGCAGCGGGGATGCATCGTCTGATACTTCTGGACGTTCTCCACCGTCATCGGGTCGCCGGCCTCATACGCGTAGATCGACTTGTGCTCGGCGCCGTGATACTGGAACACCCGCCGTATCTCGCCGGATAGGCCGATGAGCCAGATGTAGCCGACCAGGATGGCAACACGGATGACACCCTCCGCCACGTTGAACACGACTGCGTTCGGCCCGCCCGAGAGGTTCTCGACCAGCCGGGCTCCGCCGAGAGGAAGGAGCATGAACACGCCGATGAAGAACACGATCGCCAGCGACATCGCGATGGCCAGATCGGCGCGGCTCAGCTCGGATCCCTTCTCCAAACGTCGCGTGGCGCGCCGCCGGCGCCAGCCTCCCAGCGGGCCGCCGGCATTCTCGGCGATCCCAATCAGCCTGGCGGTTTCCCTGGCATCCTCCTCGGTCGACGCGATCTGCGCCGACCAGGTGAGCGCCCGGAATCCGAGATTGAGTGATTCACCGAGGACCATCACCCCCCGCACGAAGGGAATGCGCGCCAGTCGCGAACGCGACGACAGCCGCGGCAGCGGATCCTGCCGGGTCTCGATTTCGCCGTCGGGTCGGCGTACCGCCACCGACCACGCCTGGGGGCTGCGGATCATCACCCCTTCGATGACGGCCTGACCGCCGACGGTCGAGCCAGGCGGCTGGCTCATGCGGTTACTCCGTGGCAGGGGCCGACGCGTCGGCTTCGGCGGGTGGTGCGTCGGCGGGTGCCTCGGCCTGTGCCTTGGAGGTGCGCTCGACCTTGGCCGCCTCGGCCGCCTTCTCCTTGGGGGTGCGACGGGTGCGGATGGGCTTGGCGGCGCCCGCCTTGGCGGCAGAGGTCGGCTTGCTGACTGCTTCCTTGATCTTGGCGGAGGCAGCCCGCTTGGCTCGCTTGGCTTCTACTGCCGAGGTGTCGGTCTTCTCAGTGCGCTTGCGAAAGCGTTCCACCCGGCCACCCGAATCGACCAGCTTCTGACGACCCGTATAGAACGGATGGCACTCGTTGCACAGCTCGGCGGTGAGTGTCTCCCGCGTTGAACGGGTGACGAACTCGTTTCCGCACGAGCAATGGACGGTTGTCTCGACGTATTCGGGGTGGATATCTGTCTTCACGAGCTTCGCCCTTCGTCAGTTGCCGCTCTTCGCCACTTCGGCGAGGAACTCGGCATTGGATTTGGAATCTTTCAGCTTGTTGATGAGCAATTCGAGGGCGGGCGCCGATTCGAGCGCCAGCAGAACCCTTCGCAGCTTCCAGACCTGCTTCAGCTCGTCGGGATCGAACAACAGCTCTTCCTTGCGCGTGCCGGAGGCCTGGATGTCGATGGCCGGATAAATCCGCTTGTCGGCCAGGCTGCGATCGAGCCGTACTTCCATATTGCCGGTGCCCTTGAACTCCTCGAAAATGACCTCGTCCATGCGGGACCCGGTCTCAACGAGAGCCGTTCCCATGATCGTAAGGCTTCCACCCTCTTCGATATTCCGCGCCGCCCCGAAGAACCGCTTCGGTGGGTACAACGCCTGCGAATCGACGCCACCGGAGAGGATCCGACCCGAGGCGGGTGTAGCCAGGTTGTGCGCCCGAGCCAGGCGGGTAATGGAGTCGAGGAGGATCACGACGTCACCTCCCATTTCCACGAGTCGCTTGGCCCGTTCCAGGGCCAGCTCGGACACCTGCGTGTGTTCCTCGGCGGGACGGTCGAAGGTTGAGTACACAACCTCACCCTTGGTGGACCGCTGCATGTCTGTGACCTCTTCGGGCCGCTCGTCCACCAGAACCACCATGAGGTGGCACTCGGGGTTGTTGACCGCCAGCGAGTGGGCAATCTCCTTGAGCACAGTGGTCTTGCCGGCCTTGGGAGGCGAGACGATCAGGCCACGCTGTCCCTTTCCAATCGGGGAGATCAGGTCCATGATGCGAGCCAGCGAGTCGTTGCTGTCGTCGTCGCGTTCCAGCCGGAGCCGGATGTCGGGAAACAGCGGCGTCAGGTTCCCGAATTTGGGTCGAGACCGTGCCTCATCCGGATCCATGCCGTTGGTCTTGACCACCCGCACGAGGGCGGCAAACTTCTCCTGCGAACGCGGTGGCCGCACCGGCCCCTCGATGAGGTCCCCCTTGCGAAGCCCGAACTTGCGGACCTGGTTGGCGGGAACATACACGTCCTGCTCCCCCGGGAGGTAGCCGCCGACGCGCAGGAACCCGTAGCCCTCGGGAAGGATGTCAAGCAGCCCCTCCCTGACTTCGAGCTCGCTCTCGTCGATCGGCTCCTCACGTTCGCGCCCGCCGCGCTTGCGATTGCGCTTGCGGGGAGTCCCGTCACGATTCGAACCACCGTCGCGACCGGAGCCGCCACCGGAACGGGATTTGTCTGATCCCCGCCCGCCGTTGCTATCGGTCTTCTTTTCCGCGGTGGGGAGCTCTACCGGCTCCGGCTCTTCGCTCAACTCGAAACCATCCGAGCCGAGGATGGCGGCGATGAGCTTCGACTTCTGGAGGCCGTCGGGTTCGACGCCGACCGATGAAGCGATGGTGCGGAGGTCTTCGAGGGACTTGCCCTGGAGTTCGGCTCGTGTCGTCATTGGTTTCCTTTGCTGCTGCCGAGAGAATTCGGGCATGCGCCAAGCGTGAGTGCACGTGAGTGCTCAACGGCCGGAGCGCTGGGGTCGAGCTGTGGACGGAAGGTCCGGTTTCTATCATAGATGCTCGACGCATTTGAGCCAACCACACAGGCCGGTCCCCTATTCCATCGGCCGCCGAGCCCGGCTGATTGAGCCGTCCGCGCTAGCCGGCTCCCGATGCGGCTTCGTCGATGAAGGCTTTCACCGCATCGAGATCATTCGGGAGAACGTCGTATTTCTCGGCCAGACCGTTGAGTGCGGTGATCCGGGTAGGGGCAATGGGCCGCTCGCCGAGCGCCGCCTCGACCGTCTCGGGAAACTTGGCCGGGTGGGCGCAGGCGAGCATGACCAGCGGGACCCTGGGGTCGTCGCGCAGCTTCCGTCCGATCCCGATGCCGACTGCCGTGTGCGGGTCTACGACCAGCCCGGCCTGTTCGTACACCTGCCGGATGACCGCCCGCGTCCCTGCGTCATCCAGTCGGTCGGCGTCGAACAGCTCCTGGTAGGCCTCGAGCACGTCCCCGGCCAGCTCGACATGACCCACCCGGCGGAATTCATCGATGAGGGAAACGATGGCGGCCCCATTGCGACCAGAGAGCTCGAAGAGCAGGCGCTCGAAATTCGAGCTGATCTGAATATCCATCGCCGGGCTGCTCGACGGTATGACCTCGTGGATCTGCAGGAGGCCGGTTTCGAACGCCCGGCTGAGAATGTCGTTGACGTTGGTGGCGAGTATCAGTTGGCCGATCGGGACTCCCATTTGGCGGGCAACGTGACCGGCATAGATGTTCCCGAAGTTGCCGGTCGGCACAGAGAAGGAGACCGGGGTAGCGGGAGCACCCAACGCAGCGGCGGCCGTGACGTAGTAGACGGTCTGCGCCATGACCCTCGCCCAGTTGATGGAGTTGACCGCCGACAGCGCCTTTCGCTTCCGGAAATCCACATCGGCGAACATCGCCTTCACCAGGTCCTGACAGTCATCGAAGGTCCCCTCGATCGCCAGGTTGTGGATGTTGGGTGCGTCGACCGTTGTCATTTGCAGGCGTTGAACATGCGACACCCGGCCATGCGGATGCAGCATGAACAGCTCGATCCCGTCCCGATCACGGACTGCCTCGATGGCGGCGGAACCGGTGTCGCCGCTGGTGGCGCCGATGATGGTGACCGCAGTTGAGCGCGTGGCCAGCTCCCGCTCGAACAGGTTCCCCAGCAATTGCAGCGCCACGTCCTTGAAGGCCAACGTAGGGCCCCAAAACAGCTCCAGCAGCCACTCTCCCTTCGTCTGGTCGAGCACCCTCAGGGGGGCAACATCGGGATGGTCGAATCGCCGGTAGGTGCGGGTGACCAGTTCGGCGAACTCGTCCGGCTCGTAGTCGGGAACGACGAAGGGAAGCATCACCTGTGCCGCCACGTCGGCGAAGCGTTGGTCGGCGTATGTGCGCAGCTCTTCCTCGCTGAGGGTGGGAACCACTTCGGGCACATACAGGCCACCGTCCGGGGCGAGGCCCTCGAGCAACACGTCGGCGAAGCCCCGCCCCTCCACACCGCCCCGTGTGCTCCGGTATCTCACAGGTTGGGTGTCGGCCCGGTGCCTTCGACACGGATGACGGCAGCGACGTTGCGCACGACTTCCAGGGACCGCAGCGCCGCCACGCTGGCCCGCTGGCGCCCCTCCTCGTGGGAATGCGTCACCAGCAGGAGCGTGGCTCCGTCATCCTCTCCCTCCTGCCACACCGACTTGATGCTCACATCGTTGTCGCCAAACACCCCGGCCACCTGGGCGAGCACGCCGGGCCGATCGACCACCTCGAGCCTGAGATACCAGGTGGTCGAAATCGACTCGAAGTCGAGCACGCGGCCCGGTTGGAACCTGATGGGGGGCGCCACTTCCGCCCCGGCCAGCAGCTCCCGGGCGGCGTCGACGACGTCACCCAGGACGGCGGTGGCGGTGGGTGCTCCACCGGCCCCGGGACCCGCAAAGAGCAGCTCGCCAAAGCTGGGGCCCTCGACGTACACCGCATTGGTGGAGCCGCGAATGACCGCCAGCGGGTGGGCGGCCGGCACGAAGGTGGGGTGGACGCGCACGCTGATGCCGCCGGGCAGGTTCTCGGCGACGGCAAGCAGCTTGATGACGTAGCCGAGCTCCCCGGCGATGCGGACATCGGTGGCGTCGACCGCGTCGATGCCCTCGGTGTACACCCGATCGAGCGCCACCCAGGTCCCAAACGCGAGGCTGGCGAGAATGGCGGCCTTGGCGGCGGCGTCGGCCCCCGAGACATCCGCCGCCGGATCGGCCTCGGCATAGCCGAGCTCCTGAGCCTCGGCCAGCGCCTCCTTGAATTCGGCTCCTTCCTCGCTCATCTTCGTGAGGATGTAATTGGTCGTCCCGTTCACGATCCCGAGCACCCGGTTGATTTGCTCGCCGGCCAGAGTCTCCGAGAGCGGCCGGATGATGGGGATGCCGCCTGCCACAGCCGCCTCGAACAGCAGTGGAACGCCGGCTTGCTCGGCGATACCGATGAGCTCCTTGCCCCGGGCGGCGATGAGCGCCTTGTTGGCGGTGACGACCGGCTTGCCGGCCCGAAGGGCGGCCGCCACCAGGTCTCCGGCCGGATCTTCACCGCCCATGATCTCGACTACGAGCTGGACCTCCGGATTGTCGACCACCTCGGTGGGATCGTCGGTCAGCACCCCGGCGGGGAGCGCGACCGATCGCGCCCTGGCTTTATCACGCACCGCCACCTTCACCACCTCGATCTCGAGGCCGGTCTTGGTGGATATGGACGCGTTCTCGTCGATCAGCTTGTGGAGGAGCGCTCCACCAACCGTGCCGAACCCGAGGATCCCGATGCCGACTCGCATAGGACGCGATGGTAGGGGCTTGCGACGGCGGCGGAGCGTTTTCGCAGCCTGCCCGCGCATGCCAACCTGGAGCGGGCAGAAGACGCGCCAGAGGAGCGCCCGTTCTCCCGGACGCTCCTCTGCTGTGGCGAGGCCCCTTGTTTGCCTACGAGATGATGATTCCGGCGGCGGCAGCTGCGGCAATGAAGGCTGCGGCTGAAGCGAGTGCCTGTCGGATTGCGATGGTCATGCCGGATACATCGTCGGGACATCGAATCCCCCGAGACACAACCAACCGGGTGCCGAACGGACTAGTCCGCGTGCCCCGGGTCCGACTTGCTGCTCCGTACCGTGGCGGCTCAGCCCCAGCCGTAGCGGACGATGTAGGCGATCACCACGTCGGCGGCGAGGTGAACCAACACGGGAGCGGCCAGACCGTCCGAGCGGATCCTGAGCCAGCCGAGGGCGCCCCCGTACACCGACGCCATCGCTACCCCCCACCAGCCGCTCGGGATGCCGTTGAGGTGGATGGCTCCAAAGGCGAGCGAACCGAGAACGACCGCGGTGACCGTCCCGAGCGGCAACAGTGCTTGGAGGACGATTCCCCGGTAGATGAGCTCCTCGGCGGCTGAGTTCAGGATGGCGAAGACCAATGCGGCAATCGGGAACAGCCACCAGGGAATCCGCTGTGCCTGGTCGATCACCTGGTCGAGGGTCGAGAGCTCGCCCGCAGCATGTCCGAGGCGCGGTTGGGAACCAGCCCACACCGCCAGTGAGGTCCCGGCCACGATCACCGTGCCCACCATCACCGCAATCACCGCCGGGCTGAGGGTTCCGCGCCGTAGCCAACCCTGGCGGGATCGGAGGGACGGCCGGGCCAACAGCACCGATCCGGCGGCGGCTGCTGCCACCCACACCGTTGACACGGGGAGGCCCGCCGTGCCCACGATGACGAGCCCGACGGCTGCCAGCCAGGTTGCGTCCTCGTGGCGGCGACGCCGTGCGTCGACGAGGATGGCGGCCAGGATCCCGATTGGGGCCCAGCGCCACCCGCTGCCCAGTAGCAGCGACCCGACGATCAGCGCAACGAGCGCAGCCAACACGAGAGAGGTAGGCCCAAGGTGTCGATCCATCGGCCTCACGTTACGGGGCGCATCGCGATGGTGGCGAGGCCGGGAGCACAGCGGCAGGCGGGCGAGGCGCTGCCCGGTGCCGCTCGGGCAATCGACCGCTACCGAACGTCGCGCTCCACGAGGTCGGCAAAGGTCTCCCGCCGCACCACCAGGCGAGCCGCTCCGTCTCGAACGAACACCACCGGCGGACGCAGGACCATGTTGTAGTTGGAGCCCATGCTGTGCCCGTAGGCACCCGTGACCGGTGTCGCCAGCACGTCGCCGACGGCCAGGTCGTCGGGCACCGCGGCGTCGTGAACGATCACATCGCCGGATTCGCAGTGCTTGCCGACGACCCGGACCCGGCGGTCCCGTTCGGCGGTCGTCGACCGTGGGAGGAAGGCTTCGTAACCGCTGCCGTACAGCACCGGCCGAGGGTTGTCGCTCATCCCACCGTCGACCGACACGAACGTGCGCACCCCGTCAATCGACTTGATGGTGCCCACCCGGTACAGGGTGATGGCGGCTTGTGCGACGATGGAGCGCCCCGGCTCGGCCAGAATGCGTGACTCGATCCCCGCCTCGGCGCAGGCCATCCTCACCGCCCCCGCCCACTCGGTGATCGAGGGAGCGGACTCGCCCTCGACATAGGCCACCCCCAAGCCCCCACCGATGGAGAACTCGGCTGCGCTCGCCCGCCGAACCAGCGGGGCCAGTGTTCCCACGGCCTTGACGAACGAATCGACGACAAACACCTGGCTTCCGATGTGGGCGTGGATGCCCGCCAGGTGCATGGCGGGCGAGCCGGCGGCCCGATCAATAGCTGCCTCTGCCGCCCCTCCCGCCAGTCCGAAGCCGAATTTGGAGTCGGCGGCGCCGGTCTGCAGATACTCGTGGGTATGGGCATCCACGCCGGGGTTCACCCGGATCAGGACCCGCGGGGCGGGAACACCGTCGGCGACGATTGCCTCGATGCGGTGCATCTCTTCGAAGGAGTCCACGACAATGCGCCCAACACCGGCTTCCAGGGCCGTTTGCAGTTCCAGCTCCGACTTGTTGTTGCCGTGCATGACGAGGCGGTCGGCGGGAACACCGGCGTGAAGGGCGACGTGAAGCTCTCCGCCCGTGGCGACGTCCAGATGCATCCCCTCTTCATGGGCCAGTTGCGCCATGGCGGTGCAGAGAAACGCTTTGGTGGCATAGGCCACGCCGTCGCCGAAGGCGGTCACTGCCTCGCGACAGCGGGCCCGCATATGGTCATCGTCGTAGACGAACAGCGGAGTGCCGAACTCGTCGGCCAGGTCGAGCACGTCACATCCGGCCACGGACAGGCGGCCGTCGGTCGCGATCGCGGCATTGTCGGACAGAAGTGAAATCGGAAGTGCGCTCATGGAGTGGCTATTGAAGCGGCTCGGGGCGTGGCTGTGGAATCGGACACGTCGCGGACACGTCGGGGCCACCCGGTGCAAATGGGGATGAGAAGCCGATTCGGACTTCGCACGGGCAATAATCTGCCAATGGAAATCGGACTCCTGATCGCTGCCTTCCTCGTCGGGTTCGGGGCGAGTGCGGTCGGCCTGCCCCCGCTGGTCGGATATCTGGTGGCCGGCTTCGTCCTCCACGCTGTGGGCTTCGAGACCACCGAGACCATCGAGCTGATCTCCGAGGGCGGAGTGCTGCTGTTGCTGTTCGGGATAGGTTTGAAGCTCCGCCCGAGCTTTCTGGCCGGTCCGGAGGTGTGGGGACCGGCAAGCGCTTTCGCCGTCACTGCCACACTGGCGACCGGCGGGCTTCTGCTCGGGCTGGGCGCATTGGGCCTCCCGCTGGCCAGCGAGCTCGGGGTGCGTTCCGCGCTCATCGTCGGGTTTGCCTTGTCGTTCTCGAGCACCGTGTTTGCGGTGAAGGCTCTCGAGGCCGCCAACGAAACGGCTTCGCTATCGGGACGGGTGGCGGTCGGAGTACTCATCATCCAGGACATCTTCGCCGTCGGTTTTCTCGTGGCGGTGGATGGGGAGCTGCCTTCGCTGTGGGCGCTCGCAGTCGTCCCCGGGTTCCTCCTGCTGCGGCCGGTGGCCGGATGGCTCCTCGACCGCAGCGGACACGGAGAAATCCTCCTACTGCTCGGTTTCACGCTGTCACTGGGCGTCGGCGCCGGTGCGTTCGATGCGGTCGGCCTCAAGCCCGACCTGGGTGCCCTCGCGGCGGGGTTCTTGCTTTCGCGCCACCCGCGGGCGGGCGAGATGGCCGACCGGCTCCTGGCCTTCAAGGACATACTGCTGGTGGCGTTCTTCTTGTCGATCGGCCTGCAGGGAACCCCACCGGCGGCGGCGTGGGTCATCGGACTCCTGGCGCTCTCGCTGCTGCCGTTGCGCAGCCTCGGCCATTTCTGGCTCTTCACCCGCTTCCGGCTCCGCGTCCGAACCTCGGTGCACGCATCCCTCAACTTGTCGACCTACAGCGAGTTCGGCCTCATCGTGGCAACCGCGGCACTATCGGCCGACATTCTCGAACAGGCCTGGGTCTCCACCGTCGCGGTAGCGGTGGCAGGATCATTCGTCGTCGCGTCCGCCGCCGGCTCGTTCAGATATCAGCTCTACGACCGCTGGTCCCGTCATATCATCCGGTTCCAGCGCGAGCCCACGATCGAAGAGGACGCCATCGTCGACTGCAGCAGCGCCCGCATGCTCATATTCGGGATGGGGCGGGTGGGCACCGGCGCCTACGACGAGGTGCTGAACCGGCTGGGGCCGGTAGCGATCGGTGTCGACCGGGACGCCGAGGTCGTAGCGCGCCATCGGCAGGCCGGGCGAGCGGTCATCCACGGTGACCCGCTGGACCGGGATTTCTGGGACCGGGTGCGCTTCAGCCCCGATGTCGACCTGGTCGTCGCGTCGACCGACAGCCACGTCGCCAACCTGGCCGTCACGGCCCGGGTGGCCGAGTTCCTGCCGTCGGCCCGGACCGCAGCCATCGCCGGGTTTCCTGATCAGGTGGCCCAGCTCAGAGAGGCAGGAGTGGACGTCGCCCGCAATCTCTTCGAGGAAGCCGGGCAAGGTCTCGTCGACGACGCAATCGCCGTCATCTTCAAAGACGAAGCGGGGTGAGGGCTGATCAGGGCGGGGAGTCGAGTTGCTACGGCGGACTATTGGCCGCAGCCAGCCTTCCGAGCCGGTAGTCGTGATAGTGGCCGAGGTGCTCGAGTAGCCACCCGGCGTGATCCGGCCCGATCGGCGACCGGGCCGGCCGGTACCGGGAGCCCCACTGATCGAGAAAGACCAGATCGGCATTCGGATTCCCGGCGAGTTTCCAGCCTTTGCGGTGGATCATGCGGTGATGGAAACCGCACAACTGGACGAGATTGTCGAGGTTGGTCGGCCCGCGGTTGGCTCAGTGAATGACATGATGAATCTGCGTCCAGCGGGTGCGCCCGCATCCCGGGAACCGGCAGCCCTTATCACGGTTCTCCACCAGCCGTCGCAGCCAGGGCGGGATCTTGCGGCTGGTCCGTCCGATCCCAACGGTGGCGCCCGTCGGGTCATCGATCGCCGGTTGCAGGCGGGGATCGCATGCCAGCCGCAGCAGCTCATCACGGTCGATGAGGTGTTTGCCGACCGTTCCAGAGGTGATGCCGGAGGCGACCTCGGCGGCGTCAAGGTGAACGACCAATGTTGCCCTGTCGTGATCGCGGTCCTCCGCCGTGCTCTCGGAGGCGATTTGCACGAGTGCTTCGGCATTGCGCAGGTCGGGGTCTGTGAACAGGCCGGTGGCCGGGTCGCGGGGAGCCTTGGACGCCAGTCGACGGAGGGCGGTTTCCACGAGCAGCCCGTCCACGCCGGGGATCTCACCGCGCAGTTTCAGGTGCGACTCGTCCTCGCTCCACCACATCTGCAGCCACGGATCAGACTCGGGCCTGGCACGCCGCCGTGACTCGAGGTCCAGCTCGCTGCGGATCGCCGCCGCCAGGTCGTCCGCCTGCGTCTCGCTGGTGATCGCCAGCAACGCGGCCTCATTGGCCGGGGTGGCGTGCCGGCACAGGATTCGCACCTCGTCGAAGGACACTTCGCCGGCACGAAAGGCCCTTCTCGTCAGAGGCAAGTCGACCAGGGCCCGCGCCACCCGCACCCAACTCCGGGCCGTCTTCGCTTCCAAGCCGAGGTCGAACTGCACCCAAGCGGCCATGTCGGTGACCGAGTTGGCGAAGCGAATCTCGTCGGTGTCCAGCTCGACGATGAGATCCAACAGGCCGCAAATGGCCCGATTGATGGTGGCATGCGACCTGGCGAGGCGCAGTCCGTCCCACCTGCCGACTGTTGCTTCTGCTACCCGATTCGCCATGCCTGCAACGTATCACCCGCCTGTGACACGACCCGCAGGTCCGTCGCCCACCGGCAGCGTCATCGCCACATCATCGATCGACACGCCACCGATCCGAAACTGATCCACGAACGTGCCGATCTCGCGAAACCCCAGCCGCTCGTACAGCCGCCGAGCCGGCGCGTTGTGGGCGAACACGTATAGGTCCAGCCATTCGATGGAGGGGGCCTGCCGACAGAAATCGATCGCCACCTGCGTGAGCCTCGTGCCCAGCCCGGCGCCCCGATAGGCCCGCTCGATCCCAATCCCCAGCACGCAGCGATGCCGGCCGGCCCTCAGCTTGGAGCCTCGCAAGTCGACGTGGCCGACGATCTCACCCGGCTCGACGAAGGCGCCCCACCAGCGGTGCCAGCCGGGTTCGTCGAGCGGGCCATCCAATCGGGCGTCGCCCCATCCGGTGGGGCCGTCGGGATCATCAGGCTCGAACGGCATGAAGGGGCCGTCGGCCGCACCAGATTCTGCTCGATGGCGGGCGAAGTGGGCTTCGAAGGCCTTCCGGTGGTCTTCGGTCAGAGGCTCGATGCGAGGCTCGGGCATCTCACATGCGCTCCGGCACTTCGATGCCGAGAAGGTCGAGCAACAATACGAGCAGCGACAGGGCGAGGTCCACCAATCCCAGCCATGAAGCCTGCCGCGCCGGGTCCTCTTCTCGGAGAATGTGGCACGCCTCATAGAACCGGTTGAAGGCGGTGACCACGTCATAGGCATATTCGGCCACGTGGTTGGGGGCCCGAAAGTCGACGGTCCGATCGAGGACCTCCGGGAATCGGGTCAGTTCCAGCATCAGCGATCGCTCGGCAGGTTCGCTCGGGGCAAGGATCGGGCCGGGGACCAGGTCGTCTTCCGCCGCCTTGCGGAGAATCGACTTGATCCGCACCGCCCCGTACAGCAGGTAGGGCCCGGTCTTTCCCTCGAACGAGGTGAACCGGTCGAGGTCGAAGGTGTAGTTGGATGTCCGGTTGTTCTGCAGGTCCCCATACTTGAGGGCGGCCAGCCCCACCGTTCCTGCGATGTCTCGCCGCTCCGGCTCCGGGTATTCGATGGCGAGCTCGGCTTCGTCGAGCCGCTTCATTGCCGCCTCCCGCACCAGCGCAATCAGGTCGTCGAGCCGCAGCACACCGCCGGCGCGCGTCTTGAACGGCTTCCCATCGGGCCCATTCATCGTGCCGAACGGAATGTGCTCGAGGACCATCGACCTGGGCGCCACGCCGGTCTTGTACGCGGCCCGGAACACCTGCTCGAAGTGGAGCGACTGGCGGGCATCGACCACGTAGAGGGCTTCCCCCACGCCCATCGCAACCCGGTTGTCGATGGTGGCGAGGTCCGTGGTCCCGTACAGGTACCCGCCGTCGGACTTCGTCAAGAGTAACGGCGGAACCTCCTTGGTGTCGTCCGGTTCGCCAACGTCGATGATGAGAGCCCCGGCATCCTCGAGAGCGGCACCGCCGCGAGTGATCCGCTCGAGCATGGGCGCCACCAGGTCATGAACCGTGCTCTCGCCATGCCACAGGTCGAACGCTATGCCGAGCTGATCGAAATCGCGCTTCTGGGCGTCATGGGAGACGTCCCAAAAGTGCTGCCACAGCGCCCGGTAGCCGGGGCGGCCCTGCTGCAGTTCCAGGGTGGCCTGGCGGGCGCGCTCGGCCTCGGCCGGATCTGCCTTCGTCCGGGCCGCCACCGCCGGATACATCTCCTGCAGGTCGTTGAGGGTAAACGGCGGCTCCGCCGGGTACGGCCCCTCGAAACCGGGATCGAAATAGGGAAGGTCGGGCTTGCGGAGCTGAGCCTCGATGATCAGCTGACCCATTTGCGTGCCCCAGTCGCCGAAATGGATATCGGAGACGACGTCGTATCCGGCAAATCGGAACACTCGCTGCAGCGCGTCCCCGATCAGTGAGGATCGGAGGTGGCCGACGTGCATCGCCTTGGCGACGTTGGGGCCCCCGAAGTCGATGAGCACCTTTCCATCCAGGGAGCGAGGAGCGTGGCCGAAACGGGGGTCGCCGGCCAGCCCCGCCAACCTGGCTGCGATGTACGCGTCCGTGAGATCGATGTTGATGAACCCCGGCCCGGCAATCCCCAGACCCTCGAAGACATCCGGATCCGCTACCGCTTCGATCACGTCCGCCGCGATATCCCGGGGAGCCCGGCCCGCCGCCTTGGCTGCGGCCAGGGCTCCGTTGCACTGGAACTGGGCGAGGTCGGGCCGGTCGGAGACGGTGACGACCCCGAGCAGCGGATCAAGCCCCAGCGACTCGAAGGCGGCGCTAAACCGCCCAGACAGGTCTGTGATCAGGGACATGAGCAGGAGGATAGGAGCACCCACCCAACAGCCGTTCCCGGACAGGGTGGCAAGCCCGGCCTGCTCTGCCCGGCGACGGCCACTCCCCCTCCAGGGAGGAGAGAGGCCGCCTTCAATCGATGTGGTCAGCCGTCTCCGGCGTCTTCGGTCCGCTGGGGATGGATGCGGGTCGTGGTACCCACCAGCGACTCACCGGTTCCCGCCCCGTAGCGAACCTGGATCATCTCGGCCAGGATCGAGATCGCCGTTTCACCGGGCTGTTCGGCGCCGATGTCGAGACCGACCGGGCCATGGATGCGGCCGATGTGCTCGTCGGAGTACCC
>JBFKDW010000078.1:0-13610 GCA_041619515.1 Acidimicrobiia bacterium
GTCGACCTGCTCGGCCACTTCCTCGTTGTTGAAGCGAAGCAGCAGGAATCCCTGGGCCTGGATGTCGGAGGAACGCTTGGACTCGTTCCGGAAGTCGTGTGACTCGTCGTCGACTTCGATGGCGATCTTGGGATCCAAGCTCGCAAAGTCCACGATCCAATGACCGATCGGGACTTGCCGGCGGAACCGCGCCCCGGTTGCCCCACGACGGAGTCCCATCCACAGGCGCGCCTCAGATGGAGTCAAGTGTTGCCTCAACTTGCGAGCGCGCTCGGCGGCAAGCTTCGAATGCCGGGGCCTAGGCATCGAGTCGAGGGTGCCATAGCCCGCGGGTGAATGGAACCCGTCTCTCCCCCGGACGTGGCAGTCCGGTGTGCCGGTGCTGGCGGGCGCCCCCTCCGGCCCTGCGGGCCACCGCCCCCTCCGGGGGAGGGGAGTGGTGGTTCTCTCCCCCCGTAGGGGGGAGTCCGGCGCAGCCGGGAGGGGGGGCAGCCTGCGAGGTGCTCGCCCGCAAGCCCTGACTCCGGGTGGGGGGCGCCCCCTCCGGCCCTGCGGGCCACCGCCCCCTCCGGGGAGGAGAATGGTGGTTCTCTCCCCCCGTAGGGGGGAGTCCGGCGCAGCCGGGAGGGGGGCAGCCCCCGGGCGGGGAGCGTGACAGTCCGACCCAGCTGCAGGCATGCCGGTGCTGGCGGGCGCCCCCTCCGGCCCTGCGGGCCACCGCCCCCTCCGGGGGAGGAGAGTGAAGAGAGAACGGTTTGCATAATCATTCATGACTATGTATACTCATCCAGTCATGAAACGGGTCGGAATCATCGGAGCGTCCGGGTTTGCCGGAGCGGAGCTCATGCGGCTGTGTGCCGGCCATCCGGAGTTCGAGGTTGTGTTTGCCTCGGGTGACAGCCAAGCCGGGACGATGGTCGGAGAACTCTACCCCAGCCTGGCCGCCGCCTATCCGGACGCCGTCCTCGAGCCGTGGGAGGCGCTCCCGGGCGGCCTCGACATCGTCTTCATTGCCCTCCCCCACGGGGCCTCGCAGGCGATCGTTCCCAAGCTGGACGCCACCCATCTCCTCGACCTCGGGGCCGACTTCCGATTGAACGACCCCTCCCTCTACCCCCTCTGGTACGGCCGGGAGCACACCGCCCCCGAGCTGCTCGACCGGTTCGTGTTCGGGCTGCCCGAACTGTTCCGGGACGATCTCATCGGCGCCACAGCAGTGGCCGTGCCCGGCTGCTATGTGACCACTGCGGCGCTCACGCTGGCGCCGCTGGTGAAGGCCGGCCTGGTCGAGCCGACGGGCATCGTGGTCGATGCCGCCAGCGGCGTGTCCGGAGCCGGCCGGGCGCCGAACACCGCCACCACCTTTTCGACCGTCGATGAGAACTTCACCGCCTACGGGCTGATCAACCATCGCCACACTCCCGAGATGGAGATGGCCATCGGCCGCCACGCCGGGACCGACGTCCAGTTGTTGTTTACCCCCCACCTCGCCCCCATGAATAGGGGAATCCTCGCCACCTGCTACGCCCGGCCGGGTGGCGCCGAGACCACCGAGCAACTGCTCGAGACCCTGTCGAATGCCTACGAGAAGGAGCCTTTCATCGTCGTGTCAGAAGCCATTCCCTCCACCAAAGCAACCCTCGGGTCCAACTCGGTTCATATCACGGTCCGCAAGGATGAACGGACCGGTTGGGTGGTCGCCATCGGCGCGCTCGACAACCTGGTGAAAGGAGCGGCCGGCCAGGCAGTGCAATGCGCCAACCTGGCGGTCGGCATCGACGAGGCAACCGGCCTCCCGACCGCAGGCCTATACCCATGAGCGCCATCACCGCACCCAAAGGCTTCGTCGCCGGTGCCGTCCACGCCGGGTTGAAGCCACCAGGCGAGCTCGATCTCTCCTTGATCGCAACCGCCGACGGACAGCCGGTGCCGGCCGCCGCCGTGTTCACCTCCAACAAGCTGACGGCCGCCCCGGTGCAGGTATCGCGAGCGCACCTGGCGGCAAGCGGCGGACGGATAGCCGCCGTCATCGCCAACAGCGGAAATGCCAATGCCGCCACCGGTGCCGCCGGCTACGACCACGCTGAGCAGATGTGCACCCTGACCGCCGCGGGTCTCGGGTGCAAGCCGGAGGAAGTGCTGGTGTGTTCGACGGGCCTCATCGGAATACCGATGCCCTCCGATGTCTTCGAGGCGGCCATCCCGTCAGTGGTGGAGGCCCGCTCCACCATGGGTGGGACCGACGCGGCCACCGGCATCCTGACGACCGACTCCGTCCGGAAGGAGGTCATCCATCAGGGCTCCACCTTCAAGATCGGGGCCATGGCCAAAGGTGCCGGGATGTTGCAGCCGAACATGGCAACCATGCTCGGCTTCCTCACCACCGACGCCGCAGTGGAGCCAAACGAGCTCCACGCCATCCTCCGCCAGGCGGTCGACCGTTCTTTCAACCGGCTCACCGTCGACGGTGCTCAATCAACCAATGACACGGTCATCGCCCTCGCCTCCGGGGCGGCCGGCCCGGCCGACCGCGCCGAACTGCAGGAGGCATTCGATGCGGTTTGCTACGACCTGGCGATGCAGATGGCCGACGACGCCGAGGGGTCGACCAAGACCGTCATCATCCGGGTCGAGGGTGCGGCCGACGATCTCCAGGCCCTCCACGCCGCCCGGGCAGTCGCCAACAACCAGCTCGCCAAGTGCTCCTGGTACGGCAAGAACGCCTATTGGGGCCGGGTGGCTTCCGAGGTCGGCGCCAGTGGCATCGAATTCGACCCGGAGGCCTTCTCCATCACCTACGGCGGCACCGTCGCCGCCGCATCCGGAGTGGCGGTTGCCTTCGACGAGGCGAAGATGGCGGAGTATTTCGAGAATCGGCGCATCCACATCACGATCGACCTCGCTCTCGGAACCGGCGTCGGGGAGATCGTCACCACCGACCTGAGCCACGGGTACGTCGACGAGAACATGGGCAAATCGTGATGGAAGCCAAGACCACCACCGAGGTCCTCCTCCAGGCCCTTCCCTACATCCAGCGCTTCCGGGGCAAGGTGATCGTCGTCAAATACGGCGGGAACGCCATGACCGATCCGGCGCTGGCGGCCCAGTTCGCGGAGGACGTCGTCCTGATGCACCAGGTGGGCATCAAGCCGGTCATCGTCCACGGCGGCGGGCCGCAGATCACCGAGCTGCACGGGCGCCTCGGCAAAGCCACCGAATTCAGGGACGGGCACCGGGTAACCGACGCCGAGTCCCTCGAGATCACTCGCATGGTGCTCGTGGGCAAGGTGAACCGGGAGATTGTGAGCCGCATCAACCGGCACGGTCCCCACGCAGTCGGCATCTCGGGCGAGGACGCCGGGCTGCTGTTGGCGGCCGAACGGCATCCCGAGCTCGGGTTCGTGGGGGACGTCGAGGCGGTCAACCCGCACATCATCCAGCGCCTTTTGGCCGAAGACCTCATCCCGGTGGTCTCCACCATCGGCTCGGACGCGCGAGGCCAGGCCTACAACATCAACGCCGACGCCGTTGCCGGGGCGGTGGCGGCCGCCCTCGGCGCCGAAAAGGTCGTGTATCTCACCGACGTCGAGGGACTGCAGCGGGACGTGGCCGATCCGACGACGCTCATCAGCCGGGCCACCGCTTCGGAGCTCGATGCGCTGGCGAGAGACGGTGTCGTGAGCACCGGGATGATCCCGAAGGTCGCTGCCTGCGCCCACGCCGTGCGCCACGGGGTTTCCTCTGCCCACATGATCAACGGCACCACGCCCCACGTCTTGCTGGTCGAGCTGTTCACGGATGCCGGGATCGGCACGATGATCACATTGGATGGCGGTCCATGAGCCCGCCCGGGGCCTCGGTCCGGACGAGCCCGCTGCTTGCCACCTACCCACCCCAGCCTGTCACGTTCGTCCGGGGGAAGGGCACCGAGCTGTGGGACGACACCGGCAAGCGGTATCTCGATTTCCTATGCGGTCTGGCGGTCACCAGCCTGGGCCATGCCCATCCAGAAGTTGCCGAGGCGATCTCCAACCAGGCCGGCCGGCTCCTCCATGTGTCGAACCTGTTCGGGACCGAGCCGGGCCGCCAGGTGGCAGCGACGCTCGACCGGCTCATCGGCGGTGGCGGACAGGTCTTCTTCTGCAACTCTGGGGCCGAGGCCAACGAGGCCGCCATCAAGCTGGCCCGCAAATGGGCCGGGCCCGGCCGCTACGTGGTCCTGAGCGCCGAGGGCTCCTTTCACGGCCGGACTCTCGCTACGTTGCACGCCACCGGCCAGCCTGCCAAGCACGGCCCGTTCCAACCTCTCCCCGATGGGTTTCGGCACGTGGCGTGGAACGACCTGGCGGCGCTAGAGGCAGCCGTCACCCCGGACGTCGCGGCCGTTCTGTTGGAGCCGATCCAGGGCGAGGGCGGGGTGCGGCCGGCCGCCACCGACTATCTGCAGGGTGTTGAGGATCTATGCCGGGAACGCAACATCCTCTTCATGGTCGACGAAGTGCAGACCGGCCTGGCCCGCACGGGCGAATGGTTCGCCTTCCAGCACTACGGGGTCTCCCCCGACGTCGTGTGCATGGCCAAGGCCCTCGGCAACGGGATGCCGATCGGTGCCATCTGGGCCAAGAGCGAGGTCGGCTCGGCATTTCAGCCCGGCGACCACGCCACCACCTTTGGCGGGCAGCCGCTGGCAGCGGCGGCCGCCCAGGCCGTGCTGGGCGTCATGGAGCGTGACGACGCCCCGTTGGCGGCTACCAATGCCGGGCTGCGGCTGACGAGCGGCCTATCGGCGCTTCCGGGAGTGGCTTCGGTGCGCGGCCGCGGCTTGCTGCTGGCGGCCGAGCTGACCGACGGGTCGGGACCGGAGACAGCGCGCCGGGCCCTCGATGCCGGGCTGGTCATCAACGGCGTCACCCCCACGGCGCTGCGCTTCGCCCCGCCCCTGCTGGTGTCGGACGATGAGATCGACGAAGCACTCGAGATACTGAAAGGAGTCCTCGGTTGAGACATCTCCTCGAAATCGATGACCTCACCACCGACGAGCTCAATGATGTCCTGGCTCGCTCGGCCGCCAGCGACCTGCAGCCGACCCTCGCCGGAAAGGGAGTGGCGCTGGTGTTCGAGAAGCCATCCGCCCGAACCCGCAACTCGTGTGAAATGGCGGTGTTTCAACTGGGGGCCCACGGCGCATACATACAGGGCGCCGAGCTGGGTTTCGACGTCCGGGAAACGGTCGAGGACATCGCACGCACCCTCGCGGGGTATTACGACATCGTGTGTGCTCGCGTGTTCAAGCACGAGACGCTCGAGCGCATGGCGTCCACCAACACGGTGCCGATCGTCAACCTCCTCTCCGATCAGGCCCATCCCATGCAGGGATTGGCCGACATCCTCACCCTCCAGCAGGAGTTCGGCGACCTAGCCGGCAAGACCGTCGCCTACGTCGGAGACCCCAACAACGTGTGGCGCTCGCTTTCCATCGCGGCCGGCATGCTGGGCGCCAACCTGCGCCTGGCGGCGCCCGCCGGCCACATGCCCTCCGAGCAGGACATGGCCCGGATCACCGGCGCCGGCGGCGACCCGGTGATCAGCGACAGCCCGGCCGAAGCCGTTGCCGGGGCGGATGCCGTGTACACCGACGTGTGGGTGTCGATGGGCGAGGAAGGCGATGCCGACGAGAAGAAGGCGGCTTTCTCCCAATTCACCGTGACCAGCGACGTCATGGCCGCCGCCGCTCCCGGAGCCATCTTCATGCACTGCCTCCCGGCCCACCGGGGGGAGGAAGTGTCCGGCGAGGTGGCCGATGGGCCGCAGAGCCGCATCTGGCCGCAGGCCGAGAACCGGATGCACACGGCCCGCGGCCTGCTGTCGTGGCTGAGCGAGCAGTGACCACCACCGGTCTGTCCAAGCCGCAGCGCCAGTACCGGATCTCCGAGTACCTGCGGCGGGAGCTGGTGACGAACCAAGCCCGGATCGTCGAGCTGCTGGCGGCCGATGGGATTGACGCCACGCAGGCTACGGTTTCTCGTGATCTCGATGAGATGGGGGCCGTGAAGGGCCGGCTTCCCGGCGGTGAGGTCGCATACGTCGTACCGGCCCAGCCGCATGACCAGGTAGCCCCGGCCGAGCACCTGCGGCGGGTATGCCGGGAGTGGGTCGCCGGCGTCGATGCTTCGGGCAACATCGTGGTGGTGCGCACACCACCCGGGTCGGCCCACATGGTCGGCTCCGCCATCGACCGCGCCGGATGGCGCGACGTGATCGGAACGGTGGCCGGAGACGACACGGTCATGGTGGTAGCAGCCGAGGGGGTCGCCGGTGCCGACATCGCCGATGAGCTCAGGCACCTGGCAGGGCTCTGAGCCGACAGGTCGAGGCGTACGGAAGCAGCACGCTGCCACCGATGACCTGGATGACGCCGTTGGAGGCCACTCCGAGACCAACATCGGTCGCGTCGATCCTCGAAGGGCCGGAGTTGGTCTTGTCGGTGGTCAGGTCGCCCTTCACGATCGGGTCACCACCCGCCAGCATCGGCACCGTCGCGTCCCCACCCGCGAGGGGGAGCCGCGACCTCGGCGAACAGCTGCTCACTGGGACCAGCCGGACAGTTCGCTGAGGGCATCCCACAGCTCCTGGCGCTTCTCCGGCTTCTCCCTAGTGCGGTTGGTCTTGTGCGTCGGCCGGGGCTCGCGATCGTGCCAGAACAGACCGGTTCGCCCTTCGGCCGCGTCGCTGGCGGCCAGCCACACGATGGTGTCGGCCCCCTCGGCGGGCGTGCGGAGAAACGGTTTGGTGACCTTGTAGAACGTCGGCAGCGCGTGGACGACGCCGGGAGTGTCCGCCCATCCAGGGTGCATCGAGCTGACCGTCACCCCCTTGCCCTCGAGCTGCTCGGCCCACAGTTCGGTGAGGATCACCTGACCGCGCTTGGTGCGCGCATACGCAGCGGATCCGTTGTACTCGCCCTGGTCGTTCTGCAGGTTCTTGATCGAGATCCGCTGGGTGTACATGCCGCCCGAGGCCACGTTGATGATCCGGGAGGGCGCCGACTCGACAAGCCTGGGGATCAGCAGGTTGGTGAGCAGGAAGTGCCCGAGCAGGTTGGTGGCGAGCGTGCTCTCGATGCCCTCGGCGGTCTCCGAGCGCTCGTTGAACAGCGTGCCAGCATTGTTGACCAGCACATGAATGGCCGGCTCCTCCGCCAGCAGGCGACCGGCCAGATCCCGGATCTCCGACATCAAGCTGAGATCGGCCAGCTGGAATCGAATGCGCTCGTTGCCGGACTCGGCGGCCAGTTCGTTCCGCACTCGCTGCGTCTTCTCGGGGTTGCGTCCCACCAGGATGAGATCCGCGCCCAGTGTGGCCAGTTCGAGCGCAGCAGCTCTTCCTATCCCGCTGGTGGCACCGGTGACGATCATGGTGCGACCGTCGAGCGACCGGGTGATCGGTTCCCACGACTGGCTGCGAATCTTGTATCCGATATTGGCGAACCCCGGCGCGACGACCGCGTCGAGTGCTTTGTCGATGAATGAGGCCACGATCAGCTTTCTCCTCGCGCTTTCTTGTAGGCAGCCAGCGTCCGTTCGCGAGCCATGGAATGATCGACGAGCGGCGTTGGGTAGTCCTCCCCCAGAGTGACGCCGGCGGCGGCAAGGTCGAGTGGCCCAACCTCCCACGGAGCGTGGATGTGGTCCGCCGGAAGCTGCTGCAGCTCTGGAACCCAGCGTCGGATGTACTCGCCATCGGGATCGTACTTCTGACTCTGCGTGACGGGGTTGAAGATTCTGAAGTAGGGAGCGGCGTCGGCGCCGGTTCCGGCCACCCACTGCCAGTTGCCGACGTTCTGAGGCACGTCGCCGTCCAGGAGGAGGCGGCGGAAGTGTCGTTCCCCGTGGCGCCAGTCGATGAGCAGGTCTTTGACCAGGAACGAGGCGGTGATCATCCTGACTCGATTGTGCATCCAGCCCTCCCCGGCCAGCTGCCGCATGCCGGCATCGACAATCGGATAGCCGGTCTGCCCCGCCTGCCAGGCGGCCAGCCCCTCGGGGTCCTCCAACCAGGCCACCCGGTCATACTCGGGACGCATGGCGTGGTCGAGCGTGTGAGGGAATGCGTGCATGACATGGGCGTAGAAATCCCGCCAGGCCAGCTGGCGGACAAACGGCGCAGCCGCCGGCGCCGTCAGCGAATCGGCCACGGTTCGCGGCGACAGCGTGCCGTACTTCAGATCGATGGAAAGTCGGGACGTCGTATCCAGATCGGGCCGGTCTCGCTCCTCGGGGTAGTCGCCAACCCGGTCCTCGAAGGCGGCGAGCCGCCGGTGGGCGGCAGATTCTCCCGCCTCGATCACCGGCGCTGCAGTCGCATCCGGGATGCCTTCGCCGGGATCGTCTGCTAGCTCTGCCTGACCCGGCTCGGGCCACTCGTCTCGCGCAGTCTCAGCCCACCGGCGATAGAACGGTGTGAACACCTTGTACGGCTCACCCTCCTGTGTCAGAACGGTACCGGGAGGGTGCACCAGAGCCCCGTACCAGGTGGTGGGGGGCTCTGAGAGCTCGGTTTCGACCGCCTCGTCCCGTTTCACCGAGTACGGGCTGACGTCCCTGTTCCAGTACACGCCTGCGACCGATCGGGCTGCCGCCTCGGCCGCCACGGCGCGCGGGGGCGGTCCGGTTCGGATGAGCAGCCGGCCGCCGCGGTCTGTCAGGTCCTCGTCGAGCGCCCGCAGCGTATGCAGCAGGTGATTGCTTCTCGGGGTACCCGGCAGGTAGAGGTTGGGGTCGAGAACGAAGAGGGCGACAACGTGCTCATGCCGGGCCGTGGCGGCCGACCAGGCCGGGTTGTCACCTAGGCGGAGATCCTTTCGGAACCACACGAGGCCGGTATCACTCATGAGCTGCAATCCATCGGTCGATCTCCTCCCAGCGGTCGTACAACCAGTCGATCCTGGCCTCGGGACCGAAGGGTATGTCATGGTGGGCGAATCGCTCAAACCTCACCCGTACGGTGGCGCCCACCAGGCCCCCGCTCAGGATCTTCGAAATGTGACTGAATCCATCCAGTCCTGCGTGGGCGGCGATGACAACGTCGGCGGGCGGCTCGGCGTCGAGCAGGGCGAGCGGGCCACCCACCCGGGGAGGCAGCACCGAGGACCAGGCCGCGGCCCGGGCGTGACGGGCGGGGCTGGTGGATTGCAGGCGCTCGAGCACCCGGGCCCGACGCTCCTCGGTGAACCGGGTGCCTTCGGGGTAGATGAGCACGCCCTCGTCGGCCCCGAGCTGCGATCCCAGCGCGCCGACCGCGGCCGCCTCCTTGGCCGGGTCGGCAGCCGTCCGGTCGACGAAATGATTGGGAAGGCGGCTGCCGGCGATATCGAGGGCCGGGTCGGTGAGTAGCTCCCGCTTCAACACATATCGCAGCTTGATCCCGGTGGGAGCAGTGATGAGGACGCTCGGGAGGAGATTGTCGATGATGCTGGCATGGCGCATGAACACCATCACCGGCCCGGGGCTGAGCGCGTCGGTCCCGTGCACTTCCAGCCTCAGCCGGAACAGGCTGCGGATCGTCCGAAACAGCAGGCCGTTCCACCACCGCTGGATGGCATACGTGCCGCCGAGAAGCAGACCGCGCATCCGGCCACCCAGGGAGACCAGCCAGAGTGCCCCCAGCCCGAGAACGCCGACACACTCGGCGGCCAGGTACACCCAGCCGACGAGCGTGAGTCGCACCGCTACAAAGCGCCCCCGGCCGGTGACGAAGCGAGCCGTGTCGAACAGGGCTGCCGCCGCCAAGACCAGCGGCAGCGCAACCGTTCCGGCCACGAAGGCAATTGCCAGGACGGTTATCGAACGGAGACGCCGGCGGACAGTCTGCTTTCGATCCACGGGTGTTTGGTAGCAGGGCGAGGCTCAGGCCGCCAGCCAGGCGACGACGGGATCGTTCTGAGACGACTCCACCCCCCCGACCACTTCTTCGGTGATCGCGAAGCCCTCAAAGCCTTCCGGGTCGATGTGGAACGGAACCACGCCCGGATCTGAGCCCAAAACGCCTGCTGAGATCACTTTGCCGTCGACGATCGCCCACAACTGGTAGGTCCGCTCGGGCGGAAGGGGCGTGAGGGTGTGCTCGGCAAGGTAACCGGTCCCGTCGGGCATGAGCACGATGATGGCGTTCGACCCGTTCTGGGACCCGAGCATCACCTGCTGGGTGGCCGGGTTTCGCTTCGCCTGCAGCAGGGCGGTGTCGAGGCCGGGACGCTCGACCTGCTCGCTGAGCGCAGCAACGGCCTGCCGCTCGGCGGTGAGGTCATCGCGGATGTTGCCGAGGCGAACCGATTGCACGACGAGCGCCGAGGCAAGAAGCACAAACGCAGCCGCAGCCGCCGGCGCCAGCCATCGGCGGCGCCACACGGGGAGCGCAACAAGCGTGGACGCACCGGAACGTCCGGCGGCGGCCGCTCCGCCGGCCCCCTCAGCTGGATCGATCTCACGTGAGATGGTGTCCCACAGGTCGTCGGGGGCAGATGCCAGATCGGCGGGGAGGAGGCTCGCCACCTGGAGGTGCTCGTCGAGCTCGGTCCGGCACTCGGCGCACTCGCGGGAGTGCGCCTCGACCAGGGCCCCCTCGTTGGCTTCGACTGCGTTCAGAGCGTATGCCCCGAGCAGGCTTTGTATCGCTTCGTGATCCACTTCGACTCTCGGTTCTCGCCGCAGCCGAACCGAGTGCGGTATCAGCCGACGGGCGCCAGGCCCGATTTCACCAGCAGGCCGTTGAGGCGCTGCAGGCCGGACCGGATCCGGCTCTTTACTGTTCCTTCTGGCGTCTCGAGCAGCTCGGCCACCTGGCGGTAGGTGTAGCCCCCGAAGTAGGCGAGTTCGATGGCCTTGCGTTCCGGATCGTCCAGTTCGCTCAGCGCGTTCCGAACATGGTCGGCAAGCGCCATCTCCCACACTTCTTCTTCGAGGCTCAGACCTGCCTGGATTGCAAGCTTGGCTTCGCGCTCTTCCCGTATACGGCGCGCCGACTCCGACCGGATGAGATCGACGCTCCGGCCGTGGGTGTGAGACAGGAGATAGGAGCGGAGAGATCCGCGAGTGGGGTCGAACTTCTCCGGATTGTTCCACAACCTGAGCATCACTTCTTGCACGATCTCCTCGGCCAGGTCCGGATCGCGGAGCAATCGCTTGGCGAGACCGAACACCGGCCCACTGTGGCGCCGGTAGACCTCGGCGAGGGCTCCCTGATGGCGACCTCCGACCAGCTCAACGAGCTCGGCGTCGGCGTGACGATTGAGCGGCGTTTCCATACAAAGCCCCCTTGATGGCTTTAGCACTAATTTGCTATCACTATTTTTAGCACTAATAACAAGAGACGTCAAATCAAAGAGGTCGCTGGCCGACCGTGTGAGAGCGCTCAACCGCCCCACGAGAAACCGGGCGTGCCGCACGCCGGCCCCGGGAACCGGCGGTGGGGTGCCTAGAGCCCCGCCGCCAGTACGAGATCGACGGCTCCGGCGGCGGACCCGGCCCAGCCGTCTGCCCCGAGGCGCTCGGCATGGTCGCCGTCGCGAACCGACGCCCCTCCCAAGAACACGGGCACGTCGGGAACGGCGGCCTTGACCGACTTGACGACCCGGCGGAGGAAGCGATCGGCTTCGGAGCGGGTGGAGCTGACGCACACCGCTCGTAGGCGATCGATCGACGTGACTATTTCGGCCAGTGAGTCGACCGGCACGTCAGCCCCCAGATCGATGACATCGAAACCGGCGCCGCGGAGAAAATCCGAGACCATGAGCGAGGGGATGATGTGACGCTCCCCGGGAGGCGTCGTTACCACCACAGCCCCCTTCGAGCGGCCCTTTCGGGCGAACCGGGGCCCCATCCGCCCGATCAGGCGCAGCGCCACTGAGGTCGCCAGGTGCTCCTGGGCGATAGAAACGTCGCCGTCGTGCCAGCGCTCCCCCACCGATTTCAGGGCGGGGCCGAGGAGATCGGTGTAGATCTCCTGTGGCGAGGTGCCCGAGGCGAGCGCACCCTCCACAACACCCCACGCCCCGGGTTCGTCGCCTTCGAGCAGGCGGGCCTCCAGACGCGTCGTCCAGTCGGCAGACCGTTTCGGGCGCACGGATCGGTCGTGTCCCCGCCGCAGACCCTCGAGATCGGCCGACTCGACCTCCCACGTGCCGCCAACCTTGGTGGCGGGTAGCCGCCCGAGCCGCACATAGCGGTACACGGTCATGTAGTGGACGCCGAGCTGATCGGCCGCTTCCTGGAGAGTCACCGTGGCCACGCCCTCACATTACTCAACACCGTTTCATTTATCACTAAAGGTAACATCCAGGGCCTCATGATCCTGGTTGCCCACGTGGAGCTGAGGGGCCGGGGTCCCGGCGTCTTCTTCAGCCTGCGGGACCCGGACCCGGCACCGTCGTCTACGTGGATTTCGAGGACGGCGCACGGAGGCCCGCCTCGCGCAGGCGGGCGCCACCTACGACAAGGCAGATCTGCCGACCGAACGCTATCTTCAGGCGACACGGACCGCCCGTGCTCACCATCGTCACCTGGGGAGGCGATTTCGATCGCTCGCCGGGACGCTACGACGCCAACGTTGTGGTGGACGCGGTCCCGCTCGCAGCCGGGCCACGAACCGCCGTTTGAAAGGAAGAATCCATGCCCAGGGTCAGCAAGACAGTCACGCTTCCCAGGAAACCCGGTGAGGTCTTCGACTACCTCGCCAACTTCGAGAACACCGCCGAGTGGGATCCCGGCGTCGCCAAGGCCACCAAGACCAGCGACGGACCGGTCGGCCTCGGCAGCACGTTCGACCTCGTCGCCAACTTCCGAGGGCGCCAGATCCCGGTGACCTACGAGGTGACGGTGTACGAGCCAGATTCGCGGGTGGTCCTCGTCGGCCGGAACAAGCAATTCACAGGAACCGACGACATCGGGGTCTCTCCCGACGGCGACGGCACCCGCGTGTCCTGGAACGCCGACTTCCAGATGGAGGGCTTCGCCAAGCTCTTCCAGCCGTTCCTGGGTGGTGTGTTCGAGAAGATAAGCGCCGAAGCCATGGAGGGCCTGGAAGCAACCCTCGGCTAGCGCCCGCAGCCCTCCGGCTCCGCAGGATCGACCGGGGTGCCCGCCGTTTCGCGGCCCGGACCAGGTCGAGAGACACCCATCCAAAGCGGCGTTCGCACCGAATACCAGGTGTCGGAAGGAGGATGGATGTCTACCACTCTCAGCGCCAGCCGCCCGACGGGTCGGAAGCGCAAGCTCAAAACCTATGGGGACCGCAGGGTATGCAGCGAGGAAGGCTGCTCGACCCGGCTCTCCAAGTACAACCAGAACACCGAGTGCCACACCCATGCGCCCCGTCGATTCCCGCGTACCCGCGGCGTCGTCGGGGACACCGCCACCGGTTGACTGGGCGCCCCGGACGGGCGCTGAGGTAGGGCGCTTCTCCTGCCAAGATTGGGCTCCGCCACGTGGTGCATATCCAATGAGCTCAACCCGGCCGAAACCGTCCTCTTCTCTCGCCACCGTCACTGAGGCGGTCGTCGGCGGCGTTGCTCTCGGTCTCTTCGCCGCTTTGGCGGACAAGTCGATAGTGACGAC
>JBFKDW010000079.1:0-13382 GCA_041619515.1 Acidimicrobiia bacterium
GCGGCTGCTTCTGCGTGTCACGGGCGCCGAGTACCCTGGTGGGCCCCGAGGAAAGATCGCAATGGCCGATCAGGCCAACTTCGAGAAGGACGCGATGGAGTTCGCCCCGCAGCTGTATTCGGCTGCGCTGCGGATGACGCGCAATCCTGCCGACGCCGAGGACGTCGTGCAAGAGACCTTCCTCAAGGCCTATCGCGGGTACCACACCTTTCAGGAGGGCACCAACCTGAAGGCCTGGCTCTATCGGATTCTCACCAACACCTACATCAACCGGTACCGGAAGAAGACCCGCCGGCCACAGGAGGTCGAGCTGGGTGAGCTGGAGGATCTGTATCTGTTCAAGCGGCTCAACGAGAGCGGGAGCACCGGCGGTGCCAGCCGCAGCGCCGAGGAGGAAGTCCTGGAGCGGTTCGGTGATTCGGACGTCCGGGAAGCGGTCGAATCGCTCCCGGAACACTTTCGGCTGCCTGTCTTACTCGCCGACGTCGAAGGCTTTTCCTACAAGGAAATCGCCGAGATCCTCGACGTTCCGATCGGAACCGTGATGTCGCGACTCCATCGGGGAAGAAAGGCGCTCCAAAAACGGTTGTTTGAATTTGCAAAGGAACACGGAATCGTAGGGCCTTGAGATGAATTGCGAGAAAGTCGTCACCGAGGTGTACTCGTTCCTCGACGGCGAGCTCACCGGCGTTCGCCGGTCGAAAATCGAATGGCACCTGCGGAAATGTCCGCCCTGTGCCGACTCGTTTCATTTCGAAGAACGTCTCATGTTCTTGGTAAAGCGTTCCTGTGCAGATGAAGAAGAAGTTCCTGCGGAACTTTTTGACCGCCTTCGAGCGTTAATACAACAAGAGACAACTGAGGGGGCTTCCGGCGAGTAACTGCCGGGTTTGAGTTCCCCAGGGGGTCAAGCAACAACTATGAGTGAATCAACCCTTAAGGGCAACCGCATTCGCGGCGGTGTACGCCCTTCCAGAACATATCAATCAGGCCGCGTATGTGCGGAAAAGGGATGCAGCACCCGGCTGTCGCAGTACAACCGGCGTGAGCACTGCTTCCAGCACGCACCGACGCGCTTTCCCCGCCTCCGGGGACGCATCGTCGCGGACTAACAACCACAGTGGGAGCACCCACCTCCCTCTCAGCGAGCAAAGGACGGCCATCGCACTCTTTCGAGGCGATGGTCGTTCTTCGCGCGCCCGTCGGCCCACTACTCTTCGGGGCGTGAAACGACCGATAGTCCTCGTGCTCGTGCTCGTGAGCCTCGCGCTCCCGGCCCAGGCGTTTGCGGCCGTGCCGTCCGTATCGCCGCAGCAGGTGCAGGACGAGCCTGCCGTCGTTATCGACGACTCCGAAGGGATACCCGAAGAAGAGGCCTGGACGTTTCGCTTTCTCGTCCCGACCCTGATGGTGCTCACGTTGGCGATGGTCGTGGGGCTGGCGGTGTGGTACCAACGGGGCATCGGGCGGTATCGGGTCCGCTCTGAATGATCGACTGGGAGCTGGCGGTGCGGGTGGCCTCGCGGTTCGCCGGCACTTACCCGCTGGAAGGCACCTATCACTCAGACCTGCTGGCCCGCGACGCTTCCGGGATCGTCGCTGAAGCAGCGCAGATGGTTGAGGCAGAAACCCGCCTGGCGTATGTCGGGGCGCCGGAGGTAGCCGTCGTCACCCGCCGCGAATGGGCAGAAACCAACGTCGCCGTGTTCACGAGGTTGCTCGCTCCCGCCGAAGCCGCCATCAAGAAGTCGAATCCTCTGGCGGCACGGCTGGTGGCAGTCGAGATGGGTGCCGTGCTCGGGTTTCTCGCTCGCAAGGTTCTCGGCCAGTACGAGCTGGTGCTGCCGGGTGACGACGAGAACGGCGACGTGGTGTATCTGGTCGGCGCCAATGTGCTGTCCATGGAGCGAAGCAACCAATTCCGCCCGCACGAGTTTCGCCTGTGGATTGCTCTCCACGAGTGCGCCCACCGGCTCCAATTCGTCGGCGTACCCTGGCTGCGGGCCTACTTCCTCGACCTGGTCGGCGAGCTGGTGGCATCGGCGGTCCCCGAGCCCGGCCGGTGGGCGAGGGTGATGGCCGACGTGCGGAGGGCGAGTGAGGAGGGAGAGCCGCTCATCGGAGAGACCGGTCTCTTCGGGCTGTTCGCCACTTCCTCACAGAAGGACCTGCTGGAGCGGGTGCAAGCACTCATGTCCCTCCTGGAAGGCCATGGGCACGTCGTCATGGACCGCATCGGCAGTCGGGAATTGAATACCCAGCAGCGGATGTCGTCGGTGCTGAAGCAGCGCCGCAAGGATCCCCGGACCGCCACCTTTCTCCGCCTCAGCGGGCTCGAAATGAAGATGCGCCAGTACGAGCAGGGGGAGCGCTTCGTCCTGGCAATCGAACGGGAAGCGGGCTGGGAGACCCTCGACCGCGTGTGGCGGGGGCCCGAGTCGCTTCCGACGCTGGCCGAGATCAACGAGCCGGGTCTGTGGCTGCGGCGAGTGGCCTAGGGCCGCTCGCCGAATCGGTGCGGTCGAAGGCCGTGTTTCCTCCCGGGCCGCTCCTCGTGGCCCTTTCCGGGGGAGCGGACAGCGCGGTGCTCGCGTGGGCGGCGTCGCAACAGTCGGAGCCGGTACGGGCCGTGTTCGCCGACCACGGCCTGCCCGCGTCCGGCCAACTGAGACAGGCGGCGGCCGCCGTCGCCGACGCGCTCGAGTTGCCGTTCGATGCGGTGGAGGCGCCCGTGCGCCATGACGCGCCATCGTTCGAGGACGCAGCTCGGGTGGCCCGCTACTCGGCGCTGGAAACCAGCGCCAAGCCGGACGAGACCATCCTCACCGGCCATACCGCCGACGATCAGGCCGAAACCGTGCTCGGCCATTTTCTGCGGGGAGCCGGGGCGGCCGGCTTGGCGGGAATCCCAGCCCGGCGGGGACGCCTCGCCCGCCCTCTGCTGGCGGTTACCCGTGCCGAGACTCGTTCGCTCGCCGCCGCCTTGGCGTTGCCGTTTATCGACGACCCCGACAACGAATCCGAGCGGATGGGTCGCAATCGGTTGCGGTCCGAGCTCATCCCCTTTCTCGAACGCGAGTACAACCCACAGCTGCGTTCCGTGCTCAACCGGACTGCTTCGGCCTTGCGCGCCGACGACGCCGCCCTCGAAGCACTTGCCGCCCGCATCCCGATGGGAACCGACGGCGAGGTGTTCACACTTCCGGCCGCGGCGCTGGCTGTGGTGCCGGAGGCGGTGGCTGCACGGGCCGTACGGCGCACGCTGCGCCAGGTGGGTGGCCCCCATGCCGGATCCCACCGTGACGTCTCCGACGTGCTCGAGGTGGCGGCCGGTCACAAGGCGGGCGCCCAGCTCACGGGTGCGGTGCGGGTGGAGCGGGAGGGCCCCATGGTCGTGCTCAGCACTGCCGAGCGTCCACCGGTGGATGCGATCACCCTGAGGATCCCCGCCGAGGTCGCGTTCGATCGATGGCGGTTGACCCTTTCGATCACGGACCGGTGGCCCGGCCCCCCGATGATGGGAGCCCGCGCGTTCACTCTCGACGCCGGCGCCGTCACCACCGAGCTCGTTGCGCGCCCGGCCGGGAACGACGACCGGATCGATATCGGTACGGGCTCAAAGCCCGTGCGTGACGCGTTGGCCGAGGCGGGAGTTCCCCGGCGTTTGCGCAGGAGATGGCCGGTGATCGAGTCGGACAACCGGGTGGCGCTCATCCCCGGCGTGCGGGCGGCCGCCTGGGCCTGGCCGGGACCCACCACGGTGTACTACCTTGTGGCGCGCATCGACACAACGGGCACCAGCCCGCCCGGGGAAGGGACCTGATGGACCGCATCGGAAACGTACTCATCACCGAAGGTCAGATTGCCGACGCAGTGCTTCGGATGGGAAAGCAGATCTCGGCCGACTACGAGGGCAAGGAGCTGCTGCTCGTGGGCATCCTCAAAGGGGCCTTCCTCACGATGGCCGATCTCGCCCGCGCCATCACCGTGCCGGTCGAATTCGATTTCATGGCAGTCTCGTCGTACGGGGACGCCACCAAGTCGTCCGGAGTTGTGAGAATCCTCAAGGACCTGGACCAGGAAATCTCCGAACGCCATGTCATCATCGTGGAAGACATCGTTGACACCGGCCTCACGCTCCACTATCTGCTCGAGAATCTGCGGGTTCGCCAGCCCAGCTCACTGGAGATCGCCGCCCTGCTCGTCAAAGACGGGATCCAACAGATTCCGATCGACGTGAAGTATCGCGGGTTTGACATTCCACCGGACTTCGTCGTCGGGTACGGGCTCGATTACGCCGGTCTCTACCGAAATCTCCCCTACGTGACGGTGCTCGACGAAAGCGACTTGCCCGGGGCGAAGTAGCCCGCCGGTGGTGGAGCCAGACCGCAACCTTCAGGTCTGCCTGTCGCTTGCCGACGGTTTTACCTACCATTGGGCACTACCGTGACCGCGCGAGGGCGGGAATGTCTCGCATACCGGCGGTCGTGAAGAGGACATTGTGAGTCGAACAGTTCGCAACTTCTTGATCTACCTGGCGGTGATCGTCGTGCTGGCGATCGCCGTGCAGTCGGTCATGTCGAACGCCAATGCGCCGGCCGAGGTCAAATACACCGAGTTGCTCGCGCAGATCGACGACGGCAATGTGGAAACGGTGACGATCTTGGCCGAGTCGAACGTCGCCGAGGGCACGTTCAAGCGGGCCGTGAACGGGGAACTCGACTTCAAGACCCCCTACCCGGACGAATCCGAGGCGGACCTGGACAAGCGCCTCCAAGAGGCCGGAGTCGACTTCGACGTCGACCAGGAAGGCACGACGATCGTCGAGCTGTTGATCGGGCTGCTGCCGTGGATTCTCATCTTCGGATTCATGATCTTCGTGATCATGCAGGCACAGGGCGGCGGCAGCCGCGTGATGCAGTTCGGCAAGGCCAAGGCCAAGCAGGTGACCAAGGACCAGCCGAAGGTCACCTTCGATGACGTGGCCGGCATCGACGAGGCGGTCGAAGAGCTCCAGGAGATCAAAGAGTTCCTCCAGAACCCGCAGAAGTTCCGCCAAATCGGGGCCAAGATCCCCAAGGGTGTGCTCCTGTTCGGGCCGCCCGGCACCGGGAAGACGTTGCTTGCCAGGGCGGTTGCCGGCGAGGCCGGCGTCCCGTTCTTCTCGATATCCGGCTCGGACTTCGTCGAGATGTTTGTCGGGGTCGGAGCCAGCCGGGTCCGCGACCTGTTCGAGCAGGCCAAGGCCCAGGCTCCGGCCATCGTGTTCATCGACGAGATCGACGCCGTCGGCCGTCATCGTGGCGCCGGCCTCGGCGGCGGGCACGACGAGCGCGAGCAGACACTCAACCAGCTGCTCGTCGAGATGGACGGCTTCGACGCCAACCTCGGGGTCATCCTGATCGCCGGCACCAACCGGCCCGATATCCTCGACCCAGCCTTGCTGCGCCCCGGCCGCTTCGATCGCCAGATAATCGTCGACCGGCCGGACCTGAAGGGCAGGATGGAGATCCTGAAGGTGCACAGCAAGGGCAAGCCGCTTTCGTCCGAGATCGACCTCGAAGTGCTCGCCCGCCAGACCCCGGGGTTCACCGGAGCCGACCTCGCCAACCTCATCAACGAGGCGGCCATCCTGGCGGCTCGCCACGGCAAAGAGCAGATCTCCATGGAGGAGCTGGAGGAGTCCATCAACCGGGTGATTGCCGGCCCCGAGCGCAAGAGCCGGCTCATCAGCGAGGACGAGAAGCTGGTCATCGCCTACCACGAGGGCGGGCATGCCCTCGTCGGCCATGCGGTCCCCAACGGTGATCCCATCCACAAGGTCACGATCATTCCGCGCGGGATGTCGCTCGGCCATACGCTCGCGCTGCCCACCGAGGACCGGTATATCACGCGGCGCTCCGAGATGGTCGACCGCCTCGCCATGATGCTGGGAGGCCGAACCGCCGAGGAGCTCATTTTCAAGGATCCCAGCACCGGTGCCGCCGACGATATCGAGAAGGCCACCAAACTGGCCCGCCAGATGGTGATGGAGTTCGGCATGTCGGACAAGCTCGGGCCGATGAAGTACGCCAACAACCAGGGTGAGGTGTTCCTCGGCCGGGACTACGTGCAGCATCAGGATTACTCGGACGAGCTGGCATCCCTCATCGACACCGAGGTGCGCAAGCTCATCACCCAGGCTCACGACGAGGCCCGGGCAATTCTCACGACCCACCGTGACGTGCTCGACCGCCTGGCCAAGGAGCTGGTTGAGCGCGAGACCCTCGACCGCGAAGAAGTGGCCGAGGTGTTCACTCCGGTCGGCAAGTGGATCTACGCCGACAACGGTGGGGGCCGCATCGAGCCTCCGGCTCCCGAAGCAACCATGCCCGGCAGCCTGACCGGCCCGGATGTGGCCGCCGCCGCGGCCGGCGAAGGCGCTCCCAGCTGACCTGGTCGGCCGCGGAAACCGTGCTCTGGGATTGTTCCCGCACGGTCATCATGGGGGTGCTGAACGTCACACCCGACTCGTTTTCCGACGGCGGGCTTGACCCGACCGCCGAGGTGGCGATCGCACGGGGCACGGAACTCGCTGCCGCCGGAGCGGATATCGTCGACGTCGGCGGGGAATCGACCCGTCCGGGTGCGGCTCCGGTGTCGACCGCCGAGGAGCTGGCGAGGGTCATTCCGGTGGTGGCCGGCCTGGCAGAGCGCGGAGTCGCGGTTTCAATCGATACCGCCAAGCCGGCCGTGGCCCAGGCCGCTCTCGAGGCAGGCGCCATCGTCATTAATGACGTCACGGGCCTGGCCGACCGCGACATGCGCTCGCTGGCGGCACAGGCTGAAGCCGGCGTGGTGGTCATGCACATGCAGGGAGAGCCGCGCACCATGCAAGCCGACCCACAGTACGCCGATGTGGTGGGCGAGGTCCGGGACTTCCTGGTGGAACGGTCCCAGCTGGCAGAGGCGGAGGGCGTGCGGCGGGACCGGATCGCCATCGATCCGGGAATCGGGTTTGGCAAGACCTTCCAACACAACCTGGATCTGCTCGCCAACCTCCACGTGTTGGTAGAAACCGGGTATCCGGTGCTGATCGGGACGTCGAGAAAGGCGTTCCTGGGCCGAATCCTGGGAGAATCGGTGCCACCGAACGAGCGGGATCCGGCCAGCGGCGCTACGGTAGCACTTGCCATTCAGCAAGGGGTGGCCGTAGTGCGGGTGCATAACGTGGCGATGACAGCACAGATTGCGCGAACGGTGGATGCCATTCTCGGGCGAACCGGCTGATGGCCGGTCTCGAACCGCGTGGGTTTGTATGGGTGATCTCTCGCCGTCTGGCCTTGTCTGAGCGGATCGGCGGCCAGGGACTTCAGCATCGGCGTGTCCGGCGCAGCGAAGAGATCGACTGGCTGCGCGACCTCGGCTTCACCGACGTGCTGTCGCTTCTGGAGGGCAACCAGAACCTCGCCTCATATCGTGAGGCCGGGATCCGGGCCCATCACGTCGCGCTGCCGACGGACTACGAGGATGCCGACGCCGAGGCGGTGTTCGAAGCTCTCGAGCGGATCCTGGGAGAGCCCCGCAACGTGCTGCTCGTGCATCGCGATCACCTCGACGACACGCTGGTCGGCTTCATGGGTGGATACCTCATTCGGTCCGGTCTTATCGAGGACCCCATCATGGCGACGGCCACGATCCAGGAGATCGCGGGGAGGCCGCTCGGCCCGGAAGGCCGCAGGCTGGTAAGCCCCACGCTCGGGTAATGCGAATCCGGGTGGGCACCGGGCGGTCGACGGTGGCGCCCGGGCCGGCTCAATGACGCTGATCGCGGTTGGTTTCGGCTCGAATCTCGGGGACCGGAGGGCTCACCTCGATGCCGGCCTTGCGTGGCTGGCGGCACATGCCCGGCCCACGGCGCGGTCGTCGCTCTACGAATCGGCTCCGATTGGGCCCGTTGTACAGGGGCCCTTCTTGAATGCGGTGGCCGTCTTCGAAACCGACGAGTCGCCCAAGCAGGTGCTGTCCCGTCTGCTCGAAGGTGAGCTGCGGCAGGAGCGGGTCCGCGATGTCCCCTGGGGCCCGCGTACGCTCGATCTCGACCTGCTCCTCTACGGGGACCGAACCGTGGAGCAGCCGGGGTTGAAGGTCCCACATCCCCAGCTCACCGTCCGCCGCTTCGTGCTCGAACCGCTCCTGGAGGCGTGGCCCGACGCCGCGCTGCCGGACGGCTCACCGCTGGCATCGTTCCTCGGGTCGGTCGACGACCAGGATGTCAAGCAAATAGGCGACTGGGCGGTGCCGAGGTGGCTGGCAATCCGGTGGTGGTGGCAGCGCCGCAGGCGGAGCTAGACCGCCGGGGGCGGTCCCACCAAGCGCGGCCGCGAGCCTGCCGTAACCTTGCCCGATGAGGATGATCCTTGCCGGGCCTGGCCGTGCCGGGATGTCGCTCGCCCTAGCCGCAGCTCGCGCCGGGCACGACGTCGCCGGCGTCCTCGGCCGGGGTTCTGCTGCTGCGGCCGCCGCCCGTCTCGAACGCGCCGAGCTGACCTGGGATGAGCTGTTGCCGGCGGCTGATGTGCTCGTCATCGCGGTGCGGGACGATGCCATTGCCGAGGTGGCCGGGCGCCTGGCCCCGCTGGCGATCGGCGTCGAGTCGGCCGTTCATTTGTCCGGGTCTATCGGGGTGGGGGCACTTGCGCCGCTGGCGGACGTGGGCCTCAGCACCGGCGGCTTTCACCCGCTCCAGAGCCTGCCCGATCCCGACACGGGCTCGCGGCGATTGGCCGGTGCCTGGGTCGGAGTGACCGCCGAGGACTCGGGCCTGCACGCAGCCCTGGTCGGGCTGGCCGGCTCGCTCGGCATGATCCCGTTCGACCTGCGCGACGGCGCCCGACCGCTCTACCACGCCGGCGCCTCTGCCGCCGCCAACTACGTCGTGGGGAGCCTGGCTCTGGCCCAGCGGCTCTTTGCCGCCGCCGGGGTGCCCTGGGAGGCAGCCGGCCCTCTGGTTGAGGCGGTGGTCAAGAATGTCATGGAGCTGGGGCCCGACCGGGCCTTGACGGGGCCGATTGCGCGGGGCGACGTATCGACCGTGCGACAGCAGATCGCGGCGATCCGGGCTGCCGTCCCGGATTTGGAGGCCGACTTCGTCGACATCGGGAGGGTCGTCGCACGGTTGGCGGGGCGGGACGAAGAGTTCGAGCAGGTGTTCGAGTGATAACCGTGGAAACCTTCGCCGAGGTGCGAGCGGCATCCTCCGGCCGGGTGGGCCTGGCGCCCACGATGGGATACCTCCACGAGGGCCACCTCGCGCTCTTCCGGACTGCCCGGGCGCAGTCGGACACGGTGGTCGCCTCCATCTTCGTGAACCCTCTTCAGTTCGGTCCCGGCGAGGACCTCTCCCGCTACCCCCGGGACCTCGGCCGCGACGAATACCTGGCGAAACAGGAAGGCGTCGACGTGCTGTTTGCTCCGTCGATCGAGGAGATGTATCCGGATCCGCCCGCCACCCGGATTGAGGTGGCGGGACTCACCGACCATTTCGAAGGTGCCCGAAGGCCTGGGCATTTTGCAGGGGTCGCCATGGTGGTAGCGAAGCTGTTTGCGGGGATTCAGCCACAGCGGGCCTATTTCGGGCGCAAGGACGCTCAGCAGCTGGCGGTGGTCAGGCGGATGGCCGCCGACCTGTCTTTCCCGCTGGAGATCGTGGCCGTCTCAACCGTGCGGGAGATGGATGGGTTGGCGCTGTCGTCGCGCAACCGGTTTCTCAGCTCCGAAGAGCGCCCCGCCGCCCTTGCCCTGTCCCGGGGTCTGGCGGCCGCGGCCGCCGCCGTGGCGGACGGAGAGCGGGATGGGCCGACGCTCGAGGCGACGGTTGCCGAAGAGGTGGACTCCACCGTCGGGGCGACCCTCGAGTATTCCTCTCTGTTCGCCGCCGACACCGCCCAGCCGATTGACACGCTCGACACCGATGCCGTCCTGGCGGTGGCGGCCCGGGTGGGGGAAACCCGCCTGATCGACAACGTGGCCTTTAGCGTTGGGGCGGATTCGGTGACGGCCGACCTGGGTGTCATGCTCGAGGGACCGTCCCTGTTGGAGAGTGACTGATGCTGCTGGTGATAGACGTCGGCAATACCGAGACGGTGCTGGGCGTGTTCGACGACGCCGACCTGGCTGCTCACTGGCGGGTGACGACGGTGCGGGGCCGGACCCGGGACGAGTATCGGCTGCTGCTCGGTGGCATGCTCGAGAGGGAGGGCTACGCGCCATCTCGCCTCACCCGAGTGGCCGTCTCCAGCGTGGTGCCTCCGGCGACCCACGCCTTGCGCGATGTGGCCGGCTCCCTGGCCAACGGGCCGATCCTGGTCGTCGAACCGGGAGTGAAGACCGGCATGCCCATCCTCATAGACAATCCTCGCGAAGTGGGGGCGGACCGAATTGTCAACGCGGTGGCAGCTGCCCGCCTCTACGGCGCCCCGGCGGTCGTGGTCGACTTCGGGACCTCGACCAATTTCGACGTGGTGAGTGCCGATCGGGAGTACATCGGCGGTGTCATCTCCACCGGTCTAGAGGTTTCCCAGGAAGCCCTCATCCGAGCCACGGCCGCTCTCCGCCGGGTCGAGCTGAACCCGCCTCGCTCGGTTATCGGCAAAGGGACCGTGGAAGCCATTCAAAGCGGGCTGCTGTATGGGCATGCCGGCCTGGTGGACGGCATCGTGACCCGGATCCTCGCCGAATTGGGACCAGAGACGCGCACGCTGGCTACGGGTGGCCTGGCTCCGACGATCGTCCCGTACTGCGAGACGGTCGACACCATCGACGAGTTCCTGACGCTGCAGGGGCTCCGCTTGATATCCGAGATGAACCTGTGAGTACCGAGCAACACGAGGATCGCCTCCGCAAAGTCGAAGAGCTGCGCGCCCGGGGTGTCGACCCGTACCCGATCGGGTTCGAGCGAACGGCGGAAGCAGCCGAGCTGCACAGCCGGTTCGAGGGCCTGGAGGCGGAATCGGCCACCGGCGAGACGGTGTCGGTGGCCGGCCGGCTGATGGGAAAACGGGACCTCGGCAAGCTGAGCTTCGGGGTCCTCCAGGACCGCTCCGGCCGGATCCAGCTGTTCGCCGATCAGGCGACGCTCGGAGAAGGGCTCGCTGCGTTCGTTGATCTCGACCTGGGCGATCTCCTCGGCGTGACCGGGGAGGTCATCACGACCAAGAAAGGTGAGCTGAGCGTCCGGGTCCAGGACTTTCGCCTGCTGGCCAAGTCGTTGTGGCCGCTGCCCGAGAAATGGCATGGCCTGGCGGACGTCGAGACCCGGTATCGGCAGCGGTATCTGGATCTCATCTCCAACGAAGAGGCTCGACGCGTGTTCGGAGTACGCGCCGGGGTGGTGCGGGAGCTGCGCCGGGCTTTCGAGGACCGTGGCTACGTGGAAGTCGAGACCCCGGTTCTCCAGAACCAGGCCGGCGGGGCGCTCGCCCGGCCGTTTCTCACCCACCACAACGCCCTCGACATCGACATGTATCTCCGGATCGCCCTCGAGTTGCACCTGAAGCGCCTCATCATCGGCGGACTCGACAGGGTCTTCGAGATCGGACGGGTGTTTCGCAATGAGGGCGTGTCGCCCCAGCACAACCCCGAGTTCACCATGCTGGAGAGCTATGAGGCGTACGCGGACTACGAGGACATCATGCGTTTGGTCGAAGAAACGGTCGCCGGGGTCGCCGAGGCTGTAGCCGGCTCGCGCCGGATCGATTACCGGGGCCGGCCACTCGACCTGTCGCCTCCGTGGCGGCGGGCGCCGTTCATGCAGCTGATCTCCGAAGCGACCGGGCGGGAGTGGAGCGCACAGATGGGCGTGGCCGACGCCCGTGCTGCTGCCGCCGGCCTGGGTGTGGAGGTGGAGGTCGGTGGGACCGGCAAGGTGCTGGAGGAGCTGTTCGAACGCTTCGTCGAGCCCGACCTGTGGGACCCGACGTTCGTGATCGATTTCCCCAAGGAGATTTCACCGTTTGCCCGCGACCATCGGTCCGAGCCGGGTCTGGTAGAGCGTTTCGAGGGTTTTGTGGCAGGCATCGAGATGTGCAACGCCTTCACCGAGCTCAACGACCCGGAGGAGCAACTTCTTCGGCTCGAGGCACAGGCCTACGCCCGCGCCGAGGGCGACGAGGAGGCCCACGTCCTCGACCTCGATTTCGTCCGAGCCATGGAGTACGGGATGCCCCCCACCGGTGGGCTCGGCATCGGGGTGGACCGCCTCGCCATGATCCTCGCCGACGTGAGCACGGTGCGCGAGGTCATCCTCTTCCCGCACATGCGGCCCCGCGCCGAGGACGACCCCGAGGACTGATAAGCAGGTCGGTTCTCTCCCCCCGGAGGGGGGAGTCCGGCGTAGCCGGGAGGGGGGCGGTTGCGGATGGTTGGTTCTCTCCCCCCGGAGGGGGGAGTCCGGCGTAGCCGGGAGGGGGGCGTTCGGGTGGTCCGGAGGGGTGTTCTGGGGTCGTGGCGTGTTGGGCGCCCCCTCCGGCCCTGCGGGCCACCTCCCCCTCCGGGGGAGGAGAGTGGTGGTTTTCTCCCCCCGGAGGGGGGAGTCCGGCGTAGCCGGGAGGGGGGCGTTCGGGTGGTCCGGAGGGGTGTTCCCTTCGGCCCTGCGGGCCACCTCCCCCTCCGGGGGAGGAGAGTTGAACCTACGGGATGGCCACCGAGCGGGTCACGATCTCGTCGACGTCGTAGGTGACGAGCGTCGTGGTGTTCGGCACCGCGATCGCGCTCCAAGGGCCGGCATCGACACGCCAGCGCACGAACCAGTCGAACTCGACCTGGATCTCGTAGGCGCTGAGCGTTGCGTGACAGCGCGGCCCGCCCGGGGTGGGGCAGGTCTTGGTCTCGTAGGTGTGGCGGGCAATGCCATCCGGGTACCCGGTGAGGTGGGGATGGGTGGACTCGGTGAAGTCGTCCACCCGACCATCTCCCCAGTCGACGATGACACGAGCGACCTTGATCTCGACGGTGACGGTGGTCCCAAGCGGTGAGATCAGCGAGTCGGTGACCGGATCGGGGACTGCCACGGCCAGGTAGGTCTCGAGTCCGGTCACGCCGAGGTCGGGGTTGAACGCCGGCTCCGGCAGGTGGTGGACGTGGCGGTTGGCGAGCTCCCAGGCGGCCGCGAGGGTGTTGTCGGTCTCTCTTGGTTGACTCGTGCATCCTCGAATCAAAGACTCCAGCACGGTTCCGGGCGATCCGTACGGGTGATACCCGACCAATGCATGCCCGTCGCTGTATTCGGCCAGTTTCACCCACGGCGTGTCCGCCGACGTCTTCCACCAGCACTCCGTCCCCAGGGCGTCGTATCCGACGTTCACGTCCGGCAGCACCGGGGGCCGTTCGCCCGACTCGTAGTA
>JBFKDW010000080.1:0-13277 GCA_041619515.1 Acidimicrobiia bacterium
CACCGATAGTGGCGAGCGCTTCGACGAGTGCCATATCTTCGTCCAGGAACCCACCCGCTTTCTCGGTCAAATAGAGGTTGCCGTAGACCTCCTCCCCCACCCGGATTGGAACCCCGAGGAAGGTGCGCATGAGAGGATGATGCTCCGGGAAGCCGACCGAGTCGGGATGCTCGGCGATGTTCTCGATCCGGACTCCGGCAGCCATTCGCGTGATGGTCCCGAGCAGCCCGTGACCCGACGGGGGCGGCCCGATCTTCTCGGCCGTCTCCGGATCCAGTCCGCGGTGAATGAACTCGGTCAGAAACCCGTGCGAACCGAGCACTCCGAGGGCCCCGTATTGCGCCCCGGTGAGGTCCATCGCGGTCTCGACGATCGCCTCCAGGGTGGCGGTGAGCTCGGCCGCGCCGGCAACTGCCGAAGCAGCCCCTACGAGCCGGGCGACGTCGGCCGGATCGAATCTGGGATCTTCCATCGGGGTGAGGCTAATGCCGGCCATGCAAGGACTTTCGCCCACCCTGTTTGGGTCAAGTGGCCGCTGCCCATGCAATCGGCCTGCGATACGCTGACACGACGGCAAGGAGCGCATATGAAGGTTGTGCTGGTTGATGATCACGAAGTGGTCCGCCAGGGGCTGAAAACTCTCGTGGACAGCGAAGAAGACCTGGAGGTCGTCGGAGAAGCCGGCGATGTCGACAACGCAATCCGCCAGGTTGGCTACCACTCGCCCGATGTGGTGGTGATGGACGTGCGCCTCCCCGACGGCACCGGGGTAGAGGCCTGTCGTGAGATCCGATCGCGGTGGCCTCAGGTGAAGGTCCTGATGCTGACTTCGTATGCCGATGAGGAGGCGCTGGTCTCTTCGATCATGGCCGGCGCTTCGGGCTATGTGCTCAAGCGCATCGACTCAGCCGACCTGGTGGACGCCGTCCGCAAGGTGGGCAGCGGGGAGTCGCTCCTCGACCCCAACCTCACCGAGCGCCTGTTCGCCCGCATTCGGGGCGACGAGCCCGAGGATCCACTCCTGGCTCGCCTGTCGCCGCAGGAACGGAAGATCCTCGACCTGATCGCACAGGGCAAGACCAATCGACAGATTGCCGAGGACCTGTTCCTCGCCGAGAAGACGGTCAAGAACTACGTCTCCAACCTGCTCTCCAAGCTCGAGATGAGCAGGCGAAGCGAGGCCGCCGCCTACGCCGCCCGGCTGCAGGCGGATCGGGCAAAGAAGTACCCGCCCGAGGAGTGGAGCAAAGCCATCAGCTAGCAGGCTGCCAGTGGCTTCGAGGTACCCACAACCGAGGTTGGCAACGCCGCAGGCGTTGCCAGTTGCTACTTCTTGTTCTTGCGTTTGTGTCGATTAGCGCGCAGACGTTTGCGGTATTTGTGCTTTGACATCTTCTTGCGCCGCTTTTTGATCAGTGATCCCATTCCGCATAGCTTGGCCCGTCCCCCGCGGCTATGCAAACGCCCATCTAGAGTCTTTATCGAATGGCACCTGTAATCGGCATAACTTCCCAACTTCGTGACGTCGCCACCAGCTACGGCGCGCAACCGGCCACCACCGTCACGTTGTCGTACTCGGACTCGGTGATCGGGGCCGGGGGCATACCTGTCGTGCTCCCCATCCTGGAGCCCGATGCGATACCGGCAGTGCTGGACAGGCTCGACGGCGTGGTCCTCACCGGTGGTGGTGACATGGCGCCGGATTCATACGGAGGCGCCGGCCATCCGGCCATCTACGGTGTGCACGAAGCGCGCGACCGGTCGGAATTGGCCGTCGCCCGCTACGCCGCCGGGAGGAAGATGCCGCTGCTGGCCATATGCCGGGGCATTCAGGTCCTGAACGTGGCGCTGGGCGGCGACCTCATCGCAGACATCCCGAGCCAGGTCGAAGGTGGTTTCGAGCACTTCGTGACGGGCAACGGCGCCGCCAAACAGGCCCACCAGTCGATCGAGCTGGCGTCCGGCTGTGGACTGGCACAGCTGTTCGGGACCACATCGTTGAAGGTGAACTCACTCCACCATCAGGCGGTGGCAACGCCGGCGCCGGGACTGCGGCCGGTGGCGTGGAGCGAAGACGGCGTGATCGAAGCCTTGGAGGCTCTTGACCCCGCCTGGCCCCTCCTGGCGGTCCAGTGGCACCCGGAGAACCTGGTGGAGACCGAGCCAGCCGCTCGCAGCCTGTTTGATCAGCTGATTATCGCGGCGACCGAGCAGGCAGTGAACCACTAAAGAGGGCTGAATCGAGGGTCGATATCCCTCACCATGCGCACCGTCAGCCGCCGGCTATCAGTCCTATTGCTCGCTCTCGCCCTCCTTGCCGGGGCATGCTCGGGTGGTGATGACCCCGGCGCAACCCCGCCCATCACACCGGTTCCAAATGCCGCGAGCCCCGACAGCGGTCCCGACCTGTCCGATATCCTCGGCTCCGACCAAGCGCCGGCCGGCACGGCGACGACGACGCCGGCCGATCGCCTCCAGGTCGAGCAATACCTGAGAGAGTTCCTCACCGCCTACTTTGAGGCGACCGCCGAGCGGGACTGGGACGCCGTGTATGCGGCATCGTCTGGTGCGTTCGCCGACACCTGCTCTCCGGACGATTACACAGCGCTGGTGGCTTCGTCCACCGCCGAAAAGTCTGAGATCGAGTTCGTCGGTGGCTTCGATATCTCGGTGGTCGGCGATTTCGCCACCGGCCGGCTCGCCATCTCGGACGAGGTCGGCACGCTTCCGATCGAGGGGCTGCTGGCGGTCGCTGAACCCGACGGTTGGCGGGTTGCCCTCAACCCGTGCGACGTTGTCGCCAAAGTGGCGAGCGGCGATGTCTCCTACCCGATCATCATCACGACGACGACCGCTGAGGCGGCCGATTCACCGGCGCCATCAGACGACGCGCCGATCCCGCCAGACCTCACCACCACCACCACGGCGCCCGGCGCCACGACCACGACGACCCTCGGCGGGACCCCGCTGACGGCTTCGGACCGGGCCGAAATCGAGGCGGTCCTCGAGGCCTTCGTCATCGCCGACGCCGCCCAGGACTGGGTTTCCCTCTACGCCACCGTTCCGCCCCTCTTTGAGTGCACTCCGGCCGATACTGCCGCTGCCCTCGCCGGTTTCCACTCCAGCCCGGCGTCGGTTGCCTTCGGGCCGATGACCATCACCGGAGCCGACGACGAGGCGTTTGCCACATTCGACATCACCTACCTCGATTCGTTCGAGACGGTCACGGTTTCGGAGTTCGGGGCGTGGGAGTGGGGGGGCACCTGGTACGCGGCGGTCCACCCGTGCACGGGCACTGAGAACCTGGTGACGGCGGGTGGACAGAATGCGACGGCCATAACGCTCCTGGAGGACACCCTCCTGCTTGCCCGGGACCTGTACGACGGAGCCGGCGACTACGACATCCCGATCTCTGCGCTGAATGAGATCTCGACCGAGGCGGAGTTCGTCGAGAGCGCCGATGAGGCATCGAACGGCATCGTGGCCTACGACGACACCGACCAAGAGGTGCTGATCGTCACTCAAAGCGCGAGCGGGCGGTGGTATTGCATCGCCGAAGACGCTGCCCTCGGGGCTCACTACGGATCGGCCTTTTATCTCGATACCATCGACTCCCTGGCAGGCTGCCGGTCCGTGACCCTCGCCGTTCCCTGGAGCACGCTCTAGGCCCTCCGTCTACCGGACTCCATCTGCCGACACTCCCGGGTTGAGCACCGAACCTGAGCCGACAGCGTGCTGGAGCGCCCGGACGACCGCCTCCTGGGCCTCGGCGGTGACAACGGCAACCACAGCGGGGCCTGAGCCACTAATGGCGGCGAACGGCGCACCGGCACCCTCGGCCGCTTCGAGCAGGTCGCCGATGAGGGGACGGAGCCGCACCCGATGCGGCTCGTGCAGCTCGTCGCGACCGACGCCGGCCAGCAATGTGATGTTGCCGGTGCGGAGGGCCTCGACCAGGCGCATGGCCCTGCGGGCGGCCTCAGCGGCAACGGCGAAGGGCACCGTCGCAGGCAGGATGTCCCGGGCCTCCTCGGTGGCCAGCGACGCCTCCGGGACGGCCACCAGGATCGACAGTGACGAGTGCAGCTCCAGGCGATGCACGCCGTCGGGCCCGGCCAACACGAGCCCACCGTAGACCGCGGCCGCAGCATTGTCCGGGTGCCCCTCGGCTGAGGCCACCGCCTGGAAGACACGGTGGAGATCGTCGGGCTTGCCGTCGAGACGAGCCACCGCCAGCTCGAGGGCGGCCAGCACGGCGGCGCTGGAGCCGAGGCCCCGGCCGACCGGGATTTCGGAATCGACTTCGACGCGCAGGGGGTTGGCACTCACCCGTTCCGCCGCCGAGCGAAGAAAACCGCCGGGGTCGTCCGTTATCTCCCACCGGTTGCTGTTCGATACGGTGACTTCGCACCGGAGATCGAGGGCAACGGCAAGCGAATCGAAACCCGGGCCCAGGTTGGCCGATGAGGCCGGAGCCGATGCTTTCATCGAGCCGACTCGACCTCCACGAAGATCTGGGTGGCGTTCGGAGCCACCCGCAGCACCGCAGCTTCGATCTCGTCGACGCTGGCCTCGATCTCCTCGACGGTCAGGCTGGGGACGAAATCGACGTCGAGGTTGACGACGATGTCCGAGGGCCCCATGTGCATGGTGAGCAGCCGGCCGATGCTCTCGACATTCGGATGGGAGAGCACCGCAGCGCGGATCTCGGAGCGAACCTGGCGGCTGGCGCTCTCGCCGACCAGCATGCTCTTGACCTCGTAGGCCACCAGGAAGGCCACGACTGCCAGCAGCACGCCGATCGAAATCGAGGCGGCGCCATCCCAGCGAGGGTTCCCCGTCCACTCTCCAAGCAGGATGCCGCCGGCAGCGATGAACACGCCGAGAACGGCGGCGGTGTCCTCGAAGAGGACCACCATCAGGGCTGGATCCTTCGTCTCGCGCAGCGACCGCCACACACGCCGGCTGCCTCTCCGCCGGTTGAATTCTTTCACCGCCGGCCAGAATGCGATGACGATCTCGAAGAAGGCGGCCGCCGCCAGCACACTCAGGCTCCAGGCGAGATCGGTGGTCTCCTCGGGATGGCGAAACCTCTCGAGACCCTCAGAGATGGAGACGACGGCTCCGCCGACGAACAGGAACACGGCCACCATCAAGGACCAGAAGTACAGCTCCTTCCCCCGGCCGAACTGGTGGGTGACGCTCGGCGCGTAGCGGGAGACGGCGGCTCCGCGCAGCAAGAAGAGCTGATTGCCGCTGTCGGCGGTGGAATGGAACCCTTCGGCGAGCATTGCGGCCGAGCCGGTGATGGCAGCCGCCACGAACTTCATCACCGCAATGAGAGCATTGGCAATCAGGGCCAGGATGACGAGGGTACGAGATTCGGATGATCCGGCCATGGCCCGGCAGTCTACGAGGCCTATTGCAGCCCGAGCCGCACCCTGCGAGCAGGACCACTGGGATGAAGCTCGGGGTCGGCCGGCTCGCAGCGGTGATTGGTTGCCAGAATGTGCCCATGCCGGAGCTTCCCGACATCGTCGTCTACATCGAGGCGCTCGACCGGTATGTGGTGGGAGCCAGGATCGATCGGATCCGGATTGCCGGGATTTCTTTGCTCGGCTCGTATGACCCGCCTATCGAAGCGGCCTTCGGGCAGCGGGTCCTCGGGCTGCGCCGGCTGGGAAAACGCATTGTGTTCGAGCTGGAGAACGGCCTCTTCCTGGTGCTGCATCTGATGATTTCCGGGCGCCTGCGCTGGAAACCGCCGGGTACGGCCATCCCCAAGAAGGTGGGGCTGGCCGCCTTTGACTTCCCGGACGGAACCCTCCTGCTCACAGAGCAGAGCACCAAGAAGCGAGCCACCCTCCACCTCGTGCGCGGCGAGGAGGCACTGGCCGAGCACGACCGGGGCGGCCTGGAAGTGCTGACTGCAACGTCGGATGAGTTCGCCGAAGCGATCCTGACCGCCCGCCACACGGTCAAGCGGGCTCTCACCGATCAGCGTCTCTTCAGCGGCATCGGCAATGCCTATTCCGATGAGATCCTCCATCGCGCCGGGATTTCGCCCTTCAAGCTCACCAGCAAGATGACCCGCGCCGAGGCGGCGGCGCTCCATTCGGCGGCGGTGCAGGTACTGACCGAGTGGACCGAGCGGCTCCGGGAAGAGCTCGGGGATGGGTTCCCCGACAAGGTCACGGCTTTCCACCAAGAGATGGCCGTGCACGGCAAGTTCAAGCAACCCTGCCCGGTTTGCGGCTCTCCCGTCCAGCGGGTCGTCTACGCCACCGCCAACGAGCTCAACTACTGCCCCGGCTGCCAGACGGGCGGCAAGATCCTCGCCGACCGGTCGCTTTCCCGCATCCTCAAGGACGACTGGCCCCGCACGCTCGAAGATCTGGAGTAGCCGGGCAGTTGCGTCGAAGCGCCGAGTCGCGCAGCCGCTACCGGCTACCGAGTACCGAGCAGCTGGTCGACGGGGGCGAAGTCGTCGCGCAGCACTGGAGCGCCGTCCGCCCAGGCATCCACCTCGTCGTCGGCAATCACCCCGATGTCCGCACCCCTCCCCGCCAGGGCTTCTGCCAACGCTTCTTCATCCAGGCGCGTCTGAGAGGCGGCCAGGACGAAGTTGCCGCCGGCGGCGCCCTCCAGGAACTCGAACGGTGCCAGCACTGCAACATGCGCAAACACCCGGCGCAGGGTGGCGGCCTCCGCTTCGGCGAAGGCATTGGGAGGACGGTCGATGAGATTCATGATGTACATGCCACCGGGGCGTAGCCGGGCGGCAATCTCGGCGATGAACTCGCGGGTCGTCAGATGCCACGGGACCGAAATGCCTCCGAACGCGTCACCGACGATCAGGTCGAATCGGCCTTCGGGAAGCGTCCTGAGCGTGAGCCGGGCGTCTCCGATCAGAATGTCGTCGATGGCACCGGGCTCTAACCCGAGGCGTGCCCGAGCCAGGCCGACCAGGCCGTCATCGATCTCGAGGACGGTGCTGGTGCTCCCCGGACGCGCCGCCGCCACCCAGCGGGGCAGTGTGAAGCCACCCCCGCCGATGTAGAGAGCGTCTACCGGCCCCGGCCCGGCCTGGGTGGCCACCAGGTCGGCGAACAGCAGCATGTAGCGGAACTCGAGATGGGTGGGGTCCTCGAGGTCGACGTACGAGTGGCGCAATGTGTCCAGCCACAACGTCCGACCCGTCGCCCGCTCCGGGTCTACCTCAACCCGGGCGCAGTAGTAGGTCGTCTCCCGGTCACACGGCCCGTCCACCACGGCCAGGGCTCCCCCGCCGACGAACGTGGCAGCTGCGATGACGACTGCGGTGGTGGTGCCGACCCGTCCGATCCGGATCGTCGAGGTCAGGCCCCACGCCACGAGAGCAGCGCCGACCCCGAACACGACCGGCCGGGTCGGGAACGCCGCCAGCAGCACGAACCCGGTGATGAAGGTTCCGAAGATGGCACCGGCCGTTCCCACCGCCGAGAACCGGCCGACGACCGTGCCGGTGCGGGACAGGTCGGCGAGCTGGAGCTTGACGACCATCGGAGGCACGGCGCTCAGCACGATCGCCGGCGGGAGAAAGGCCAGCGCCGTGAGGGAGACGATTTCCACCGGTCCGCCGCCCCGCAGGGCGGGGCCGAACACCTCCACGATGGTGGGGGCGGCCAGCGCCAAGACTCCTCCGGCGATGAGCGAAGGGCCCACCAGGTGGGCGGGCTGAAACCGGTCGGCGGCTCGGCCTCCGAGCCAGGCACCGAGGGAGATGCCGGCGAGCACCGTGCCGATGATGGCCGTGAAGGCCTCCAGCGTGACCCCGACGTATGGGGCCAGCAGCCGCCCGGCGAGGATCTCGAGCACGAGTACCGCCGCCGACGTGAAGAACACCAGGAGGCGGGCAGTGACGGGAGACATGTCCGGGAAGTATCGCGCTTTGCCCGCCCAACCCTCCGAAAGGGCCTTCGGCCTACTCGTTCTGCGCCCGTACCCGCCCGCTGGTATCTCCCCGTCGGGTCGCCTGCCGGAATCAGCCGGCCGCTGGTATGCCGAGCACCTCCTGAACCGTCCCATCGAGGGTGACGAGCCACACCGCCGCGTTGTCGCGAACTCGCTCGCCGGTGACCTCGGACCCGGTGACGAGCATCGACCGTTCACCGATTGGCAGGACGGCATCCAGCACGGTCCCCTCCACGACTGCGAGCCTGTGCCATACGATGCCGGCGTAGCTACCGAGGACTCGCGAGCCCGCCACACCGACGACGTTCTCGCCGACGAGTTCGATCGCAGTGGGTTTCTCGCCTTGGGTGTCCTTTGCCTGCCAGTCACCTCTCGCATCTCGCAGGACTGCGACCACCCGACCGCCGCTCGGTGAGGCGTTCCATCGCTCCCACCAGGTGTGCAGCCCGCCGGCTCCGTCGACCTGCGCCCCGACGTACACGAGGCCGTAGCCGACCGTCTCGCCGGCGGGAGCGGTGAGAGCCGAACCAGTGACGGTGCCGATTGCAGCTCGACTCCAGCCGCCACCAGTGGACTCGACGGCGTAGGGCATGCCGTCGGGGCCGCCATACAACACGACGGTGGCCGCACCCGTGTCGACGATGTCCTCGACGTAGGCGAAGCCGTCGGCGATCTGGTCGACCTTCTCCACGTCCCACCTGACGCCGTCATCCGACCGCCACACATAGACGCCCGTCATCGAGTCGAAGTCCGTCGCGGTGCCGATTCCGCCGACCACAAAGCCCGCGTCGGTGGCGGTCACGACCTGGGGCACAAAGCGAGTGGCGTCAGCGGGCGTCGGCAGCGCGATGGACTGCCACGTGAGGCCCGAGTCGCTCGACACATATGCTTGGGATTGCGATCCGTCTCTTGCTCCCAGCGCCACCAGCGTTTCTCCGCGCGCCGCCATCGAGACGATGGTGTCGCCGGTGGCGACCATGCCCGCCGGCTCCCATCTCGTGCCATCACTCGAGCCGCGCCACACAGTGCTGCTATCGCCTTCCTTGACGACGGCCACGAACCCGTCGTGGGCGCGCGCGATGGTCGGGATCGCCGACCCGGCGCCCTGCGTCAGCACGGCGACCTGGTCGACCTCGACCCCGCCGAGGGTGGCACCGTTTGCGTCGGGCGCCGGCAGGTTGGTGTCTTCGGAGGCCACCAGCGGCCTGTCGGGGTCGCCGCCCACCGACCCTGGGTTCTCCGGAGCGGGCCAGTCGCCCAGGAGCAGAGCCGCCGGCAGCGCGATGACGGCGAACGCGGCCGCCCAGGCCAGGACCACCCGCAGCGACCGGCGCTCTCTTGGGCCGGGGTGCAGGCGAACGGGGCGTAGCTCGTCGAGTTCGGGGGCAACGGGGGCCTGGTCCTCGATGGCAGCGAGCGCTCTGCGGACATCTTCGAGCGGTTCGAATGTCTTCATCGTTTCAGTGTCCTCTCGAGTCGTTTCCGGGCAAGATGCAGATACCGTTTGACCGTTCCGGCCCGACATCCCATGAGGGCGGCTACCTCGGCGGTCGGCAGATCTCGCCAGTACGTCAGGTACACGGCGGCTCGTTGCCGCTCGGGAAGTCTTGCGACTGCGCAGGTCACGTCGGGCCGGACGTCGGGGGGCATGACCGCCAAGTCTCCCGTCCAAGCGCCGGGGTGGCGGGCCGACCGTCGCAGATGGTTGCGGGCCTCGTTGAGCACCGCCTTGAACAGGTACGGACGGGCATCCTCGAGTTGGACCAGTGAGCCACGCCGGCGCAGAATCCGCTCGATAACGCCCGACAACACGTCCTCGGCCGCCACCGGCCCTACCAGGACGGTGGCGTACCTGATCAGTTCATCCTTGTGCTTTCGCCATATTGTTGCGTCGTCCATGACCTTGTCACACCCCGGCAGCCGAAACGGTTGCACGGCATGTTCGCGCACCCAAGACGTACCTCGTCTCTGACCACCGCCCCGCCCAGCTCCACCGCTGAGCCGTCCCACACGACGCGAATCTCAGAGAGGGCCTCCGGAAGACCCTGTGGGCTGACCGTCAAACGCTGTTAGTGTGCGATAGAGGTACGGCAACACACGGGGTGGTGGCGGGAATCAGAGCTCTGAGCCCTAAGAACCACTTTCTGGGCGTGTCGATGGTCTGGGCTGTCATGCTGGCGTGCGGCGTCTTGTTGCTTCCGGCGTCCGGTCGGAGCGCCGCTGAGCAAATCGACTCTTCCTCCGATACGTCACAGCCGAACATCGTCTTCATCTTTACCGACGATCAGGACGAGGCTTCGGTTTCCTCCATGCCCATCGTCAGTGCAGAGCTCGTCGCAAAGGGAACGACGCTCGACAACTTCTTCGTGACTACGTCGAAGTGCTGTCCTTCCCGCGCTTCGGTCCTGCGGGGTCAATACACGCACAACCACGGCGTGACGGGATTCGGACCCACGCTTTACCCCGGTTTTTTCAACCAGGGCCATGAGGAATCCACAGTCGCCACCTGGCTCCAGGACGCCGGGTATCGCACGCTGCACGCCGGGAAGTACATGAATGGGTACCCGGGAGGAGCAGTTCCGAACACCCATGTCCCGGACGGGTGGGACGAGTTCTACGCCAACATCGGGGGCCTTCGCTATTTCGGCTACAGAATGAACGACAACGGGGAGTTCGTGCAATACGGGTTCGAGGAGACCGACTACCACACAGACGTGATGGCAGGCAGAGCAGTCGACTTCATCGAAAGCTCCAGTCCCGAAGATCCGCTGTTCATGTATGTTTCCGTCTTTGCCCCGCACGCCGACGGCGCAGTAGCCGTCCCTATCCCGGCGCCTCGTCATGTCGGGGCTTTTGACGGGGCGATGGCTCCCCGACCTCCTTCGTTCAACGAGGAGGACGTGTCGGACAAGCCTCGCGGGATCAGGTCGCTCCCGCTGCTCACTGAAAGCGAGATCGACGCGATTGATGACCTGCACCGCAACCGCCTCGAATCGTTGCTAGCCGTCGACGAGCTCGTCGGCGACGTCATCGCGGCGCTGGAGGCCTCCGGTCGCCTCGAGAACACCTACATATTCTTCACTTCCGACAACGGTCTGCACGCCGGCCAGCATCGTCTTCCACCTGGGAAGAATCAGGCGTATGAGGAAGACCACGCCGTGCCGTTCATAGTGCGAGGCCCGGGAGTCCCAGCCGGCGCGCATCGCGACGAGCTCGCTCTCAACATCGACGTGGCCCCGACGTTGGCGGAGCTGGCGGGGGTGGTCGTGCCGGAGTTCGTCGACGGCCGGTCGTTGTCACCCTTACTGGCCGGCGGACCCCCGCTCGACGCCGACTGGCGGCAAGCGTTCTTAATCGAGCGGTGGCGTCAATCACCTCCGGAGGAGGTCTATCGCGGTATCCACACTGGCAGCCTCAAATACGTGGAGACGTGCGACTGGGGGGCGTGCGAGCGTGAGCTCTACGATCTGGAGGCCGATCCGTATGAGCTCGAGAGTATGCATGAGACGATAGAGCCGGAGCTGTTGGCGGAGCTCGAAACCTGGCTCGATGCCCTGGTCGATTGCGCCGGGGCCTCCTGTAGAGAACTAGAGAACGGGCCACCCGGGTCCATCTGGGGCCAGGCGGTATTCACCGGAGAACGCGACAACCTGGGGCAACGACGTATCCCCGTTCCCGTGGCGCCGGCGGTAGTCGACGTCCGGGCATCGGTAGCACTCGACGACTGGACACCGGATTCGGTTCAGTTCGTGGCCGGCTCCAACGCTACGCGGCTCGGACTGGGAGTAGTGCGAAACGGACGACTACAGGCCCGGATGCGGATCGGTTCCCAAACAGTCAATGTGTCCTCGACCACCGTGGTCCCAGTGAGCGATGGCGAACGGCTCTGGGTGCGAATGGTGTACAGGGCCTCCTCGGGCGGGATCCTGTTCTACACCTCGGAGGACCGCACCGGAGACCACACCAACGTCACATGGACTCAGCTGGGTGAGATAGTTCTCACAGATGCAACCGGCGAGCTGGCTCCGATCAGCCGGTTGGTGGCGGGGCAGGCCAACCATCGCACCGCCTGGCCGATGGCGGGGTCACTATTTGGAGCGGGATGGAGATTCGACGCTGTCGAGTACGGGATCGATCTCACTTCGACCGCCGACCTGACCTCCCCGCCACCCGATTATTCCCAATGGGGACCATGGAACATCACAGGTGCCGACTGGCGGTATCAGCCGCCCCCGCTCACGCCAGGTCATGTTCTGTTCGATGGCGAGGATGGCAACTATGGACTCAGGACGATTCCCGATCCGGCCGCACCCACTGTGGTCGATGTGCGGGCGTCGGTGGCGCTCGAGGATTGGAACGCGGGCAGCGTGCAGGGGGTGGCGGGGTCCAACAACCTGCGCTTGGTGCTCGAGACCACCCCGAACCGTTTCCTGAGGTCCCGGGTGATGCTTGATTCCGGGCAGGTGACCGCCTTCTCGACGCATCGGGTTCCTAGGGTGTTCGATGGCGACCGGATGTGGCTGCGATTCGAATTCGATACCTCGACCGGCGACACCACCTTCTACTGGTCGCCCGACGATACCGGAGACCACGGCCGAGTCGCGTGGCACCAGTTGGGCGACGTCATCCAAACCGGCAACACCGGCGCGCTGTTACCGCTCAACGAGCTCGTCTTGGGCCAGGCCAACCCCACCAGGACCCGACCAATAACCGGGAAGATCTTCGGGGCGGGCTGGATCTTCGACGGTGTCGAGTACGGGATCGACCTCACCACAAACGGCCAGCTGACCTCCGAGCCGACAGATTACTCACAATGGGGAGCCTGGTCATTCACCGGTCCGACCTGGACATACCAGCCGACCCTGGATGCGCTCATCGACGTCGTTCCAGGAAACCTGTCGGTGCCCGAGGGTGAAACGGGAACATTCCAGATCTCCCTCCTGGCCACACCGACGGCACCGGTGACAATAAACCTGACCCCCTCACCGGCAGGCGAATGCACCGTCGATCCGTCTACGGTGGTCCTGTCGTCGACAACGTCTCCGGTGGATGTGACCGTAACCGGCTCCGAGGACTTGCGCATCGACGGAGATGAAACCTGTGAAGTCATCACCCACCCGGCTACTGGCCCTGTCTTCTTTGCCGGAACCGACCCTGCCAACGTGACCGTAACCATCACAAACGTGGATACGCCGGGCGCTTCGGTGACGCCCACAGAACTCACGATCGCAGAGCTGCAGACAGATTCGTTCCAAATCTCCCTCGATGCCCTCCCTGAGAATCCGGTGACGGTGTCGTTCCAATCCTCGGACGAGACCGAATGC
>JBFKDW010000081.1:0-13176 GCA_041619515.1 Acidimicrobiia bacterium
CACCGAGATTCCCGGCGCGGGGAAGAAGCCGGCGGCGAAGAAGCCTGCGGCAGAGAAGCCGGCGGCGAAGAAGCCTGCGGCGAAGAAGCCTGCGGCAGAGAAGCCTGCGGCAGAGAAGCCTGCGGCAGAGAAGCCTGCGGCAGAGAAGCCTGCGGCAGAGAAGCCGGCGGCGAAGAAGCCTGCGGCGAAGAAGCCGGCGGCGAAGAAGCCTGCGGCCGAGAAGCCGGCGGCGAAGAAGCCGGCCAGCAACGGAGAGGATTCATAGATGTCCAAGACGAAGGGCGCAGGCTCAACCAAGAACGGGCGGGAATCCGCCGCCCAGCGGCTCGGGACCAAGGCATTCGACGGGCAATTCATCACGGCCGGATCGATCATCGTCCGCCAGCGTGGCACCCACATTCATCCGGGTGCGAACGTCGGCCGAGGCTCCGACGACACGTTGTTCGCCAAGGCCGACGGAACCGTCAAGTTCGGTGCTCGCAACAACCGGCGCCACGTAGACGTCGTAGCCGAGTAGCCCTGCGGCGCCTCGTTCACGGGCGTGACCGTTGCTCCAGCATGCTCGCGAGGCGTCATCCGCGATCCAAGTGCAGCACTCCGAGCGTGCCGCTATGTTCGGTGACGCCGAGCGAAACTGCGACGGAGGGCAAGGATCATGAGCCGGTTTGAACGAGCCATCTCGCATTATCAGGTTGTCATCAACCACGAAGAGCAATACATGTTGTGGCCGGCCACCGGGCCCCGACTGAAGAACTGGAAGCCGGTCGGCTTCGAGGGACCGCTCGACGAGGCCCAGCGGTATATCGAGGAAGTGTGGACCGACATGCGGCCCCTCAGTCTCCGAAAGGCCATCGACGAGTTCGGCAGCGTGGAGGACATCCCGAAAGAGGTTTGGACGGACATGCGTCCGTGACCTCCGGCTGTGGGGGGTGGTCTGTCGACCGAGCGGCCGAGGTGCGAATCGTCCCTACCCGGCCGCTCACGACGCCCCGCCCCGCTGGGTACCCTCCAGCTGATGTTCATCGACGAAGCCGTGATGTATGCCCGCGGGGGAGACGGCGGCGCCGGCGTGGCCGCATTCCTCAAGCTGCGCGGCAAGCCGAAGGGTAAGCCGGTAGGTGGGGCCGGCGGCCGAGGCGGTGCGGTCATCATCCAGGCAGACGACTCGGTCGCCAGCCTGCTCGACCTCAAGCGCCATCCGCACCAGCGGGCCGGCTCTGGAAAGCACGGAGAGGGCGACGTTCGCAACGGCCGCCGGGGAGAGGATCTCAGGGTGCGCGTTCCCCTCGGAACCGTCGTCTACCTGGAGGATGGCACGCTGCTCGCCGATCTCGTGCGGCATGGTCAAGAGGTGACCGTGGCAGCCGGCGGGCGCGGAGGACGCGGCAATCATGCCCTGGTGACGCCCCGGCTGCGGGCCCCGACGTTTGCCGAACAAGGTGAATACGGCCAGGAGGTCACGATCCGCCTGGAGGTCAAGCTGATCGCCGACGCAGCTCTCATAGGCTTTCCGAACGCGGGGAAGAGCACGCTCATCGCAACCGTCTCGGCTGCCAAACCGAAGATCGCCGACTATCCGTTCACGACCCTCGAGCCCAATCTCGGAGTGGTCGATTTCGACGGGCGGGATTTCGTGCTCGCCGACATCCCCGGCCTCATCGAAGGCGCCGCCGAAGGGAAGGGCCTCGGTCACGCCTTCCTGCGCCACGTTGAGCGGGCCAGGGTCCTCGTCGTTCTGCTCGATGCCTCGAGCCTGCAGTCCACCTCCCCGCAACACCAGTACCAGACCCTGCTCGGTGAGTTGACTGCGCACTCGCCCGCGTTGATCCATCGCCAGCGGATCGTGGCACTAGGCAAAGCCGACCTCACCGAATCCGCTCCCGCCCGCGCCGAGTTGAAAGCATGGGCTGAAGCCGAAGGCTTGGAGCTGCATGTTTTCTCTGCCTTGACAGGCGAGGGAATCCGTCCCTTGCTTTCATCCATACTGGAGGCTGTGGATGCCGTGCGGCGGGAGAGCCCAAGCAGACAGGGGTATGTGTTGCATCGTCCCGCCGGGCCGGGCTTTCGGGTGATTCGCGAGGGGGACGTGTGGGTGCTCGAAGGGCGGGCGGCCGAGCGCGCCGTCAACCTCGACGACCTGTCCTCTCCAGAGGTTCTCGACTACGTTGCCGCACGGCTGGCCCGGTCGGGCATGACCCAGGCGCTCGTCACCGCCGGGGCCAAATCCGGAGACGACGTGCGCATCGGCGATCTGCTGTTCGAGTTCCGTCCCGACGCCGAGGACGATGTGGACGGTGAAGAATGAGGCGCCCGCTCCAGGCCGGCCGCCCTGTGGTGGTGAAGGTTGGCTCTTCGAGCCTGGCGCCGGGCGGCGGCGGGCTTGATGGGGACGCGGTCGGCCGGGTCGTCGACCAGGTTGCCGACCTCTGGGAGCTCGGGCACCCGACGGTGCTCGTCAGTTCCGGGGCCGTAGCGGCCGGGATCCCGGTGCTGGGCCGACGCCCCACGGATCTGCCCGGCTTTCAAGTGGCGGCGGCAGTGGGTCAGAGCAGGCTGATGGAGCGGTACACGGCCCGGTTCGCCGCCCGGGGGCGCACCGCCGGCCAGGTGTTGCTGACCAAGGACGTGCTCGCCAACCGCCAGCAGTACCTCAACGCCCGTGAGACGCTCACGCGCATGCTTTCGCTCGGCCTGGTCCCCGTCGTCAACGAGAACGACAGCGTCGGGGTCGAGGAGCTTCGGTATGGCGACAACGATCGTCTGGCGGCGGTCGTCTCCCACCTGGCCGGTGCCGGCATGCTGGTGTTGCTCACCGATACTGCCGGCCTCTTCTCGGGCGATCCGCGTCTCGAGGCGGACGTCGCGCTCATCAATGCAGTGCGCCACACCGACGAGGCGCTCGACGAGCTGGTGCGGGGCGCACCGGGACCGCTCGGGTCCGGGGGCGTGGCGACCAAGGTGGCCGCCGCCCGCATGGCCGCCTGGTCGGGCGTGCCGACGGTGATCGCCGCCGCCGACGAAGCCGATGTCGTTGCGCGGGCGGTGCGTGGAATCGAGGTCGGGACCTGGATCGATCCGCACCCGACGGCCTTGCCGGCTCGCAAGCTGTGGATCGCTTTCGGCCAACCCGCCGAGGGCCGCCTCACGGTGGACGCCGGCGCGGCCGCCGCCCTCGTCGAGCGGGGCAAATCGTTGTTGGCAGTGGGTGTCACAGCGGTGTCGGGCGGCTTCGAGGCCGGTGCTGCCGTCGAGGTGGAAGCCCATGGTGGACGGTTGATCGCCAAGGGGCTCACCGAATATTCGGCACGAGAGCTGCAGAGCATCGCCGGGAAACCGAGCGCCGAGGCCGGGGGAGTGGCCATTCACCGCGATCACCTCGTGGTGCTCATCGGTGGATGAGACCAACCAGCTCAGGTCAACAACAGCTTGTCGAGACGGCGCGATGAGACGGCCGAGCCGACGGCTCCCATCGCCAGGAGGAACCCGATATGGGCAAGGAGGCCGGCGTCGAAAACTCCGAACGTGAGCGCCCTGATCAGCTCGACCCCGTGATAGAGCGGTGAAAGCTGGACGAATGGGTGAAACCAGCCCGGGTAGGTGCTGAGCGGGAAGAACGTGGCGGAGAAGAGGAAGAGAGGAAGCACCACCAGGTTCACCATGTCGAAGTCCTGCCAGGAGTTCATGTACGTCGTGGCTGCCATCCCGCAGGCGGCAAAGGCGAACCCTATGAGAACGGCGGCCGGCACGACCAGCACCGCCCACAGCGACTGGACCAGGCCCATGACCACCATCACCAGCAGGAAGGCGGTCGAATAGATGAGGCCGCGACCGAGCGACCAGGTGATCTCCCCGATGGCGATGTCACTCGTCTTCATCGGGGTGGCCAGGATGGCGTCGTACACCTTGCCGTATTTCAGCTTGAAGAAGATGTTGATCGTCGACTCGAAAATGGCGCCGTTCATGGCCGAGGCGGCCAGCAGTGCCGGGGCGGCAAACGCGGTGTAGTCGACGGTGGTCCCGCCCGGCCCGCTGACCTCGCCGATCAGCGCCCCCATGCCCACCCCGATGGAGAAGAGGTAGAAGATCGGCTCGAAGAACCCCGACAGGATCACGATCCACACCCGTCGGTACACGAGGAAGTTGCGTTCGAGCAGCCGGGCGGCCCCGCCTCCGACGACGAGCGGCGGGGGAATCGCCCGGGCGGCGAGGGTGTCACTCACGAGATCAACCGCCTACTGAGGAATCGGACCGCGAAGTAGCCTCCCACCACCGTCCACGCCGCTAGGTAGCCGGCGCTGACCAGCGGGTGAAACGTGTAGTCGGCTCCCAGCGCCAGACCCCGGCAGAGCTCGACCCCGTGCCACAGCGGGGTCACGTATGCGATCGGCTCCACCGCGTCGGGAAGCTGCTCGATCGGGAAGAATGTCCCGGAGAACAAGAACAGCGGGATGATCCCAAACCGGAACAGCGACGCCAGGCCCGTTTCGCTCTTGAGGCGGGCGGTGTAGGCGGTGATGACGGCCGCGAAGGCGACGCCTGTCAGCACGCCGGGCGGCACCGCCGCCAGGCCTTCGAGGACGGTCGTGGCCCCGAACAGCGCCATCACGGCTGCGAATGCCACCGCGACGAAGGTGATCCGCAGCGTGACCCAGCCGAGATGGCCCAGCACCAACTCGGGGACACCGATCGGCGTCGACAGCGTGGCCTGATAGGTCTTGCGCCACTTGACGGCCGCCATCACCGGATAGGAGGCGTCGACGGCCCCGGCCTGCATGGTGGTTGCCGCCAGCAGCCCCGGGGCCAGCCAGGTCAGGTAGGGAAGCTGGAGGTTGGCTGCCCCCGGCCCATCGTCCACCAGCTGCCCGGCCAGGATCCCCATGGCGAGCAGGTAGAGCATCGGGTTGAGAAACGTCGAGATGACGCTGCCCCGCCAGGTCCGCCGGTACACCCGAGCACCCGCCTCCACTACCCGTAGTGAGCCGGCAATGCTCATCAGTCGATCAACGTTCTGCCGGTCAGGCGCAGGAACACGTCCTCGAGTGTCGAACGACGGCTCACCGTCGATTCGGGCGCAAAGCCGGCCTCCAGGACCCGGGCGTGCGCCAAATCGGCATCGTCGGTGTAGAGCAACACACGGTCCGGGAGCACCTCGATCTCCTTGGCGATCTCGCCGAGTTGTTGGGCCTGTACCGCCTGGGCGCCGACCGGGAACCGGAGTTCGAGCACTTCCCGGGTGGCGTAGCGGTCGATGAGGTCACGGGGAGCTCCCTCTGCGGCGATCTTGCCCTTGTCCATGATCACCAGCCGGTCGCACAGTTGCTCGGCCTCATCCATGTAGTGGGTGGTGATGATGAGGGTGACGCCCTGCTGCTTGAGGCGGTAGAGGCGATCCCACAGGAGGTGGCGTGCCTGCGGGTCGAGCCCCGTGGTGGGCTCGTCCAGGAGCAACAAGTCCGGCTGGTTGATGAGGGCCCTGGCGATGACGAGGCGCCGCTTCATGCCGCCCGAGAGCGGCTCCACCAAGCTCTGGCGGCGGTCTTCGAGCTGAGCGAAAGCCAGCAGCTCTGCGGCCCTGGCATCGATGACCCCCTTGGGGAGCCCGAAATAGCGGCCGTAGATCAGCAGGTTCTCGTAGACGGAGAGCTCTTGATCGAGGTTGTCCTCCTGAGGGACGACGCCGAGCCGAGCACGGATCTTGGGCCCGTCCCGGGCCGGATCCATGCCCAGCACCTGCAGGGTGCCGGCCGTCAAGGGCGAGACCGCACCGATCATCTTCATCGTCGAGCTCTTGCCGGCGCCGTTTGGCCCCAGGAACCCGAACGCCTCCCCCTCGTGCACGTCGAAGTCGATGGCGTCGACGGCGACCAGCGACTCGAAGTGCTTGGTGAGGTTGCGCGCTTCGACCAGGTTCGACATCCGGCGCCGAACGCTAGTAGTCACCGGCTATTCGACACGCACCGCTGTTACTCCTTGCCCGGGGAGGCGGGCGCTCCGGCGGAGCCGGGAGCGGGCGGAGGCGCCGGATGGGAGCCCGAGCGCAGGACCGCCGCGCCGGGCGCTTTGCGCCCGACCCACCTACACTCCTGGGCATGCTCGAGAAGATCGGCCGACAGGCCAAGGAAGCCGCCCGGGCGGTGGCGACCGCCTCCACGACCCACAAGAACGCGGCGCTCCATGCGATGGCGGATCGGCTGCTCGCTGCCGCTCCCGGGATTCTGGCGGCCAATGCCGAGGACATGGAGCAGGCGAAGAACGAAGGGGTGAGCGGGGCTTTGCTCGACCGCTTGCTGCTCACCGACTCCCGCATCGAGGGGATGGCCAATGGGCTGCGCACCGTTGCCGGCCTCCCCGACCCCGTCGGGGTCATCACCGGGGGTTGGCGCATGTACAACGGGGTCCGGGTCCAGCGCCAGCGCGCTCCGCTCGGGGTGGTTGCGGTCATCTACGAGGCTCGGCCCAACGTCACCGCCGACGCCGGGGGCCTGGCGTTCAAAGCCGGCAATGCGGCGATTCTGCGCGGGTCGAGCTACGCGCTCCGGTCGAACATGGCCGTGGCCCGGGCCCTCCAGGAAGGTCTCGAGAGTGAGGGGCTCCCCGCCACGAGCATCCAGCTGCTCGAAGACACCAGCCGGGAGGGATCGATCGCGTTGATGACGGCCCGGGAATGGGTCGACCTGCTCGTCCCCCGGGGAGGACCGGGCCTCATCCAGGCCATGGTCGACAATGCCACCGTTCCCTACGTCATTGACGGAGCCGGCAATTGCCACGTATACATCGACGGTGCTGCAGACCTCGAAAAAGCGCTCGCCATCACCGTGAACGCCAAGGTGCAGCGACCCGGGGTCTGCAATGCCGCCGAGTCGCTCCTCGTGCACGAGGGGGTGGCCGCCGAGTTCCTGCCCACCGTCTCGCAGGCTCTGATGGATGCCGGCGTCGAACTACGGGGTGATGGCGCCTCGCGAGCCATCGTCCCCGGGATGCTCGAGGCGACCGACGAGGATTTCGCAACCGAATTCCACGATCTCATCATGTCCGTTGCCGTCGTCCCGTCGGTCGAGGCTGCGGTGGAACACGTCGTGCGGTACGGCACCGGCCACACCGATGCGATCGTCACCGAGGACTACTCGGCGGCGCAGACGTTCGTTGCCGGCGTCGACTCTGCCGTTGCCATGGTCAACGCTTCCACGCGCTTCACCGACGGCGAGGAGTTCGGATTCGGAGCCGAAATCGGAATATCGACCCAGAAGCTGCATGTTCGGGGCCCGATGGGGCTGGAGGCACTGACCTGCGAGCGCTACGTCCTCTACGGCGACGGCCAGGTTCGTTGAGCGATTTCACGTCCCCGCTCGAGGTCGCCGACGCCCTCAAACGGGTCGACTATCTCCCCGACAGCCGCATCAGCCAGGTTGTCTTTCTGGCCGACCGCCTCGACAAGCCGGTCCTGGTCGAGGGCCCGGCCGGCGTCGGCAAGACCGAGCTGGCCAAGGCGCTGGCAGAGATCCACGGTCGACGGCTCATCAGACTGCAGTGCTATGAAGGGTTGGACGAGTCCAAGGCACTGTACGAGTGGAACTACCGCAAGCAACTACTTCGCCTGCAGGCCGACGAGGGGGCGGATTGGTCGGCCGTGGAGGGCGACATCTTCAGCGAGCCTTTTCTGCTGGAGCGCCCGCTGCTCGAGGCGCTCCGCTCTCCCGAACCGGTCGTGCTGCTCATCGACGAGGTTGACCGGGTCGAGATCGAGACCGAAGCACTGCTGTTGGAGGTGCTCGCTGATTTCCAGGCGTCGATTCCGGAGCTCGGAACAGTGCGGGCGGTATCCCGGCCGCTGGTCGTTCTGACCTCGAACAACACTCGCGACCTGTCCGATGCGCTCAAGCGCCGCTGCCTGTTTCTTCACATCGGCTATCCGGACGTGGAGCGGGAGCGTGAGATCCTCCTGACAAGAGTTCCCGAGCTACCCCAGCAGCTTGCCGAACAGATCGCCGGTGTCGTGCGGCACATTCGGGACCAGCCGCTTCGCAAGGCCCCGTCCGTCAGCGAATCGATCGACTGGGCTCGCACCCTGCTCGCCCTCGGCGTCGAGGCGGTGACCGAGGGCGTGACCAGCGACACGCTGCACGTCCTGCTCAAGTACCAGGCCGATATCGACAAAGTGGCCGCCGGCTTGGAAACCGGCTGACCGGTGCCGGCGCAGCCACCGGTGCTCGACCACCCCGGCCGGTCGTGAGCGCATGATCGCAATCCTCACCGGGTTCGTGTCCGAGTTGAGGCGGGTCGGCTTGCCCGTTTCCATGGTGGAAGCCATCGACGCCGCCGCTGCGATCGGCCAGGTCCCCCTCGCCGATCGAGAGGCGCTGCGCTACAGCCTGGCCGCGTGTCTCGTCAAGGACGCTCACCACCTCGAAGCATTCGACGCCGCCTTTGACGTCTTCTTCGCGCTCAGCCCACCCGTCACCGACCCCGGGGTCGACAGCGCGGTCGCAGGCGGCGCCGCCGGCGAGGGGTCCGGGGTGGGCGAGGCGGACCTGGCGCCGGTGGTCGACGGGCTGCTCGCAGCATTGGCCGAGCCCGACTACGACGCCTTGCGGGTCATCGCCCGGCAGGTGGTGGGCTCGCTGGCCGGCTTCCAGCCCGGTCGGCCCGTTGGTGGCCGCTACTACCTGTACCGGGTGCTCAGCAGGTTGGGCGCCGACGGGCTTCCCGCCCGGTTGATGGCCGCCCACGAGGGCGCCGAGGGGTTCGAGCGAGCCGTGCTTGCCGATGAATACCGGGCGCGTATCGAACGCTTCGAGTCGATGGTGCAAGACGAGATCAGGCGTTTGCTGGTCGCCGACCGCGGCAGGGAAGCGGTCGCCCGCACCACCCGGGCGCAACTGCTGGAGGACATCGACCTGGCCCACGCTCCCTACTCCGAGATTGCGCGCATGGAGCGCGTCATCCAGCCGCTCGCCCGCAAACTGGCCGCCCGGCTGGCTCACCGGCGTCGCCATCTGCGCAAAGGCCGCCTCGATATTCGAAGAACCGTCCGGCACTCGCTGTCCACCGGAGGCCTCCTGGCAGACCCTCAGTTCAAGGCACCCCGGGTTGCCAAGCCCGATATCGTGCTGCTGTGTGACATCAGCGGCTCGGTCGCCACGTTTGCCCATTTCACGATGCAGCTCATATACGCGATGTCGAGTCAGTTTTCCCGGGTGCGAGCGTTTGCGTTCATCGATGGTGTCGACGAAGTGACCGGGTTCTTCACTCCCGGGGTCGACTTTCATGATGCGATTGCAAGGATCGGCCGGGAAGCCGCCGTCGTTCATTTCGATGGGCATAGCGACTACGGAAACGTCCTGGAACAGTTCGCGGACCGGCACCCGGGTGCGGTCACACCTCGAACCAGCGTCATCATCACCGGCGACGGCCGCAACAACTACCGTCCGGCCCGTCCCGAGCTCCTCGAGACCGTTGCCCGCACCGCCCGGGCCGTCTATTGGCTCAACCCCGAGCCCAGCAGATTCTGGGACACCGGCGACTCGGTCATCAGCCAGTACGCACCGAGCTGTGATCGGGTGCTCGAAGTGAGAACTCTGCGCCAGCTGGAATCCTTTGTCGAGGGCCTGGCAATGGCCACGGCCTCACACACAACGGCTGTCAAGGTCTAGCCGGCACGTGCCGAAGAACTCAGCACAGGTTTCACCGCAAGGAGTACTACAAGTGGCACCCCGGATCCTGGTCGTCGAAGACTCCCCGGTCATACAGCGGCTCATCGACATGACGCTGCGGGCCGGCGGCTTCGACGTCGAGTTCAGCGATTCCGGTCCCGATGGCCTCGAGAAGGCCATGACCGCATCGCACGATGTCGTGATCCTGGATATCGGGTTGCCGGGGCTCGACGGCTGGCAGGTCCTCGAGGCATTGCGCGCCCATGAGCCAACCGCCACGCTGCCGATCATCGTGCTCACGGCCCACGGCCGAGCTCGCGTCCAGGACGAAGCCGACTCCAAGGGCGCCAACCTCGCCCTCTCCAAGCCCTTCAATCCGGTCGAGTTCAGAGAAGCAGTCTCGAGTCTCCTGCCTGCCGCCTGAGACAGGATCCACGGCCTGTCTTGGCCGCCGCCGGGGTCGGGGGGCGCCTACCAGTCGGCCGACGAGCAACCCCTAGGCGCCGGCCGCCAGGTTCCGTACAGTGCTCGCCGTGCCTGCGCTGCTCGCCCTGGCCCTGCTGATGCTCCCCTCACCACGCTGCGCCATGCCTCCCGTCGCAGGACCGGTGACCCAGCCGTTCGCGCCATCGTCCGGGTTTGGCGGGCACTGGGGAGTCGATTTCGGCGCTGCTGCTGGCAGCCCCGTTGCGGCCGTCCTGTCGGGAACCGTCACGTTCGCCGGCCTGGTCGTGGACAACCTGTCTGTGACGGTCGACCACGGAGGCGGTGTGCGCACCAGCTACTCGTTCTTGGGTGAGCTGGCGGTGATACGCGGCGACGTCGTACCCGCCGGAGCTCGGCTGGGTGCCACCGGACGGGCCCATGGAACCGATGCGGTCCATTTGTCGCTCCGGCGGGAGGATCGGTACCTCGACCCGCTCGGTTTGTTCGACTGCAGCCGGGCCCCCGGCCCGGCCCTCCGCCTGGTTTCGGAGTCTGGGGCGCTCAGGACTTATGCTGTGCGCCGTGCGGCGCGGAATTCTCGGCGGAACCTTCGATCCTCTCCATGTGGTCCATCTGATGGCCGGCGAGGCGGCGCGTCACACGCTGGAGCTCGACGTCGTCACCTTCATCACCGCCGGTGACCCCTATCAGAAGCACGGGATCCCGATGTCGGACAAGGAGCACCGGTGGGCGATGACGCAGCTCGGGGTCGGCGGCATCGACTATTTCGAGGCCGACGACCGGGAGGTGAGGCGCCCTGGGCCCTCGTACATGATCGACACCCTCGCCACCTTCGATGATGACGAGGAGATCATTCTCGTTCTCGGCGCCGATGCCGCAGCCGGCCTCCCATCGTGGCACCGCTGGAAGGAGGTCGTCGATCGGACCCGGGTGGCGGTGATCTCACGTCCCGGGGTGGCAGAGGAGGAGGTCGTTGCCACCGGGGTTCCGTACATCTGGCTGGATACGCCCGGGATCCCGATCAGCTCGACCCAGCTGCGGGCGCGTGCCGAAGCCGGCCGTTCGATCCGCTTCTTCGTCCCGGATCCCGTTTGGCGCTACGTGGAGGAGCAACAGCTCTATGTTGCTGCGTAAGAAGCGCCCCCCGGCCGCGTCGCCGGACCGCTCGCCGGCACCGGCCGACGGCCCCCGCGGCCGGGCCCAGCCGGTGACGCCTGTGGGTGAACCACCCCAGCCGCAGCGGGCGCCGACGCGACCGAAACGCCAGCGCGGGCGGATCGTGCTGGCGTCGCTGCTGTCGCTCCTCATGCTGGGCGGGGCGGTGGCGTACACCTGGTGGCAGGCCCGGGATGACACCGGCGCGGCAGCCAACCCGTCTGTGCCGGTCGCCGGGAATAGCCGATCGACGCTCATCGTCGTGTCGGGGGAGAACGGGCGAGCGGTCAGCCTGGCGCTGCTGGTGAGCGACGGATTGGATGACCAGCGGCTGCTGGTGACCCCGCCCGACCTCACGATGCAGATCCCCGGATACGGTGACGGCAGCCTGGGCGAGGCGCTCGCCATCGAGGACGCCTCGCTGGTGCGCCTGGCGCTGATCAACGAACTGGGGATACGAATCGACGAGACCATCACAATCGGCCCCGGAGACGTTGGCGCCATTCTCGCCGACGCGGTCCGCATCGACCTTCCAAATGCCTTCATCATCAATACCGACGACGGCGAGGTGGTGTCCGCCAGTGCCGGCTCCGATGTGTTCGTCCCGGCCACCGCCGAGACGCTCCTGGTCACACAGGGGGCCGATTCCCCGCTCGAATGGCTGCAGCGTCAGCGGGCGGTGTGGGAGGCAATCGCCGGGCAGGTCGCCGTCTCACCCAGCCCGGCCATCGCAATCGCCCCGGCCTTCGAGCCGCTTGCCGACTCGCTCGGACAGGCGGTCGTCAGCGTCCTGCCCGTCGACCGGGTCGGGGTGGGAATCAGTGAGCTGTACGTGGTGTCGCGTGACTCCGAGCTGCTGAACGAGCGCATCGCCTTTCTCGCACTGTCGGACGCACCGCGCCCCCGGGTGGAGATCCTGAATGCGACCACCCTCCCGGGGGTGACCCGCCCGGTCGCCGAGACGCTCATCGAGGCCGGCTTTCGGGTGATCAAGACGGGCAACGCCGAGGAGCGGTTCCGGCTGGACACGCTGATAATCGCCCAGGGTGTGCCGTTCCAGCAGGCCGCGCTCGACACCCAGTCTCTGCTCGGCGGCGGGGAGGTCGTCGTCGACTCGTCCGGGTCTGGTGTCGTCGACGTCAGTATCATTGTGGGCCGTGACGTCGCCAACCGTTGAGAGGTAATCATCACAATCGCGCCGGAGACTGAGGCCCTCGCTCGAGCTGCCGCGATTGCCCTTGACGACAAGAAGGCGATCGATGTCGTGTTGCTCGACGTTCACGAGCTGCTCGTCATCACCGACATCTTCCTGATCGCCTCCGGCAACACCCGTCGCCAGGTGCAATCACTCATCGACGCCGTGGAAGAGGGTTTGCGAGGGCACGGCCGCAAACCACTGCGGAGAGAGGGAGAAGACGATTCTCAATGGGTTCTGCTCGACTACGGAGACATCGTTGTCCACGTTTTCGACAACCCCACCCGGGCTTATTACGACCTCGAGCGTCTGTGGGGAGACGCCCCTCGGCTGGACGCCGGTCTCGCCGCCCGGGAGCCCGCCAAGGAGGCGTAAACAAGTTCCGATTGCCCAGGCGACCGGCCGGGTTACAATCGCGTTTCCCCAAGGGGCTGTAGCTCAGCTCGGCAGAGCACTTGCATGGCATGCAAGGGGTCGAGGGTTCAAATCCCTCCAGCTCCACCAGAGGAAACCCAGGTACTGCCTGGGTTTCTGCCGTGTTGGAAGTGTTCACCGAACTGCCGAGATCCGGCCCAACCCTAGGCAACCCCACTGGCCATTTCGTTGAGAGCCTCGGCAGCGGCTTCATCCATGCCCGGAAACAGGTGTCCGTAGACATCGAGCGTGGTTTTGATCGAGCTGTGGCCGAGGCGCTGCTGAATCACCTTGGCATGCTGTCCGGCCCGAATG
>JBFKDW010000082.1:0-12758 GCA_041619515.1 Acidimicrobiia bacterium
GGTCGGCTTCGACGAGCTGGTGGAGATGATGGTCGAAGCAGATCTGGAGGCGGCGGCCCGGGAGCGGGCGCTGGTGGACGCCGGCTACAGCCACGTCGAATGGCAGGGAGGCCCCGAATGACCGACGTAGCAGGCAAGAAGATTCTCGTGACCGGCGGGGCCGGCTTCCTCGGCCGACGGGTGACCGAGCGCCTGGAGGGCATGGGGGCGCTGGTCCAGGTGGTCAGGCGCGCCGGCGTGGATCTGACCGACCAGGCCGCCACCCGCGCCTTCTTCGCAATAACGAAGCCCGAGATCGTGGTTCATCTGGCGGCCGAGGTTGGTGGCATCGGGGCAAACCGGGATAACCCCGGCCGCTTCTTCTTCGCCAACATGGCGATGGGCCTCAACGTGGTGGACGAGAGCCGGCGAGTGGGGGTCGAGAAGCTCGTCGTGGCAGGCACCGTATGTGCCTATCCCAAGCACACGCCGGTTCCCTTCCGGGAGGAGGATCTGTGGGAAGGGTATCCGGAGGAGACCAATGCCCCCTACGGGGTCGCCAAGAAGGCGCTGCTGGTGATGCTGCAGGCCTACCGGGAGCAATACGGCCTCAACGGTATCTACTTGCTGCCCGTCAACCTGTACGGCCCGGGAGACAACTTCGACCTGGAAACCAGCCACGTCATTCCCGCCCTGATACGGAAGTTCCTCGCCGCTCGCGACGGCGGTGCCGAATCCGTCGAGGTGTGGGGGACCGGCTCCCCGAGCAGAGAGTTCTTGCACGTCGACGATGCCGCCCGTGCCATTGCGCTGGCAACCGGGCAGTACGAGGAGCCCGATCCGGTCAACATCGGCGCCGGTCGCGAGGTCACGATCCGGGAGCTGGTGGAGCTGATCGCCGAGCTGACCGGGTTCCAGGGTGAAATAACCTGGGACACGTCGCGCCCGGACGGCCAGCCGCGCCGCATGCTCGATACCACCCGGGCACGCGAGCGGTTTGGCTTCGAGGCTGCGGTGCCGCTCGAAGAGGGCCTGCGGGAGACCATCGACTGGTGGGTCGAAAACGGTTCGGTCCAGGCGGCCGGATAGGTCAGCCGGACGCCCCTCCGGTCACCAGTGTGCTCAGCTTGGCCGACAGGCGGTCCCGGTCGAGCTCGGTGAGGGCGACGTCCCGTGCGGTACGGCCCTTCGCTGCCAGCGAGGCACCGTCGAGTGAGGCGATGCGGCGGAGTGTCTCGACCATGGCCGGCACATCGCCATGGCGGACTTCCCAGCCGATCTCGTGCCGATCCAGCAGATCGGTCACGTGGGACGGCCGGGGGCCGATGTACAGAATCGCCCGGCCGACCAGCATGGCGTTGTAGACCTTGCTGGGATGCACGATCCCGGCCATGTCGTCGCCGAGGACGACCAGGTGGACGTCTGCGGCCGACAGCGAGTAGGCGATTCGCTCCAGCGGTTGATACGGGAGCGACCGCAGATTGGTGGCACCCGCTTCGATCGCCGCCTCGATACGGCCCTTCTCCGAACCACCGCCGACGAACACGAAGACCACCTCCGGGCGGTCTTCGAGGTCCCGAGCCGCGGCCAGCAGTGTGTCGAGCGGGTGCACCGGGCTGTGATTGCCGCTGTACATGAACACCAGCTTGTCGGCGAGCCCGTGCTGCTGCCGAAACGGGTTGTCCGGATGATCGATGGGTGCCAGCCTCCCGTCGAGGGGCCAGGGGGGAACGATGGCGAGATCAGCGGAGGGGTGTGCCAGCTTGGTGCTCATCCGGTCTTGCATGAACCGGTCGAGCGAGACCACATTGTCGGCTGCTCGGAGGGTGCGACGATTCAACCACTCAAGCGCTTTGACGAACATCGAGCCGCCGGCCAGCTGCCCGGTGATGACCGCCTGGTCGGGGTTGACGTCCATGACCCAGTGAGTGAGCGGCACCCGCCGGAGCCCGGCAACGGCGAGGCCTGCTGCGGCACCGAAGGGTGGCGAGGTGGTGCACAGCACTGCACGGAGGTCGCGTACGAGAAGGCCGCGTACGATGCACTGCGCAACGAACGAAACCTGGCCGATGAGGCGTCGGAGCACGCTGGTCTTGCCGGACGACGACAGCGGAAGCCGCCGGACCTCGACTCCGTCGATGGTCTCACGGCGGGGGTAGCGAAGCGTCGGATCCTCGTAGCCCCGAGCCGAGGTGAGCACCTCCACTCGCCAGCCGTCCTGGGCCATCCGGGCGCCGGCGTCGGCCATGTACTGGCCGACTGCGGCGGGATCGGGCACGTAGACCTGGCTGATGACCAGGATGGTTCCGTCAGGCACGCGCCGGCTTCGAATCAGTCTCCACGAGTTGTCAGCACCGCGCCGACGGTGAGGATCAGCATCTTCGCATCGAACCACGCCGACCGCCTGTCCACGTACTCGAGGTCGTATTCGACTCGCTGCTCGAGGGTGATGTCGCTGCGTCCCCGCACCTGCGCCATGCCGGTGATGCCGGGCTTGGCATCGAGCCGGCGCATATGCTCGGGGGCGTAGAGGTCGAGCTCGTACGGGACGATCGGCCTCGGCCCGACCAGGCTCATCTCACCCTTGAAGACGTTCCACAGGTTGGGAAGCTCGTCGAGTGACCATCCGCGCAGCACTTTGCCGATCCGAGTGATGCGGGGGTCCTCCTGCAGCTTGATGGCCTCGGACTCGTTGAAGGTCGCGAGCGACTCATAGTGGGCCCTGTGCAGCTCTTCCGAGGCGTCGTCGACCATCGTGCGGAACTTCACTACCCGGAAGAGCTGGCCTTTGTGTCCGACCCTCACCTGGCGGAACAGAACCGGGCCGGGCGAGTCGATCTTGATGGCCAGTGCCACGACCGCGATGAGGGGACTGAGCAACACCAGCAGCAGGGCCGACAAAATGATGTCGGCGAGCCGCTTCAAGAGCAGGTACGTCGCCTCACGCCAAGAGCGCCGCGGCAGCGCCAGCGTATCGACGACCCCGGGGATCACCGAGGGCCGCTCCGGTCGCCGCAGCACTACCCCGATGGTGCTGGCGAGGATCCGGAGGTCGTAGAGGAACGACAGGCGGTCGATATAGCGAAGATCCACGTCCACGTGCTCGTGCATGTGCCTCCCGTCACCACGGGCCGTCACCTGCCACAGGCCGGTGGCGCCCGGTTTCACCTGATGTCTGCGGTGCTGCCAGGGCTCGTATGCCTCGACGATGTAGGTGCGCTCCGGGCGGGGCCCGACCACACTCATATGCCCCATCAGGATGTTCCACACCTGCGGGAGCTCATCGAGGCTCCAGCGGCGGAGGAAGCGCCCTCCCGGCAGGATGCGGGTGTCGAAGCTGTCGTCCGAGGAGTGGGTGAGGCGCATAGTCCGGAACCGGTTCATCTTGAAGACCTTGCCGTTCCGTCCCACCCGCTCCTCCCGGTAGAGGATCGGCCGGCCGATGCGGATCAGGACGAACAGCGCTACCAGCAATGAGGCCGGAAGAGTGAGGATCGTAAAGACCAGCCCGGCCACCCGGTCGACGGGACCCTTGACGAACCGCTCGTACACGCCGCGTTTGCGCACGGTTTGCAGAGCTTCGGCCCGTGGCTCGTGTTTGGAAGCAGAGCTGCGCGATGGCACTGCCGAGGTTGTCAGTTCCGCCACGCTTGCTCCATTGTCGGCCCCCTCGGAATCGTTCCTCTCAGAATAAAACTAGCGCTGTTGCGACCAGGCCGCCACCTGCAGTGGTTGTGGGTTTCGCAGTGTGCTGTCATTTCCAAGGCCGAATCCGACGCCTATCTCGGGCGTACCCGTTTCGACTTTCGTTTCAGCTGCCGCAGCGACAGCTCCAGCGGATTCGTCTCGCCGCCTTCTCGAATGATCCCGGCCGCCCCCACTCGGCGCCGCTGCCACTCACGCAGGTTGGTTTCCATCGCGATGGCGGCTCCCAGCCCGAAGATCGACCACAGCCACACGCCCACCTGGGGCCCTTCGAGGGTTCCGTCGAAAAAGGAATTCAGAAGCATCGCGAACGCGGCCAGCATCGCCCACCCCAAATAGGCTGCCCGCCGGGGCGAGTCGACCATCCGGAGCCGGGCGCGGGCGCGGAACAGATGGACATACCAGAATCCCCACACCGCTACCCACAGCCCCACGCCGATCACCCCCATCCGGGCGAGCACGTTGAGGTGGGAGTTGTGGACGCCCCGCAGCGGGTTGACGTTGGCCTCGGTGGCGGTCTGGTCCCGGGAGAATCTGAATTCGTAGCGGTCGCCGAGGTTCTCCCCGAATCCGAGCCCGGTGAGGAAATGCTCCTGGCTGAGGATGTCGTCTACAACCGGTGACCAGAAGTCGATCCGGCCCGTGTTCTCGCTGGCCCGCACGCTCGTGATGTTGTCGAGGAGCTGGCGAACCGAGAGATCACGCTGTTCGTATCCGAGGTTGATGCTGGTGTCGGTCACGTACAGGGCGCCGAGCAGCACCACGATCACGAGTGAGAGGATGGCGATGGCCGGACCAAACGTTCGCGACACGAGCGGAACCCCGACGATCACGAAGAATCCGGATACCAGGCCTCCGCGATTCTGAGTGCCGGCTCCCACGTACAGAACCAGGAGCGCCAGGGCCGGGACGGCGGTCAGAAGGATGGCAGCCGGCCGGTCCATCCTCGATGCCACCCACGGGCCGAAGATCAGCACGATGAAGGCGAAGCCGACGGCGGCGTGGATGGCGATGTTGCCGGGTCGGTGCGAAGTCCAGGGCACGAGCGTGTCGGGAAGGTTGCCGGCCTCGGTGCGCCACATCGACAGGCGCACCCAGCCGACGACGACAAAGGCCGCGAGAGCGGCTGCATACACGGGGATGAAACGCTCGAGGGCCTCGGGAAGCGTGCGGACCACGGCGGCGGCCACAATGGCGAAGAGGCCGTAATACCACAGGGCGCTGTCTTGCAGCGCGTCGAGGCCGTGCTCGAAGACGTTGAAGAACAGGAGCAGGAATCCCCAGGCCATGAACCCGAAGAGCGCCCGGATGGGGATGGAGAACCGGATGAGGCTTCGCCCCTCGGCTGAGGCTGCTACCAGCACCAGGCCGATCGCCAGCACGGATTCCGCCACGTAGACGGGCGTGCCGGGGAGGTGCAGGTGGGCGAACGCCCGATCGAAGAACAGATACCCGAGCAGGGCGGCCAGCAGCAGGCCGCTATACCACCCAGTGTGGCGCTCGAGGCTCAGTCCGAGCTCGGCCGTTTGGGAGCGAGGGGAGATCGTTTTCGCGATGTGGTCATTGTATCGTCGCCCCGGAATCCCTCACTATTTTTTGGCCGCGGTTTCCCACGGAGGGCCCTAGAATGATCTCACGGCGCCACAGAGAGTGGCGGTGTCTCATGTGGAGGTCCCGGCTTTGAAGATGGTTCGCAGCGCGATCGTTTCCCTCCTGCTTGCCGTCGCCGTCCTCGGTCTCCCTGCTCCCGCCCTGGCCGCGTCGACGATCGACGTCTGGTACGGCCTCAACCAGGATCTGGCGCTGCCCGGTGAGCCTCAGGTCTGGTTCAACATCCCGGGCAACGTGTCCGGGGCCACGTCGCTTTCCTACCGGCTCAACGGTGGGCCCAGTGTCACCCTCACCATCGGACCCGACGGACGCCGCCTGCACAACACCGGCGACTTCAACGTCGACCTGGCCGTGTCCTCCCTGAATTCGGGAGCGAACACGGTCGTGATCACCGCCAACGACGGCACCACCGCAACGGTCACCGTCAACTACACACCCCCGAGCGGGATTTGGCCACTCCCCTCCACCATCGACTGGTCCGACTATTCCGCCGGCTGTGTGGTCGGTCAGCCGTGCGGGAACATCAACGACGCTGCCCACGTGGTGGACGGCAAGTGGCAGCTGACCGCCGCCGGGGTGCGCACACTCGACCCGGGCTATGACCGGGCCATTGCGGTCGGAGACATCGACTGGACCGAGTACGAGGTGTCCGCCCCGGTGACGATTCATGCCCTCAACCAGGACACCAACCAGGGGATCCCGGGCGCGGTGGGTTTCCTCGTCGGCTGGCAGGGTCACACCAACAATCCGGTCGCGTGCGGCCAGCCCCGATGCGGCTGGTTGCCGGTGGGCGCCATCGGGTATCACCGCACCAATCAGGTGCTGCAGCTCTGGGACTCCGGGACGCTCGCCTCCACACCGAAGACCCTCACCGTCGGTGAGACCTACGTCTTCAAGCTGCGGGTCGAGGATTCCCCAAACGCCAACCCCGGGAATCTGTTCAGCTTCAAGGTGTGGGACATCAACGATCCGGAGCCGGCCGGGTGGGATATCTCGGGCCAGGAAACCGAATCGGGGGTTCCCCACAACGGGTCGGTGCTCCTGCTGAGCCATTGGGACGACGTGACCTTCGGCGACGTGTCGATCTGCCCGCTCACCGGATGTGCGCCGGCGCCGCCGGTGGCCGTGGATGACAGCCGGCAGGTCAGCGACCTCGGTTCCGTCGAGATAGACGTGCTGTCCAACGACATACCGGTCAGTTTCCCCCTCGACCCGGCAACCGTCGTCGTCAGCAACGAATCGAACGGGACCACCTCGGTCGACCCGGTCACCGGTGTGGTCACCTTCACCCACACCCAGACCGGGGCCACCCCGGGCACCTTCAACTACACGGTGCAAGACACCGGAGGCGGGGTCTCCAACCAGGCGCTGGTGACGGTCGACGTGGTTGCGCCCGTCTTCGAATCCGACGACTTCAACGCCCCGACACTCGACCCGCGCTGGACCTGGCTGGAGGTCGACGCGGGAACTTCCTATCAGCTGGTGGGAGCCGGAACCGGTGACGCCCACCTCGCCATTTCGACCGGCGCCACCCCCCACAACCAGTACCTCCCGCCGCCCGGTGGCACAGCCGGCGAGGCGCCCCGTGTCATGCAGGCGGTCACCGCCGACAGCGACTTCGAGGTCGAGGTCGGGTTCAACGCCGAGCCGGCCGGATCGTCGAACAACCAGGGCATTCTCATCGTGCAGGACGCCGCCCGCTGGCTGCGCTTCGACATCTATCACGACGGGAGCCAGCTGAAAGCCTTCATCGGCGACACGAACGGCAACACGGTTGCGAAGCTCAACCAGGTGATCCCGGCCGGGTCGGCCCGAATCCTGCGGGTCAGGCGCGTCGGAAACGACTTCACCTTCGAACACTCGGCAGACGGGAGCACATGGTCCACCGCGGGCGCGATGTCCTCCACGCTCACCGTGCAGTCCATCGGCGTGTTTGCGGCCAATCCCACCGGGGGGAACTACACCGCCGAGGTCGACTACTTCTTCAGTACCGCCGCCCCTATCTCGCCGGAGGACCCGGCAACGTTGATCTCGGGAATCGTGTTCGAGGATGAAAACGCCAACCAGGTGCTCGACGGGTCCGAGGGCGGCATCGGCGGGGTGAAGGTCACGCTGCGCTCGGCCGGGCCCGACGGAATCCTCGGTGGCAGCGGGGCCGCCGACGACACCTCGTCATCCCAGACGACGCCCGCCGACGGCACGTATTCGTTCACGGGATTGGACGCCGGGCCGCACAAGGTGAGCGTCAAGGAGTCCACGGTCCCGGCCGGCCTGGTTTCGAGCACGGGCAACAACCCCACCGTCGTCGACCTCGCGGCCGCAGAGCAGGCAACCGTTCAATTCGGTTACGCCGACCCGGCGGGGTTGTCGTCGATTTCGGGAATCGTGTTCGAGGACGAGAACGGCAATCAGGTTCTCGATGGCGCTGAAGGGGGCATCGGCGGGGTCAAGGTCACGCTGCGCTCGGCCGGCCCCGATGGGGTGCTGGGGGGCAGCGGCGCCGCCGACGATGTCTTCACGTCGCTGACCACACCTGCGGACGGGACGTATTCGTTTGCCGGCCTGGATGTCGGGTCTCACAAGGTGAGCGTGAAAGAAGCGACGGTCCCGGCCGGCCTGACCTCGAGCACGGGCAACAACCCGACGTTGGTGGATCTGGCCCTCGGTGAGCAGGCAACGGTTCAATTCGGCTACGCCGACCCGGCGGTCGTGACGTCGATTTCGGGGATCGTGTTCGAGGACGAGAACGCAAACCAAGTGTTCGATGGCGCCGACACCGGCATCGCCGCGGTGAAGGTGATGCTGCGCGCGGCCGGCCCCGATGGGGTGCTGGGGGGCAGCGGGGCAGCCGACGACGTCTTCTCGTCCCGGAGGACGGCCGCCGACGGGTCGTACTCGTTTGCGGGATTGGATGCCGGGCCGCACAAGGTGAGCGTGAGAGAATCCACGGTTCCGGCAGGTCTGACGTTGAGCACGGCCAACAACCCGACCATCCTGAATCTGGCGGCCGGTGAGCAGGCAATCGTTCAATTCGGCTATCAGTAGCCGCCTGCCGGGCAGGCAGCAACACCTGAGGTCAGCGGCCGCCCGCGTGTGAGGTGAGCCTCCGGATCGACTCGCGACCCGCCACCACGAAATCGGAGAGCAGCGGCTTGCGGGAGCGAATCATGCGCATGGCGAGAGCCGCCATCGCCCGCAGCGTGTCGCGCAGGCTGAGTGGGGCCCGCAGGATGGCGGCGGCGAAATTGAGGTGATAGCGCCAGTTCGGCCAGTAGGTGAGCGGGTTGGCGTTTCTCGGGTCGAACCAAACACCACGATCCTGCTGGCTCTGATACGCGTTCATCGAGTTGTCCGGGTGGTCGCGGTGGCAGTAGAGGCTCTTGTCGACGAGGAAGAACTTGCCGAGGATCGACAGTTCACCCAGCAAAACCCGATCACTCGAATCGAACGGCCCGATCAGCCGGGTGCGCGCCAGCGCATCGCGGCGGATCAACCCCACCGCCGGGAAGCATCTCCAATACGAGAACACCGGCCGCAGGCGGTCGACGGGATCGTCGGCCGTGACGTCCGTGTACTTGTCCCAGTACGTCAGGATGGTGTCGTTCTCGTCGATTTCGACGACCCTCGTGTAAGCCGCTACCACATCGGGTCGGCTGTCGAGGACGGCGACGCACTCCTCCAGCCACTCCGGCAGCAAGGTGTCGTCGTCGGTGGCCCACTTGAAGTAGGTGCCGCCCGCCTCGTGGAACACCCGGTTGTAGTTCCACGAAGCTCCCCGGTTCTCCTCGCTCCTGAGGTAGCGGATTCGTGGATCCCGGCCGGCCCATGTCCGGCATATCTCTTCGGTGCGGTCCGTCGACCCGTTGTCGGAGATGATGATCTCGAAGTCCTGAAACGTCTGGCCGAGCAGCGACTCGAGCGTCTTTTCGAGGTGCTTCTCGCCGTTGTACACCGGCAGGCCGATGCTCACCGCAGGCTCGGGCCGGTTCATACCGACTCCAGCTCGGGTCGCAGGCCCATCCGGTGGAGATCCCGGCGGATCTCCTCCAGGTACGCCGGGTTCATCGCCACCACCAGGTCGGGCTGGTATTCCTCGAGGAACTCGGGAGAAACGCATTCCTGGCCGGTTCCGGCGAGGTAGGTCCCGTGCTTGAACGGGTTGATGTCGACGGCGTACTCGACCTGGGTCTGCGGCCCCAGCGTGTTGAGCAGGGCCACCGCCTTCGATCCCGCTCCCCACAGCACCGGTCTGCGTCCATCGGCCGCCAGCGCGGAGAAGCGTTCCTGCCAGCCGCGGATCGCCGCTCCGCACGAGGCTGCGAAGTCCGCCACTGCGGCGGTGACGTCGCCGAGGTCGTCGACCTCTATCCCGCCTTCCGAGCCGACCCGGGCATCGCACAGCAGATACTGATCGTCGAATCCCAGTTCGAGGCGGATCGCCGACAGGCCGGCAGCCGCGGTGAGGCGAGCGAGCGAGCCGAGAGTGAAATAGGAGGCATGCTCGTAGTAGATATCCCAAAATGCCCGTTCCCGGAGCACCCGCAGGGTGTCGGGAACCTCCAGGTAGACGACGCTCCCCGGAGTGTGGGCTGCCGATTGTCTCAGCAGCCGGGCGAATTCCCGTACCGGGCCCACGTGTTCCAGAGTGTGGCGGCAGCACACCAGGTCACCGGTCAGGTGGGTGAGCTCCTCGGTGAAGAACTCGCGAAGGAAGGTCATGCGATCGAGGGCTTCGCTCTCGAGGCGGCCGGGGACGTAGGCGGGGTCGACTCCGACGCCCCGATTTGGACCCGCTTCGCACAGCAGCGCCAGGAAGTCACCCTTGCCGCCTCCCACCTCCAACACGTCCTTGTCTCTCAGCTGGTAGCTGTCGACCAGCCGTCGGGCCAGCGCCTGCGCGAACTCGGCGAAGTGGGCCGAGAACCCCTGGGTTTCCTCGTAGTCGCTCGTGTAGTCCTGGACCTCAGACGTGTACACGAGGTTCTGGATGAAGCCGCATCGGGCGCAGAAGCCGAGCAGCACGTCGGCGGTTGGATAGGCGAGGGCTTCCCGGCGGGTCGGCAGCAGCGTGACGCTGTGGACGGGGACGCCCCGCACTTCGTAGAACGGTGCCATCCCGGCTCCCTCGCATGCCCGGCATACCGCGGCGGCACCGGTTTCCAGAGCGCGCCGGCGGCGGTCGTGGGGAATCGAGTCGAGCGGAATGGTCACCGGGCCGGGCTGGCGGGCCAGCCTGCCCTCAGGCATCTGCTTGGAGCGCCGCGCCGGTCCATCGGAGAGATTCGTCCACTCGACCCGCTTCCTGCAGTCGCTTCACGGTGCGAATGCGCATCAACCGGCTTTCGAAGTCCTCCCGGGTGAGCCCGTAGCGCTGGTAGGCCGCCAAGAGTTGCTCGACTCCCTTGCGCACCGTCCACTGTGGTTGGTAGGCGGGCAGCGTGGTGGGGAGCTTGTCGCAGTTGACCCGATAGTTTCGGATGTCGGGGCTGGCGTTGGCTGCGTACGCCACCGTGGCGCCGGTCACCTCGGCCACGATGTCGCCGACGTCACGGATCTGGTAGTTCTCGGAGGTCTGGCCCACATTGAACGCCTGGTTGTGAACCAGCTCGCGAGGAGCTTCCAGCACCGCCCGGAACCCACGCGACATGTCCTCGATGTGCACGAGCGGGCGCCACGGCGTCCCGTCGCTCTTGATCAGCGCCTCACCGTCGAGGTATGCCGAACCGACGAGGTTGTTGACCACCAGGTCGGCCCGCAGGCGCGGTGAGAACCCGTAGGCGGTGGCGCTCCGCATGAACGTGGGGCTGAAATCGTCGTCGGCGAGAGGGGACACGTCCTGCTCGGTACGGATCTTCGACCAGCCGTACGGAGTCACCGGATTGAAGCCGGCGGTCTCATCGAGGTAGTCGTCGCCCGAGGTTCCGTACAGGCTGCACGAGGAGGCGAAGATGTAGCGGGTGACGCCGGCTGCTTTGCCGGTCTTGGCGAGCTTGACCGAGGCAGTGTGGTTGATGTCGTAGGTGCGGTCGGCATTGAGATCTCCGAGCGGGTCGTTGGAAAGGCCCGCCAGGTGGATGATGGCGTCGATGCCGGCCAGGTCGTCGATGCTGATGTCGCGAATATCGCCCGTGACGGCGATATCGGGGGCGCCGGCCTCGGGCCCGATGGTGCAGTCTGCGAACAGGTTGCTGTCGAAGCCGACTACCTCGTGGCCGCCCTCTTGCAGGTGCGGAACCATGACCGATCCGACGTACCCGTTGTGGCCGGTGACGAGAACTCGCATTGCGTTGACTCCAATTGCTTCGGGTGCGGCTGGTGACGATCAGGACGTGCGGGCTCTGCTCCGGTGGCTCAGCCTGCCTTGTCAGGGGATCAGCGTACTTCGGATCGGCGAGTTGCATGCCGCCGACGAGCCCCATGCGGACGCCGTGGCACGGGTTCGGGTGGCGCGAAACCCATCCGCCGCAGCGACGCGTGTGGTGCCCGCGGCCGCCGCCGACCAGCCAGAAATGGGGCCGCCGGGTGAGTTGTTCATATCGCCGGGTGGGCGTACGGTTATCTGGACATCGGAGATCTCCACATGGCCTCTGCGCCACTCGTCAGCGTCATCATCCCCACCTACAACCGACGCCAGCTTCTGGCGGAGGCGCTCGACTCGGCGCGCGCCCAGACCCACACCAACCTCGAGATCATCGTCGTCGACGACGGCTCCACCGACGACACCGGCGACTACGTGCGCGGGCTCGAGTCGGACCGGATCATCTATGTTCCCCAGGAGCATCGCGGATATCCGGGAACGGCCCGCAATGTCGGCCTCAAGATGGCCACCGGAGAGTATGTGGCGTTTCTGGACTCCGATGACGTATGGCTGCCGGCCAAGATCGAGACCCAGCTCCAGATCCTCGAAGCGGACGATTCACTCGACTTCGTGGCAACCGATTTCCTCGAATCCCCGCCACGCCGACGCAAGACGGCGCTCGGCCTCACCGAACCGAAGCTGCTCGTATTCGAGGACCTCCTCCACGCCTGTCCGATCTTCAATTCCAGTGTGGTGATCCGTACTTCGGTCGTGCGGGAGGTCGGTTTGCAGGACGAGGGGCTGAGAACCTGCCAGGACTACGAGTACTGGCTGCGGGTGCTGCGCAGGCGCGATCGCTCCGGTGTGATCCTTCCGCAAGCACTCACCGTGTATCGGCGCCATGCGAGCAACCACAGTGCCCAGGACGTCGTCCAATGCGATCGGCTGAGCACGATCGTGGCCCGGCACCGTGATTATGACGCCGGCCTGGTCGACTCGGTTCTCGATGAGCTGCAGGACAGAAAGGCGTTCCGCCAGGCCCTCGTCGACCTCGCGACCGGACGGACCTCGCTTCCCCGGGCCTTGCTGCGGCGGGAGGTGCGTCCCGTCGACCGGCTCCGATTGATCAAGCAGCGCATGCTGGGCCTCGGGCAGGCAGCGAACC
>JBFKDW010000083.1:0-12530 GCA_041619515.1 Acidimicrobiia bacterium
CCGGACGCTTTGGGGGGCCATAGAATGTGCAGCACCAAACGAGGGGAAGCCTGTGAAGAGAGTTTTCAAGATCGCCCTGCTGGCCGGCGTCGTTGCCGCCGTCGTCAAGCTGGTCTCCACCAAGAAGGCCGAGTGGGAAGGACTCACCGAGTCCGACGTGCGGGCCAAGATCGACAGCCGGCTGCCGGAGAAGGTTCCACCAAACACCCGGGCCGCCCTGGCCGACAAGGTCGTCGACAAGATGCGCCAGCGCGGGGCCCTGACGGACGAGTCGGCGACCGCCGCACCGTCCGACTGAGGACTTCCCGCGTCGGAATCCCTCCGGGCTTGCCGACCGGCCGGCTGCTCGTTCAGGAACTCTTCTGGGCCTCTGCCCGCGCCCGCTTGCGGTAGGCGGCGACGTTCTCGCGGGTGGCGCAGGTGGTGGAACAGTGGCGCCGGGATTTGTTCTTCGAGGTGTCGACGAACACGTCGACACAGTCATGTGACGAGCACGAGCCGAAGCGGTCGAGCCCAACGTCGCACAGCACCACGCTGAGGCCCATCGCCGTTGCCGCCGCCAGCCACTCGGCGGTGCCGCCCGAGCGCGGCTCGAAATGCATGTGGGGTTCCGCCGAGTGCACGCTGATGCGAGGGACCGCCTTGGCCCCGGCCAGGATCTTGTTGAGCAAGGCGGCCGCCTCGCGTTCGTCCTGGGCAGAGAACACCTCGCGCAGCTGCTCCCGCAGGCGGCGAACCGCTTTCAGGTCTTGGTCGGTCGGGGTTCCTGGATGCCAGTCCTCACGATGCCAGTCCTGCTCGTAGCCGGCCAGGAAGGCATTCAGCTCGTCGACGGTGGTCAGATGGTCGGTCTGCGCCACGATTTCATTGGTGTTCACCAGGTCGACCGCCATCCTGACGGCTAGATCATCGTAAGTGGAGAAATTCACTTGACCTATTACCTCGGCTGTTGTATGGTGTAACTATCAAACACATCATAGACCATTACAGAGAGGATAGCAATGGTCAACATCCTGGAAATCCACAGCGCTCTCACCAACGGCCGGCACAGCCCCACCCGCCCTGCCGGCCGGCGAGCAGAGCGGCCGTCTCACCTGCGGCCGCCCGTCCGGCCCCTCGACGAGGTGCTGCGCGACCTGGCGCAGACCCGCCGGCACTACGAGAACCTCCGGATCGGCGACGGCCCCCTGGCCGAGCGGGCGCACCTGGTCTCCGCGCTCCACGCCCTCCGGGCCGAGGCCTCCCTCGCCCGCATTGCGAGGAGGTCATGATGCACCACCCGATCACCGCTCAGCTTCTCACCGAGATCGTCATGAACGAGCGCAGGCGAGAGGCCGATCAGCAGCGACTGGCCAACCGGGGACGGGCCCGCCACCGGGGTATGGACCACGCCTCCCCAGCCCGCCGGCTCGGCCGCGGGCCCCGCGACACCCGTCCCCGCGGCCGGGTGCGGCGGCGGCGAGCAGACCGGCGGGCGGACGGTCGCCGCCCGTAGGCGTCACAGGCGTGAGAACGTCACCAGCGGAACGTAGAACCATGCCCACAGTGCCAGAGCCGCTATCGCCGAGACCGTGAGGGCGGCCAGCACCGAGCCCGCCACCACGATCGCGACCAGATACACGGCGGCGGTCAATGCGGCGGTGAATGTGATGGTCCCGGCGATCGTCATCCGCACGGCGTAGGCGAGGTGTCGCTCCGAGTGGCGCCGCACTCCCGACACGGGTGCGCGCACCCGTTGGTGGGCACTGGGCGCAATCAGCAGGATCGAGGAAACCGCCGAACCGAGAAAGGCCGCCATGAAGAGGTACTTCTCTCCGGTGGCGAGCTCGGCAAAGGGCGCTTGGAACGGGAGCGTCAGGAGGAACGCAAACAGCACCTGCACGCCCGGCAGGGTGGTGCGCAGGCCCTCCAGCACCGCTCTGAACTCGTCGTCCACGCGTTCGGTGTCCTCAGACCCCGGGTGGGTGTCGGGCCGCTCGTCGAGAATCTGGTTGTCGCTCATCAGCTCGAGATACCCACATCTGCCGGCAGCCAACCCCGGGGCGGGCCCGGAGGGTTTGGCTCAACGGCCCGGCGGGTAACGGCCCGGTGTGAGCAACGAACGCCAGCCTGAAACCATTCGCGAGGGCACGCCGCCCCGCCTCCACGTCCTGGATGCCATCCGGGACGGCCAGGTGCCCTCGTGGCTTCGCACCGCAGCAGCCGTCGGGTGGCGGCTGCTGGTTGTGTGCGCCGTCGTGTTCGTGGCCGCCGCCGTGGTCAGCCGCTTCCAGGTCATCGTGGTCCCGCTCATCGTCGCCCTGCTCATCGCCGCCTTCCTCGCCCCGCCGGTGCGCTGGATGGAGCGGCGCGGTGTCCATTCGCTGGTGGCCACCTGGATCGTGATCCTGGCCGGCGCAGCCCTGGTTGCAGGACTCGGCTGGCTGATCGTTCCCCGCCTGGCGGCCGGATTCAATGACTTCGGCACGGCCCTCACCGAGGCGTACCAGGACTCCAGGGCCTGGCTCATCGAAGGACCGCTCGCTCTCGACCCCGCAGATGTGCAAGACACCGAGGACCGCATCGCCCACCGGTTCCGGCAGTTGGCGGAAACCGGCTTGACGACCAGGGCAACCCTCATCGTCGAAGTGATCACCGCCATCTTTCTCACCCTCGTCATCACCTTCTTCTACGTCAAGGACGGCCCGGCATTTCGCGACAAGATCCTCGGCCTCGTTCCGGAAGAGGACCGCAGGCGCGCCCGGGCGGCCTTGCACGAAGGCTGGTGGGTGACCCAGCGATACCTGCTCGCAGTGGTAGTCGTCGGGGCCGTCGATGCGGTGATCATCGGGGCCGGCCTCGCCGTCATCGGCGTGCCCCACGTCCTCTCGCTGATGGCGCTGACCTTCCTTGCCGCCTTCTTTCCACTGGTCGGCGCGATCTTCGCCGGCGGTGTGGCAGCCATGCTCGCCCTCGGAGCGGGCGGTGTGTCCGACGCCTTGCTCGTGATCGGATTGACGGTCATCGTCCAGCAGGTGGACGGAGACGTCGTGGCGCCGCTGGTCTACTCCCGGGCGGTCGATCTCCATCCCCTCGCCGTCCTCCTGGCGCTGACCGCCGGGGCTGTGATCGGCGGCATCATCGGAGCCTTCCTCGCCGTCCCGGCTCTGGCGGTCACTCTGGCAGTGGCGCGCACATGGAGGGCACCGGCCGGCGAGCTGGACCAGCCTGCGTCGGTGCGTGCGGCCGAGCCATCCGCAGCAGCCGCCGGCTGACGCCTGCCCCTGAGGTCCCGGCGGTCTCCGAAGCGAGAAATGTTTAGCCGGCGTTGCCGGCGGGTATCCCAGGAGCAAGCTATTCGAGGGGAGGACAACATGACCCAGACGCAAGTCACCGAGACCGAGGTGCGTGGCGCCGAAGTCGACATGACCACGATCAAGGACCGCTTCGGCGGCGGCGATGTCATCGCCGCTCTCGTCGGGATGTTCGTCGGGCTGGGCGTGCTCGTATTTCTAGGAGCATTGCTCGCAGCCGGCGGCGCGTCCATCGACTACCAGCTCAACGCCATCGACATCGACGGCAACCTGCAGGAGATCGAAGTGGTCGGCGCCATCGTGGCCATCGCAGTCGTATTCGCGTCGTTCCTGGCCGGGGGCTATGCCGCCGGAAGAACGGCACGGTACGAAGGCGGAGTCAACGGCCTGAGCGCGTCCCTGCTGTTCGTGCTGCTCGTCGCCGCCTTCGGGGCGCTCGGCACGTGGGTGGGAGTTGAGTACAACGCTTTCGGCGCAGCCGACCTGCCGAACTGGTTCGCCCAGTTCGACGCTCAGGACGTCACGCTCAAAGCCGTCGCAGCCGCAGCTGCCGCAATCGTGGCCAGCCTGCTCGGCGGATACATCGGTGGAGTGCTCGGAGAGCAGTACCACCGCGACGCCGACGCCACGCTCGTGCAAGAGACCGTCGACCAAGTCGCCTAGCCGACAAACCCACGAAAGGAGGAGCCATGTATATCGGAGTCGGAACCCTGATCCTGATCATCCTCATCCTGATGTTGATCTTCTAACAAGCCACCACTCAGCACAACGAAAGGACCAACTATGACAAGAACCACATTGAGCGCTTCGTCCCTCATCGGCAACGACGTTCGCAACGGGGTCGGCGACGATCTCGGTGATGTCAAAGACATCATGATCGACGTCGAAACCGGCACCATCGCATACGCCGTGCTCGACATGGGGGGCTTCCTCGGCATCGGAAACAAGCTGTTCGCGGTGCCGTGGCGGGCGCTGTCGCTCGACACCGACTCGCACGAGTTCGTGCTCGACGTCGACAAGGAGACGCTCGACAACGCTCCCGGCTTCGACAAGGACAACTGGCCGGACTTCTCCGACCGGGTGTGGGGCACCACCGTGTATGCGCACTATCGGCTCCGTCCTCACTGGGAGAACTGAGCCGCACGCGTCACGACGAGAGAGCAATCGCCCCGGGAATCGCCGGGGCCGACACGGAAGGAACAACGAAGATGGAATGGCATGAGAAGCTTCAGAACGAAGGCACGTGGCAGAACCTCAAAGGCAAGCTGCGTGAAGAATGGGCCGAGCTCACCGACGATGAGCTCGAAGAGGCCCGCGCCAACTGGGACCAGTTCGTCGGCACGGTCAAGGAGAAGACCGGGGCCGCCGCTGAAACCGTCGAAACCAAGGTGAAAGCCCTGGTCTCCTAGCCGGCCACATTCGGCAACTCACGAGGGCCCGCAGCCACGGCTGCGGGCCCTCCGGCGTCTACGCCCACATCGTCGGTTGCTCGAGCGCCTCTAGAAGAAGTTCAGCTCTTTCCCGGCTTTGGCGTAGAGGGCAAGACGGTGCTCCATCATGTCGCCGGCGAAGTACGTGTGGAACGCGAAGCCTTCACAGGTCAGCATCGCCTTGTCGCACAGGACGATGAACTCGTCGTTGTCGACGATCTCGAAGATGGTTTCCATCTCACCACGCACGACCATCATCCCGTCGTTGACGTGCATGAGGATGAGCGGCTCGGTCACCTTGTTCTCGGCAACCAGCTTCTCGAAGAACATGCGGAAATCCGCCAGGTTCTCGAGTGCCTTGGCCTCCCGACCGGGAAGTGCCTTGACCCACTTGAACACAAGTGCATAGTCCACAGCAATCTCCTCTCGCTAGGGACGGTCTCCCCAACCTTCAATTGTGCCCGGGGTCAAAAAGGGTGCCTAGGGCTGGAATGCCCGAATCGCCTCCTCCGAAACCCATCTGCGGCCCCGTCGCAGCGCTCCGCAGCCCGCTCGCCGGGTGGTGTGTCACACCCGGTTGGTACGTTGCGGGTATGAAGTCTGGGATTGGCAAAATGCCTGAAATGAGGCGGGTCGTGGGTGATCGGCGCGATGCGCAGCGGGTGGTGGAGGCGCATGCGGCGTTGGGTGCGGCGCTGGTGGGGGTGTTGGATCTGGTTGCCGAGTTGGATGCCGATGAGGCGTACCTGGCCAACGCGGCGACCGACATGGTCTCGTGGTTGACGTTCGACCTGGGAGTTGCCCCCGGCACCGCTCGGCGGTGGATGCGGGTGGGTCGCCGGTTGCCTGAGTTCCCGTTGCTGCGGGAGGCGCTGGCGGCGGGGGTGGTGTCCTTTGACGAGGTGGCGGTGCTGGTGCGGTTCGCGACCCCGGAGACCGAAGCCGCCTTGTTGGAGTTGACCCGCCAGGTTCCACAGGCCGAGTTGGCGGCCGCCATCAAGGAGCACCTGGAGATGTCGGCACCGGAAGAGCAGCCGGCTGAGTTGGTGGCTGATCGGCCGGCCGCGGAGCTGCGGATGTGGTGGGAGGAGAATGACCTGCAGGTGCGGGGTCGCATCCGGGGTGTCGACGGGCTGCTGGTGGAGACCGCTCTGCTGCGGTACGGGGCCAAGGCGCCCGTGGATCCCACCACCGGGCTCTTTCGTGACCCCGACGTACGCCAGGGTGAAGCCTTGGTTCAGCTCGCTTCCGAAGCCACCCGCTCCGACGGCGACCCCGACCGGGCCACCGTGGTCGTCCACGTGACGGCCGATGAGCTGAGGGACCCCGACTGCGCCATCCGTATCGGAGGCAAGACGATGCAGCGGGACGAGTGGCTGCGGCTCACCTGTGACGGGCGTATCCAACCAGCCATCGACGACCCCACTGGATTCACTATCGGAGTGGGACGCACCACCCGCCGGATCCCACCCTGGCTGTCACGGCTGGTGACCGGTCGCGACCGGGGATGCCGCTTCCCCGGATGTGGGCGCACCCGCTGGACCCATGCCCATCACATCATCCACTGGGCCAACGATGGTCCCACCAACCTCGACAACCTCCTCACCCTCTGCGGATTCCACCACCGGCTCATCCACTCCGAGGGCTGGACCATCACCGGCCACCCCAGCGGAGACCTGGTCTTCCGAAACCAGTGGGGCAGCATCCACCAACCCGCCCGCCCCCGCTTCCACCCCGGCCATATCCAACACCTGCTCAACAACATCGAGAACTACCGGCAACGCCGACACCTCGCTCTCGCCAACGCTCCACCCTGACGAGTTGTCGTTCGGACTACAGAAACAGCTCGGCAATCTGGATCGTGTTGAGGGCCGCGCCCTTGCGGAGGTTGTCGCCCACCGCCCACAGGCTGATGCCGCCCGGTTCACCGAGCGTGCCGCGAATCCGGCTCACGAGCACGTCGTCGATGCCGGCCGAGTCCAACGGGGTTGCCGTCCGGTCTGACCAAACCTGGACGCCGGGCGCCTCATCGATCAGCTTGGCAGCCTGCTCGGGGGTGATGGCATCGCCGAACCGGAGGGTGGCTGCAATGCCGTGGCCGACGACCACCGGAACCCGCACGCACGTAGGTTCCACCGGCAGCCCGGGGATTTCGAGGATCTTGCGGCTCTCGTTCTGGAGCTTCATCTCCTCGTCGGTGTAGCCCGCCTCCACTTCCGCGCCGGCAAACGGCAGCACGTTCCAGCCGATGGGCCGCGTGAACACCGCATGGTCGGGCGCCTCCCATCCACCGTCGATGAGCGCCTGGGGGCTGCGCGCAAACCAGTCCACCTGGTCGCGCAGCTCGGCGATCGCACTGTTGCCGGTCCCCGACACGGACTGGTACGAGGTCGCCACCATGCTCTCCAGCCCGGCGGCCCTGTGGAGCGGGGCCACCGCCATCATCAGGACCATCGTCGTGCAGTTGGGGTTGGCGATGATGCCCTTGTGGGTGAAGGCGGCCTCGTCGTTGACGTCGGCGACCACCAGGGGGACGTCTGGATCCATCCGGAAGGCGGACGAGTTGTCCACCACGATGGCGCCGGCCTCGGCGAAGACGGGTGCGTATCGGCGGCTGCGGTCGCCCCCGGCCGAGAACAAGGCGATATCGATGCCGGCCGGGTCGGCGGTGGCGAGATCCTCGACCTCGACCGCACCAAAGCCGGTTTCCAGCACGGTACCTGCCGACCGCTCCGAGGCCAGGAGGCGCAGACGGCCGACCGGGAAGGACCGCTCGGCGAGGATGGCGCGCATGACCCGGCCGACGGCGCCGGTCGCCCCGACAACGGCGACGGTCAGATCACTCACACCGGCGCCTCTTCCGGCAGGTAATAGCTGTGGAGTGCCCGCACTGCCTCTTCGCCACGGTCGGCGTCGATGACGCACGAGATACGGACTGCCGAGGTGGAAATCATCGAGATGTTGATGCCGTGATCTGCCAGCACCCTGAACATGTCGGCGGCAACGCCCGGATGGTTCCGCATGCCGGCGCCGACCAGCGAAACCTTGGCGATGGCGGGGTCGACGTCCACCCCCTCGGCACCCAGCTCGGGAACCACCCGCTCGGCGGCCGCCCGGGCCCTGTCGAGCTGTTCTTGGCGCACAGTGAAGCTGATGTCGGTGATGCCGGCGTTCGACACGTTCTGGACGATCATGTCGACGTCGATGTTGTCGCCGGCGAGGGCCCCGAACAGCTTGGCGGCGATGCCGGGCTGGTCGGGAACGCCATGCACGGTCACCTTCGCTTCGGTGTCATCGTGGGCGACACCGGTGATGACCGTCTGCTCCATGACTTCCTCCTTGATCCACGTGCCGGGCTCATCGTGGAACGATGAACGGACATGCACGGGGATGCTGAACCGGCGGGCAAACTCTACCGATCGAGCCATCAAAACCCCGGCCCCCGCCCCGGCCAGTTCCAGCATGTCCTCATACGACACTTCGTCCAGCTTGCGAGCAGACTCCACCAGGCGCGGGTCGGCCGTGAACACCCCGTCGACATCGGTGTAGATCTCACACACGTCCGCCCCCAATGCGGCCGCCATGGCGACGGCGGTGGCATCGGAGCCACCCCGGCCGAGGGTGGTGACGTCCCGGCTCTCCGGGTCCACCCCCTGGAACCCCGCCACGATGACCACCAGCCCGTCGTCGAGGTACTGGCGCACCCGGTCGCCGCGAATAGCGGTGATCTTGGCTCCACCATGGACCGAGTCGGTGAGGATGCCGGCCTGCGAGCCTGTGAGACTGGCGGCCTCGACTCCGAGATCCCGGATGGCCATCGCCAGCAGCGCCATGGAAATCCGCTCCCCGGCAGTCAGCAGCATGTCCATCTCCCGCCCCCCCGGCCGGGAGCTGACATGGGTGGCGAGGTCGATGAGGTCGTCGGTGGTCCGGCCCATGGCAGAAACCACCACGACCACGTCGTGGCCTGCTTTGCGGGTCTCGACCACCCGGCGGGCCACGTTGGCGATCCGCTCGGCGTCACCCACCGACGTGCCGCCGTACTTCTGGACCGTGAGGGACATGGCGCGGAGTATATGAGCGCGCAACCGTTGCGCCGGTCGCAATATCGGAGCAGTCAGCCTCTCTATGATGCAGCCTTCATGACGAGCAAGCGAGAGCGCCAGAGAGTCAACCGGGCGGCCCGGCGGGAGGCCGAACGCAAGGCAGCCCAACGAGCTGCTCGCATCCGGACTGCCCGCAATATCGCGATCCTGGTGGTCGCGGTGCTGGGGCCGCTGCTGCTGTTCTCCTTGCTGTCGGGCAACGACTCCGAGCCCGATGCCGCCACCACCACCACCATCGGAGTGACCACCACAACCACCCCGGAACAGGCTCGCCTCGCCACCAGCTACGAGTTGTTTGCCGGCCAGCCCACCGCATGCGGTGCGGAGACGCCGCCCGCCCCCACCGAGATGAGCTTCGAGGCAGCCGAGGACCAGGAGATCCCACCGGATGCCGAGGTCACCGCCGTCCTCACAACGTCGTGCGGCGACATCACCATCGAGCTCGACCGGGCAGCGGCACCCGAGACCGTCAACAGCTTCGTGTTCCTGGCCCGTGAGGGCTACTTCGACGGCTCCCCGATGCATCGGATTCTGCCGGCCTTCGTCATCCAGGGCGGCGACCCGACGGGCACCGGCCTCGGGAGCCCCGGCTACTCACCGGCCGACGAGTTCCCCGAGCCGCTCACCACCTACGACCCCGGCGACGTCGCCATGGCCAACTCCGGTGGCGAGGCCACCGCCGGCAGCCAGTTCTTCATCGTGCTGGAGGAGAACCAGCTCCACCTGAGCGGCTCCCAGTTCACGACGTTTGGCCGGGTGATGGGAAGCGAAGACGCCATCGAGGCGATCCGGGCGGTTCCGCTCGGATTCAACGAGTTCGACGCCGACCCCTCCCGACCGCTCGAATCGGTGTACATCGAGTCGGTCACCATCGACGTCACCTAGCCGGGCCGGGCCGCGACCTGATGGCAGTCGACCTTCACACGCACAGCAGCTACTCGGACGGATCCGACACGCCCGCCGAGCTGGTCGCCGAAGCGGAGCGGGCCGGGCTCGAAGCAGTAGCGCTCACCGACCACGACAACCTGGATGGCATCGCCGAGGCAGCGGAAGCTGCCGCCGAGCACGGCATCGAGCTGGTCCCCGGCGTCGAGCTGTCCTGTGAATGGGACCGGGGTGGCTTCCATATGATCGTGCTCTTCCTCGAGCCGGGCACCGGGCCATTGCAGGATCGACTGGCCGAACTCCAGGCGGGCCGCACCAACCGCAACCGGCAGATGGTGGACAAGCTCGCCGGACTCGGCGTCGAGATCACCTACGAAGAGGTCTTGGAGGAGGCCGGAGGCACCGGCATGGGCCGGCCACACATGGCCGCAGTCCTGGTCCAGAAGAAGGTGGTCGGGTCGATGTCGGAAGCGTTCGATCTCTACCTGGGCGCGGGCCGCCCCGGCTACGTGGGGCGGCCCCGCCTCGCCCCGGAGGAGGCGATTGCCCTCGCGACTGACTCGGGGGCGGTGCCCATCGTCGCCCATCCCCACACCCTCGGGATCTTCCGGGCGGAACTGGACGATGAGCTGGAGCGGCTGGCCGGTCTTGGACTCGTCGGCCTGGAGACGTACTACCCCGAGTACGAGCAGGACACTCGCCTCGAGTTGGTAGAGCGGGCACGCCGGGTGGGGCTCATCCCGTCGGGAGGATCCGACTATCACGGCAGCTACAAGCCGGGTCTGCGGCTCGGAAACGGGTACGGCGACCTGATGGTGGGGCGTGAAGTGCTCGAGGAGTTACGGGCGGCCCGCAAGCTCGGGAACTAGTTACCTCAATTGGGCCTGCTGGGCTGCCGAAGAATTGGGAGATGGAGCAGACTCCGCAGGCCCCGCCGGCCTACGACGACATCGGACCGGCCTTCGACCGGACCCGTACCGTCAACCTGATCCTCGCCAGCGTCGCCATCTTCGTGATCGGCCTCGAGGTCGGGTTGGTGGCGTTCGCCCTCGCCTTGGCAACCCTCGTGGTGGGGGCGGGATCGAACGAGTACCGCCGGCGCCGACCCGGGCGATCCACGTCGGTGGCAGTCGCAATCGACGTGACCATGGTCGGAGTGGTCCTGTTCCTGACCGGCACGTGGCCGACACTCCTGCTGGCGGCCACTCCCTACATGCTCGTGATGGCGTTTCTGTTGCTTCCGCCCGGACGCGCCCTGGTCGTCGTCGTCTACATGGGTGCCCTGTTCACCACCGCACACTTCTTCGCACCAGCCCCGTTGTCCGACGTCGTCGACAGTCTCTACGTCAACGTAGTGACGGCGGTGCTGTTCCTCATCCTCACGGTCATCGAAGTGGCATCTGCTTCCGGCTCACTTCACAAGATCCGGGGGGTGGAGCGCAAGATGCTCGAAAGCGCCCGGCAGGCAAATCTCGCCAAGGACCAGTTCGTCTCCATGGTCAGCCACGAGCTCCGGACACCGCTCACATCGATCGCCGGGTTTGCCGACACGCTGCGAGCCGGGTGGGCCGAGCTCGACGCCGCCGAGATCGACGAGTTCCTCGAGATCATCGCCACCCAGGCCGACCACCTCCAGCATCTGGTCGAAGACATCCTCATCCTCCCCCGGCTGGAAGCCGGCAAGCTGGCGATCACCACCGAGCCGGTCGACCCTGCTCTGCTGACCCACCGGATCGTGTCCGTCGTGTTTCCCGCCGGGGGCGCCATCGATGCCCGGGTGGAGATGACGGGGGGAACCGCAGTGCTGGCAGACGCCCGCAGGGTCGAGCAGGTTCTTCGCAACCTGCTGGGCAACGCCAGGAAGTACGGCGGCGACGAGATCCTCGTCCACGGACAGGAGACCGACGATGCCTACCTCATCTCGGTAACCGACAACGGGCCCGGGGTGGCTCCAGAGGACCAGCAGCGAATCTTCGATCACTTCGAGCAAGGGTCCAAGGGTGACGATCGCACCGAGGGCGGGGTGGGGCTGGGCCTTCCCATCGCCCGGCAGCTCGTTCAGGCCATGGGAGGCCGGTTGACCTACAGCGACGCGTTCCCGCACGGAGCCAGTTTCGCCTTCAGCCTTCCTCTTGCCGACCGGCCGGCCGTGGCCGAGAAGAGCCAGCGGTCGGCCTGATTGGAGGGGCCGGGCCGGGAGCGCCGGCCGGCTGCCCGACACCCCAGCCGCTCGGCTCGTACTGCGGCAGCTCAACCCGCCAGCGGGAGACGGTGGTCATCTGTCGTGACCGTGCCTCCGACTCGGACAGGATCGCGTGCAGGGCAGCGGCGACTGCTGCCGTCTCGTAGGGGCCGGCTCCTCCGACGATCTCGAAGTCTGGCGTCATGGCGACTCCACCAGCTCGATGAGGGTGCCGGCCAGCGATTTCGGATGCACGAACGCAATCCTTGCTCCCCCGCCACCAATGCGGGGCTCCTCATCGATCAGCTGTGCTCCCTCGGCTCGGAGATGATCGAGGGCCCCCTCGATGTCGGCCACGGCGAAGGCGACGTGATGCATGCCCTCGCCGCGCTTGGCGAGAAACCTCCCGACCGGGGAATCGTCGCTCAGCGGCTGGAGCAGCTGCACGTGTGAGCCACCGATGGCGATCATGGCCTCCTCGACGCCCTGGCTGTCGACCACCTGCCGGTGGACGGGCTCCACCCGGTACTGGCGCTGGTACTCATCGAGGGCGGCGTCGAGGTCCCGCACGGCAATGCCGATGTGGTCGATGTTGATGAGGAGCATGCGGGACAGGTTAGAGGGACCGTCGGTC
>JBFKDW010000084.1:0-12248 GCA_041619515.1 Acidimicrobiia bacterium
AGCGACCGGGGCTGTTTGCGGCCGGCCAACTCCGTGGGCTGAGCGACCGGGGCTGTTTGCGGCCGGTCAACTCCGTGGCTGAGCGACCGGGGCTGTCTGTGCCCGGGGGGCAACCCGGTCGATCCAACCCGGAGCCGAGCTGGGCCACCAGAGCTGGCGGTGGGGATCGAACCCACGACCTGCTGCTTACAAGGCAGCTGCTCTACCACTGAGCTACGCCAGCACGCTGCTAGAGCGTAGTTTGTCGACGCGGTTTGCCCCGCCTTCCTTTCACCCGCAAACCTCCGCCCAGGGACGCTCGACGGGAGGAGCCCCACCAGGGCTCACGTCTCGCGCGGAACGCGCGAGAATCAATCTCAAAATCCCACTACCCGCGCGACCGCTGCTTTACCCTCTCCTCGATGCTTACCGATCGCGAAAAATCAGTCCTCGAATTCGAGGGTTCCTGGTGGCTCTATCCCGGTCCCAAGGACCGCGCCATCCGCGACTACCTGACAATGAGCGCCACCCGCTATTACCAGATTCTTCGCCGCGTGCTCGATCATCCCGAGGCTCTCCAGTTCGCCCCGCTCACCGTCCGCCGTCTGCGCCGCGTGCGCGATGAGAGTCGTGAGCGCCGGGTGATCGAGCGGTTTCAGGGTGGCGATCACCCGAGCCGCTAGCAGCCGTGGATCGCGAGGCCGTATTCGGCTCCATCCAGCGGCTCGGCATCGTTGCGTGGAGCGCACTCGGGGCCCTGGGGGTGCTGTGGGTGGCGCTGTACGTGGGGTCGCAAATCGCCATCATCTTCCCACCGCTGGTGCTCGGCGTCGCCATCATCTACCTGCTGAACCCGTTCGTGACGTGGCTCGAGCATCGTCGCGTCCCTCGCGTGGTGGGAGCCGTGCTCGCCTATGTCTTGCTGGTCGCTCTCTTCAGTGCTGCGGCATTCTTCATCGTGCCGGTCCTGGTTTCCCAGGGGCAAGATCTCGCCGACCGTTTCCCAGATTTGCTGGAGGACGCCCAGGAGGAGATCTCGCGGCTGGGGGACCGGTTCGGGCTATCCGTCGACGTGTCACTCCCGACCGGCCAGGAGGTCTCGGATTGGTTTTCCGATCCCGCCAACCAGGACCTGATCCGGAGCCAGCTGGGCACGGTGGCGGACTGGACATTGAACATCTTCCAGGCGGTCCTGGTGGCGCTGGTGGCTCCGGTCGTTGCCTTCTACCTCATGCTCGACCTGCCTGCGGTATCCGAGCGCCTGCGCAACCTCGTCCCCCAGTATTGGCGGGACGAGGTCATGTACGTGTTCGTTCAACTCTCGACTGCCATCGGAGGCTTTGTGCGGGGCCAGCTGGTGGTGGCGTTCATCGTCGGCGTCATGACGAGCATCGGCTTCTGGATCATCGATCTGCCGTTCTGGCTTCTCATCGGCATGATCTCCGGCTTCTTCAATATCATCCCGTTTGTAGGACCGTGGGTGGCGGGCGCCCTCGGATCACTGGCCGGCCTCACGTCCGGCGACCCGAGCAAGGCGCTCTGGGCCGCTTTGGTTGCGCTCATCGTTCAGCAGATCGACAACAACTTTGTGAGCCCGGTTGTCCTCCGAGCCACCGTTCGCCTCCATCCGGCCACTGTGTTGCTGGCATTGTTCGCCGGCGGGGCCGTCGGCGGCCTGTTCGGGGTGCTCATGGCCGTTCCCGTCGTGGCGGTCATCAAGATCCTCACCGGCCACGTGTGGCGGACTCGGGTGCTCGGACAATCCTGGGACGAGGCGCGGGAGGCGTTGATCGACGACGAGCCCACCCGGGAAACCGTGCTCACCCGGTTCCGCGACAGCGAGGAAGACTGGCCGGAGGAGCCCGAGCCGGGAGGGGCCGACGACTCCTAGAAAGCGCGAAATTCGTTCTTAAGCCGTTTAGGCTGCGGAAGCTTCCCCAACCGAAAACGCACCGTGCTCGACTTCCTCCTCGGCAGCTTCTTCTTGTTTCTCTTCCTGCGGGGGTGGGCGCGCGGGTTCGTCCGAGAGGCCATGGACCTGCTCGGAGTGGTCGTCGGCCTGGCAGTGGCGTTCCGTCTCAGTCCGGCGGCCGGGGCGGTGGTCTCGGGAATCCTCGGCTCGAGCCCTACCGTATCCCGGGTCATCGGCGGGCTGGCGCTGTTCGTGCTCATCGGCGGCATGGCGGCGGTCACAGCCCATTACCTGCATCGAGTGGCCCGCCTGCCCGGGCTGGCACTGGGCAACCGCCTCACCGGCGCCGGTCTCGCCCTCGCCTGGGGAGCGTTCCTGGCGACCCTACTGCTGTCGGTCGTCTCCCTGTTTCGGCTCCCGGCAGCCGTAGCCGGCCAGATCGAGGAGTCGTCGGTCGCCGCCACCCTGACCGACCCCGCCGGAGTCCCGCAATCGGTGTTCGCTCAAGTCTCGGGAGATCACGTGCTCGGGGTCCTGCTGAGCCTCGACGACCTCATCGGTGGCCGCAGCGCCATTATCGAGGGGGACGAGCGGGTTGAGTTCGAGCCGATCGAGGCCGGCGCCCTGATTCCCGACTCGCCATCTGTGCTCCAGTTGTACGAAGGGCTGAACGAGGAGCGATCGAAGGCCGGCCTCGCAGCGCTCGCCTGGTCAGGCCCACTGGCGGCTGTGGCGCGCGACCACGCCAGTGAGATGTACCGGTCCGGCTACTTCTCACATGAATCGCCGGTTACCGGAAGGGTTGCCGACCGTCTGGCTGGGGCCGGGCTCAGCTACCCCCGGGCCGGCGAGAACCTGGCCCTGGCGGCCGATGCCACCGAGGCGCACGAGGGTCTCGTTGCCAGCCCAGCCCATCTGGCCAACATCGAGAGCGGGGGCTTCACCGCCGTCGGCATCGCCGCCATGCGAGGCCCCCTCGGCCTCATGGTGGTGCAGGTCTTCGTCGGCTAGCCGCCCTCGGCCGGCGGGGCGACGGGCTGCTCCTCAGGCGGGGTGGCCTCGGGAGCACGGACCTGCTCCTCCGGCGGGCGGATGGAGCCGCCGGGTTCTCGCAACGGCATCGGCGCCGTCTCCTCGCCGTTCTGGGCAAGGCTCGATTTGACCGATATCAGGAAGCCGACTGCAAAGATGAGCGTGATCGCCACCGCGATCAGCGTCCAGGGGATCGGCCTCCCCGGCGATTCGAGAACCGAGCTGGCAAACAGCCGAGTCTCTGAGTCGGAGAAGGGAACCGTCCAGGTGAGGGGCCCGCTCTGGCTGTTGCTCCCGGTCGTGCTGTCGATCTCACCCGGCATGGCAAGGCTCACGGTCACGTCCACCGCGTCGCTGAATTGGAGTGGGCTCTCGTCGACGAAATAGGGCGCAACATCGGCGATGCCCGTGAGCGGGTTGAGGCGGCCGTCGAACTGGAGTGTTCCCTCTTCCGCTGCGATCTCAACTTCGCCGATGCCGGGGGCCAGGCCCTCCAAGATCTGGGCGAGGGTGTCGGCACTCACGACATTGGTGCTGGCCGTGTAGCGGGTGACGGTGCCCGGGGTGACTGTGAACGGGAGGCCGAGTGACGGCCCCCTGGTGGCGATGAGATCCTCGAACTCCCTCCCGGTGAGCCGATAGAGATCGATGAATTCATCGTCGACGTCGATATCGACCGCCAGCGACCCCGATCCGTCCTGCTGAAGGGAGATATCGATGCCGATGTCGATGCTGCACGAACTCGCCGCCAGGGCAAGCAGTGCGATGAGCGCCGCCCGCCTTACACTGCCTCCTTTGAATGATCGTGAAACCCTAGGTGCAGCTTGGGCAGAGGCCGCGGATAAGCTCGCCAGATGGACGCGCGCAGTTCTGCTCTCCATGAGGCCTTCGTCGGCGCATTCCGGCCCTATCTGAAAGCAATTCTCAGCGAGCGCAGCCTGCCTCCCGTGCCGGAAGCCGTGATCGACGAGGCCGAACGCTGGCTGGCAGATGAGCTGGCGGGTGTGCTGGAGCTCCCCTATGGAGAGCAGCGGCGCTCACCGCTCGAGGTCTTTCAGGAGGCGATGTCGGGGCCGACCGCCGCCTTGTCCGCGGCGGGAGCCAAGCGTGCGCTGCGCGACCCAACGTCGGTGGCGGCACTGCCGGGCGACATCTTCGCCGTTGCGCCGGCATCCTCATCGGCACTCGGGCAGGAAGCGTTCGAGGCCCACCTGGGCTGGGGTGTCGAGAAGGCCAGGGCACTGGCTCACCTCGTAACAGGGGAGGGCAGGCGGGTGGTGGTGGTCTCCGGTGATCTGATGGATCGGAGCCGATTTGAAGACGCCATCAATGGGGCCGGCCTGCATGTGGCGGGCTGGAGCGCGGAGGCCACCGGGTCCGAAACTAGGCCGGTCGCCGCATTTGTCGATCTCACCCATCCGGAGGCGGATGCGATGATCAGGTCGCTGGCGGCCGCCGGCGTGAGGATCACCGCCTACGGCCCCCATGTCGATGCCGACGCAATGACTCGCGCTCGGCTGCTCGGAGCCGACCTCGTGTTGCCCCGTTCCCGTCTGTTCAGAGCGATCGCAGAGTATCTTCCCCGCCCGGCGTGACGGCGCGGCTCATTCCGCGGCAGCCTCAGCCTCGTCTTCGGCCTGAGCCGGTGGCTTGTCTCCGACCGTCTCGTCGTGTAGCTGGAGCCAGCGGGCGAGGCCGGCTTCCCCGAGCTGCCGGTAGCGCTGGGCGAACCGCTCGGCGTCGGCCGCAGTGACCTCTCCGGGCTCGCGAGCCGCCAGGTAGAACTCGATGTCGGTCGCCAGCGCGTCCATTCTCGCCCGGTTCGTCGTGTGCATGATCCAGAGCCCGCGATGATCGAAGAACGCCTCCCAGGCGTTCAACACCACAATGACGGCGCCGAACACGAGAGCGATGTTCTTGGTGGCTTCCTGGTTGACGAAGTCGCCTTCCAGCCCGAGCAGAACGGTGATTCCCCCCGCCAAGACCACGGCGAGCGTCTTGAGGACGAGCGCCTTGAATCGTTCCCAGCGCAGCCGTTTCGTCTGCCAGGCGATCCTCTCCTGCAAGTCACGCCGCAGGTATTCGAGAGACTTGGCGATCTCCATTCCGATTCTCCCTTCGGGCCGCTACCGAACAGGGGCGGTTCTCCCGGACCCCACCCCAAGTTACACAGGGAGGCTTGATCATGTCTCGGTTTGCCCAGTTCGGCCGACACGCTCTGTGGTGTAGCTGTACGCTTATTCCCAGGGGTCGGCTTCGCCGGCATGGGCAGACGGGAGCTGGGCATGGGAGCACGTGAAGCAACTGCGGTTGGTGACGCCGCCGAACCGGTCGCAACCGAAACCGGTCCGCCGGCGCTGCGAGATCGGCTCGGCGCCTGGTTGGCTGCCAACGCCACTGTGGTCAATTGGGTCGTCTCTCTCGTCGCAGCGGGGTTACTCCTCTGGGCGGCCGTGCAGTGGTCGGGCAAGGCCACCGAGTTGACATCGCCCTGCCAGGAAGCTGCCGTGGCACCGGCTCTGTGCGACGAGGTGCCCGAGTTCCTGCAAGGCGCCCAGTTCGCGGTAGCCATGATCGGTATCGCGGCCGCGGCGGTGGCGGCAGTGTTGTCGCTGGCCCAGGCGTTCCTCGGTCGGCGCCTTCCGCTCGTCAAGTGGGCCGCCTTCGTGCTCCTGGGAGCGACCGTCGTGTGGTTCGGCATCTACTGGATCGGACGGTAGTTCTTCTAGGACCATCCCCCCGAGGGCGATGCGGTCAGCTGCTGCCCTTGAGCAGGATGCGTCGATCACCCTCACCGGCGTAGAGGAGCTCCAGAACCTCGCAGCGGTCGCCGGTGAGGTCGAAGGTCACGGTCAACACACAGGACTCGTTCGGCCCGAGTGAGGTGCCGACACAGCCCGTGGCCTGGAAGTTGGTGAGGCCCGCGATCCCGGTGATCGTGACCGGCGTGCCACCGACGTTGACGACGTCGACCTGGTGCGTCGACGTGGTGGAGTCGAAGGCCAGCAGCTCGCTCTCGATCTCGACGAATGCCGGACCGGCCGGCGGCGGCACCGTCGGCGGAGGAGTGGGCCCCGCTTGTCCACTGCCGGTCAGGGCAACCTTCGTTTCGCCCGGTGTGCCGTCGTGGGTGATCACCAGCTCCGTCGGAGGGGCAGGCCCGACTGCGGATGGAGTGAATACCACCGTTATCAGGCAGGAGTCTCCACTCGCCAGGGGCGCCCCTTCACAGTCCGAATCGGCTGTGAAGGCCTCGCTGCCCGAGATGGCCGGTGGTTCGATGGTGAGCGGGCCGTTGCCGACGTTGGTGAGGGTTACGACTCGCTCGACGCTGGTTCCGACCGCCACGGTGGGGAAGGCGATGGCATCCGGTTCGGCCGCAGCCTCGCCCCTTCGGGCCGGGATCTCTACCTGTGCTGTGGCCGCGCTCTGGTCGACCGAGTCTTCGGCTACGGTTATCTCGAACTGGAGGGTGTTCCCACCCGCCGCATCCGGTAGCACCTGAACCCGGGCGATGAGCGTCTGCGCGCCGGCCAGCTCCCGTAGCTCGCACGTCGAGTCGCACGTCCGTCCACCTTGATCGACGAGCTCGATGCTGAGCTCGGGCGGAGCCTCGGAGACTCGCACGGTAACGCCGCTCACCGGTGAGTCTCCACTGCTCACATTGACCTCGTATTCGACCGTTGTGCCGATCACGGCCTCTCTGCTCGGTGGAGAGATCTCGACTGAGAGGACCGGGCCCACACCATTCTGGGAAGTCGAGGTCGTGCCTGAGGTTGTTGTCGTCGTGTCGCCGTTGCCGCCGTCGACGTCCGGGGGGGTGGTGCCGGTTCCGCCGTTGCCCGTAGGTGATGTCGTGTCGGGCGTGGGTGGCTCATCGGCCATGACAACCTGAAGGTCGGCTGTGATGGTGCCTTCGGGGTCCGTGACGCTCGCCGAGAGCGCAGCCCGGGCATTGGTGGTCGATGCCCGGGTGTACACGACCCGCAGCTCGCACGACGACTCGCGCTCCAGCACGGCGATGGTGCCATCGGGGTCCAGCAGGCACGGCCCGACCAGATCGATGGCGTCGGCCGCCAGCGGGGCGTCGCCGCCCAGCGAGACGCTGTCCGAATCGCGATCCACGTCCCCGCGTCCTCCGTCGACGGTGAATTCGGGGGAATCGACGCCAATCGCTATCGGTCCGATGTCGTCCTCGGTCTCATTGACCAGAGAGATCACCCGCGGGACGGACTCTCCTATCTCGCCGCTCGAGATGAACGTCAGGCCGGACGGTTCGAAGGTGAGCTGCTTGGTCCAACCCCCCACCGAGGCCCACGCCGTTACGAAGAGCAGCAGGGCGCCTACCAGCCCTGCAACCACCGCGGCCCCGGCCGGGACCTTGGCCGGCACTGCTTTGACCAGCTTGAGGTTCTGCTTGGTGACGTTGGCCGCCCTGGTCTCGCCGAGTTCGGTTCGCAGGTCGAGTGCCTCGGTGAGATAGGCGAGGCCGGCGGCATCGTCTCCCAGCCCGATTGCCCGCGCGCCCAGTTGGTGCAAGGCCCACGCCTTGGCGCTGAGCCCCGTTTCCCCCAGGCCCTCGGCGGCGGCGAGCGCATGCTCGAGGACCTGCTTCCAGGCGGCCCAATGCAGACCCAGGGCGATCCCACGATCGGTTGCTCTGGCCACCCGGATCACTTCGGTCCACTGCTCGGCTTCCACGCCCCATTCGAGGGCCCGCAGAATGAACTCCCGGTCACGGTTGATGTCGTCGTTGGTGACCTCGGGTGACTCCGACCAATCGGCCAGGTTGCTGAGGAGCGCTCCCATCCAGTCAGATGGGCTCCAGTGTTTGAGGGCTCCTTCGGCTACCGTCCCCGTCAAGCTGTAGCGGGGCGAATGCTGTTCGACTCGCTCCTGGTCGATCAGGGCCCGGATTTCCTCGTGGAGCGAAGTAGGCAGGCCTTCCAGGTCGTCTTTCAGGATTCGCTCGAGCAGCGTCAGGCTCACCGGCACGAGGGCGGCGTCGAGGATCTCGGCGACTTTCTGTTGGATCGGTGTGAGGTCGGCTCTCACCGATTCTGCGACCACTTCGCTCGGCTCGGCAGTCCCCTGATAGGTGCGGGCTACCTCCGCCAGCGACTTGCCACCCAGCACGGCGTTGCGTGCCTCGATGAGATGTCCGGGATGGCCGTCGAGCGCCTTGCAGATCTCCCGGGCGGCGTCCCGTTCGTCCTCGGCGATCGGCCGGCCGAGCTGCTTCTCGAAGAAGGTGAGGGCGTCGTCGGCGGCCAGGCCGCGCAGCGGCCGGCCTTTGGGGAAGGGGGCGGCGGATTCCGCCGAGACCACGAAGGTCGACATGGGAAGCGTGTTCACGATGTTCTCGACTGTGTCGGCATCGAGGTGGACGTCGTCCAGGATGACGAGCGCCTGCTTCTCCTGCAGGGCAAGCCGGATGGTCTCGGGGCTCTGCTTGAGCGGCGGATCAGTGGTGTAGAACGCCTTGTACAGATTCTGCAGGAGGTCCGCGTAAATGGTGTCTTCCACGTTTACATCTTCCGGCGTTTCTGCGACTTCGGGATCCGGTGCAGGTCGGCTGGACGGTGCGGCCGGCACCTTCTGATAGACGACGCCGTCCGGGAAGTCGCCGGTGTCGTCGAATGCAATGCTTCGCAACAGTGCGGTTTTCCCCCATCCGGGCCCGCCGTAGGCACCGAAGGTCTCCCCGTTCCCGAGCGCCAGCCGGGCTGCGTCTAGCTCTGCGTTGCGCCCGATGAATCCCTTGAGGGGCTTGAGGAATGGCTTGACGGGGGCGGGATGTTCCACCGGGGTGGGAACCTCGTCATCTTTCACCCGGACGACTACGGCACCGTCGTCTGACTCCAGATCGACCGTGACCATCACCTCGCCAGACACCGCAACGGTTGCCTTGCCGTGCTTGGTTTCTACGGCCTCTGCCTCGACCGGCCGGCGCTCGGAGACCATGGCGGTAGCGCTGCCGATCTCATATGGTTCGAGTGTTCGGTGGGCGATCCCGATGTCGAGCGCAAACCCCAGCTTGTCGTCGCGCTCGAATAGCTGGGCTTTGCCCGCCGCCAGGGCGTCGTCGAACGTCATCACACCGTCACTGTTGCGTCCCATCGTCTCGGGATGGCCGTCGGTCGGGTTGTCCCGCAGCTTGGCGCTGGACGCGAACCCGGTGCACTCGATCGCCAGATAGTTGCCGCTATCGACCAGGTCTCGAAGGTCTTGGATTTCCTTGACGAGGTCACCCAGCTTCGCCTTTCCGGCTCGTTTCAGGCCGTTCCAATTTGCGAGATCGTCGGATATCGATACGACGACGAAGGCGTGGCTCTGCATGATGACCAGCACGGGTAGCAGGTTGTAGGCCTCGGCCAGCCCGGCGAACAGGACCGAGAGGTCGAGGCATGTTCCGCGGCCTGCTCCGGAGAAGATGTCGGCAGGGGTGCGGATCTCCTGCAGCTTGTCGTCGTATCGAAACGGCTCGAGGTCGTAGTAGATACCCGCCTGCAGCAGCTTGGTGTAGATCAGCTCGAGTTTCCGACGGCGGCCGTCGGGCGTATCTTCCAGGTCGAAGGTGTTTTCGTCCAGCTTTCCGAGCAGCGGCTCGGCGCGCACGGTGACGTACTTCGCCAACTCCTTCTCGCTGAACTTCGACCAGGGGGGATACACGGTGGGCTACACCTCCCGTCCTGGCTGGAGAGGAGTGTGTTTCATCCCATGACCTCGAAGACATCGTGGACCGGCTCGGGATCGGTGGGCCCCGGATCCACCACTGCCAGCTCGATCCGGTGCAGGCCGGGTTTGAGGCCTTCGAGGGTGGCATGCCAACCGTCCTCACCCTCGATCAGGTCGAATGGCTGCGTCGGCTGTCCCGTATCCACGCCCGTGACCCGGGCCACCAGCTGCCCTTCGACGCCGACCGGTTCGTTTCCCTGGATGGTGAGGACGTTTGCCGAGATCGTGACCGGCTCTTCTTCCAAGTACAGATCGTCTACTTCGAGCGAGAGCGCCAGCCCCTCCGCCGCTTCGCCTTCGATTTTGAGCCCGCGAAGGGCTTCGAGCTCGTCCTCGGACTGGAGCTGCTTGATCTCCTCCAAGAGGATCTCGAGAAGAGTGCCGTTGGCTTGCAAAGAGCTGTGGCGCTCCGGGAAGAAGATCGGCCCGGCCTTCTTCTCCATGCCGATGGGCACGGCCGAGACTCGCGGGACGGTTCCGTCCCCGCCTTCTTGATGGGTCCCCACTCCCTTTGGTGGCTTCTTGAGGATCTCGACTTTGCCGTCGGCAAAGATGGCCGACTGGCTGGTCTTCTGTCTGACTCCCACTACCGGGATGAGCTTGTAGGCGTCGGCGGGACGCGCTTTGGCGTGTTCCTCGATGTCCAGGTGAAACTGGAAGGCATGTTCTGCCATCGCCCGATCAATGCCGTGGATGTCGAAGTCCTTCGGGTACAGCATCTTCTCTTCATCCCCACCACCGACCATCGGGTACCGCGGCATCAACTCGTACACGGACGGGAATGTCCGCATCGCATCGGTCAGGTCGAGGAAGGCCTTTTTGAATCCGTTCGCCAGCGTGCCGACGGCGTCGACGGATCCCCGATGGGGAGTCCCGAATGTGATGAGAGCCTTGCAGGTCGGCCAGCCCTCGAGCACCTCCAGGTAATACCGGGACACGAGGCCGCCCATGCTGTGGGCCAGGAGGATCACCTTGGCGTCGGGGTAGTGCTGCTGCCATGCCGGCAGCTTCTCATCGATGAGCTCCTTGAGGCGCTGCGCCGAGCTGCGATTGCTGCGGCGCCAGTCGTAGGGGAACTCGTAGAAGTTGTTGGGCTCGGGGTCGGCGATCTCGCCCGGCGCCACCTCGAAGTTGTCTGTGATCAGCCGCGAGATGGCCGTGTACCCATCGATTTTCCATAGGCCGGGGATGATGTGGGTGTCGGACAGGACCCGCGTGGCCTCAATGCCGTCTTTGAGGACCTTCTGGTTCGGGTCGTCGTCCTGGACGTGCATCGCTTCGAGTTCCCTGCCGAAGTTCCTCAATATCTTGAACACGGCGCTGCCCGAGTTCGCCCACAGGTCTTTCTCGTTCTTCTGGAGGACGCTTCCACTGATGCCGGGCAGGAGTACGACGAGGTCTTCGATCGGCGGCTTGTTTCCCATGCTCTCTCCCTCAGTTCTCGTTGAAGAATGCGTCGCGGGCGGCCACCCATTCCTCGTACGCGGCCCACGGATCCTCGCCCGGCTCGGTGTCGGCTGCCGGCACCGGCACCGGCGGTTTTGGTGTAATCGTCACGAGCAGCATCCCGAACAACAGGGTGATGAGCGCCACCAGGGCCAGGTCCATCGTCTTGACGCCGGTGAACGGCAGCTGCGGGCGGATGACCACAATTCCCTTGACCGCCACCCCGAACGCAGCGGTCAGCTCGTCGTCGCGGTTGTTCTCGAGATTCGGCTCCAGGTCGAGCCGCGGATGGCGAGCGAACACCGAGCTGAGCAAGGCGTCGTCGGCGGCACTGTCCGGGCTGACCAGGACATCCAGCGTGATGTCGACGATGCCACCGGCGGGGATGGTCCCCAGTTCACACGCCACCACCCGGCCGCTGACCGTGCACGCGTCCGGTAGCAGCCCGAGGTCGGGCACGACGTCGTCGTCCAGCGTCAGTTCGGCGGTGACGTCGGGGACCGCCTGGTCACATAGGGTGTTCTTGACTGCGATCACGTACAGGAAGGCGTCGCCCGGTGCGTCGATGAGCGGGTCCCCGGTCACGGATCCGATCGGCCCGTCATCGGCCGGCCCGTCGGCCAATATCGCCACCAGGTCGCAGGTTGTGCTGTTGGTGAAGGTGCAGGTGACGGTTTCTCCCCCTTCAAGGTCGATGTTGGCCGGATCCGATCCGTCGCTGCAGTTGGCGACCAGGGCCCAGTTGGCCGGGACCGCCTCGGACACCGAGTAGGTGCCGGGTGCCAGCAGGCCCGAATCGTTGCGATCACCGTCTCCCAGCTGGAACCCGGGGCCGTAGCTGGTGGTGAAGCTGAAGGTCTGACCCGATGGAGTGAACTCCCGCACCGACTTGACGACGATGATCCGACCCTGGTTGCCGTTGGTGGCCTGGTTGGTGAAGGTGCAGGTGATGATGTCGCCTGCTGTCACGGTGTAGGTGGCGGTGCCGGTGCTGATGTCGCCGGTGGCGTCGCCGCCGATGCAGGTGATGTCGGTGAGGGTCCACCCGGGAAGGCTGGTTTCGGTGACCGTGTAGGTGCCGGGGTCAACGTCGAGGGAGGCGGTGTCGTTGTCGGCCAGGGTGGCGGTGAGGTCCCCGGTG
>JBFKDW010000085.1:0-11933 GCA_041619515.1 Acidimicrobiia bacterium
CATTCGATGTATGGACATTTCAGGCCCTCCATTCGACGGGGTGGGAACGAACCGGCGAGCAGACTCCAACGAATGGCTCGGACACCTGGGCACGGAGCCCATCCCACCACCCGATTCTATCGGTCAGCGATCTGTCGCCGGGTGCATCGCGTGTGTGCACCCCTCGAAAGCGCGGTCAGGCTTCCGGGCGGGTCATCTCTGCCAGTCGGCCGTCGGCGTCGAGGATTTGGAGGTCTTCCCAGCTGCCGATGTGCTCGCCGCCGATGAAGATCTGCGGGATTGACCGCGAACGCGGCAATCGGCGGGTGTACTCCTCGAGTCGATCGGGATCGGAGATGTCGTACTCGACGTACTCGAGCCTGCGCGCCCGCAGAAGGGCACGGGTCTGGGCACAATAGGCGCAGCCCGGCCCCGAGAACATTTCGATCATCGGGGCCGGCGCAACGCTTTGCGACACGTCGATCTCCTAGCTGTGATCGACCTTGAGAATCGGCTCACCGCCGAGGAAGACCGGCTCGAGCACCACACCGAGGGCGTCGCCGAACTTCGAGATCGCGATGTACTGCGTGATGACGTATACGGCCTCGACAATCTGTGACTCGTCGTAGTGCGCCTTGACCCGGTCCCAGATGTCGTTGGAGATGCGGTTGGCATCGACGCCGATTTGCACCGTCAGGTCGAGCAGGGCTACTTCGCCTTCGGTGAAGTGCTCGCTCTTCTTGTACTTCTCGCCTTCGATATCGGCGATCTTCTCGGCCGAGATGCCGAGCCGCTGCGAAACCGCCTCATGCTGTACCACGCAATACTGGCACTCGTTGCGGTGCGTCGCCTTGAGGATCAGGAGCTCCTTGGTCGGCCAATCGAGATACGAGTCCTGGAGCATCTCCATGACCGACTCGGTGAAGATGGCGCCGAGTTTGGGGGTGTGGCCGAAGACTTTGAAGATGTTCAGCAGCAATTCGAACCGCTCTTCGGCATCGTTGTAGAAGCTGTTGGTCAGCTCGTCGGCTTGCTCTCTCTCCACATAGGAAACGGACATGGTGACTCCTCTGATAGGCGGCGCATCTCTTCCGAGATTTTTGGATCATATGCTTCAAAATGCTGTACTGTCAACCTCGATGACACAGATCACTGGACGACCTCGCGAATTCGACGAATCAGCGGTGCTCGACCGCGCCGTCGACCTGTTCTGGCGAACGGGTTATCGCCAGACCACGACCCGTGAGCTGGAAGCGACGCTGGGGATTAGCCAATCGAGCATCTACAACGCCTTCGGTTCCAAACAGGGCCTCATGGAAGCCGCCCTCGACCGTTACGAGTCGATGACGTCACGGGCGCTGCTGGAACCGCTCGAGCAAGCAGATCACGGGCTCGATGCCATCAGCAGATTTTTCGATTCGCTCGCCCGATGGGTGAGCGAAGACGGCAAAGGTGGGTGCATGATCATCAACCTCATGGCCGAAGACGGGGGTGGCGACCCACGGATCCGCGAGCGAACCCTGAGTTACCGGGGCCGGGTACGCGGGGCGCTGCGCGAGGCGCTCGACCGGGCCATCGCCGCAGGCAAAGCCCAGCCCGGCCACGTCGACGTGCGAGCCGACCTCCTGTTTGGGGAAGTCCTCGGCATCAACGTCGTGGCGCGGGGCGGGGCCTCTTCGGGCGAGGTTGATCGCCTAGTCGCCGGCGCTCGACATCTGATTGACAGCTGGCGCATGTAGCGGCCGCAGGCGGGCCGGGGCCCGTCCCGCGTATCATGCGAGCCGGCGACGGGAGGCAGGATGAGCGAAGAACGACAGGCTCTGGAGAATCTGCTCGAAGAGAATCGGCTGTTTCAGCCATCTGCCGAGTTCGCGGCGGCGGCGAACGCCGGATCGGAGATCTACGAGCAAGCAGACAAAGACTGGCTCGAGTTCTGGAAAGAGCAGGCGCTGAGCCGCGTCAGCTGGTTCACGGAGCCGAGTGTGGTCCTCGACGACTCGAACCCCCCCTTCTACAAGTGGTTCAGCGACGGGGAGCTCAACCTGTCGTACAACTGCCTGGACCGCCACCTCGAGACGCAGGGCGAAAAGGTTGCCTACCACTGGATAGGAGAGCCGGGCGACACCCGCACCATCACCTACCGGCAACTGTACGAGGACGTGTGCCGGTTTGCCAACGCCCTCTCCGAGCTGGGTGTCGAGCGGGGCGTCCGGGTGGCCATCTACCTTGGGATGATTCCCGAACTGCCCGTCGCCATGCTCGCCTGTGCCCGCATCGGGGCCGTGCACTCCGTCGTGTTTGCCGGCTTCTCGGCGGACGCCCTGGCCGATCGCATCGACGACGCCGCCGCCAAGGTCATCATCACCTCCGACGGCGGATGGCGCCGAGGGTCGGTCGTGCCTCTCAAGGCGGCCGCCGACGTGGCGGCCAGCCGCTGCCAAACCATCGAGCACATCGTCACCGTCAAGCGGACCGATTCCGAGGTGGTCATGAGCGAAGGGCGCGACGTCTGGTACCACGACATCATCGCCGACCAGCCGGCAACGTCGGAAGCGGCAGTGCTGGGGGCCGAGGACCTCCTCTACATTCTCTACACCTCGGGTACGACCGGAAAGCCGAAGGGCATCGTGCATACCCAGGGCGGCTATCTGACAGGAGCCGTGACCACGCACCACTACGTGTTCGACCTCAAGCCCGACGACGTGTACTGGTGTGCTGCCGACATCGGATGGGTGACCGGCCACTCGTACATCGTGTACGGACCGCTCGCCAACGGTGCGACCGGCGTCATGTACGAGGGCGCCCCCAATTACCCGGACTTCGACCGGCTGTGGCAGATCATCGACGAGTACAAGGTGACGATCTTCTACACCGCCCCCACCGCCATCCGGGCATTCATGAAATGGGGAGATCAATACCCCGCAGCCCACGACCTCAGCTCGCTGCGGGTTCTGGGAACGGTGGGTGAGCCCATCAACCCCGAGGCCTGGATGTGGTACCACGAGCACATCGGCGCCGAGCGGTGCCCGATCGTTGACACCTGGTGGCAAACCGAAACCGGAGGCATCATGATCACGCCGCTTCCGGGTGCGGTCGCAACCAAGCCCGGTTCGGCGACCCGGCCATTCCCCGGCTTGAAGGCGAACGTCGTCGACGAGAACGGCGACGAGGTACCTCTGGGCGGAGGCGGCTATCTGGTGCTGGAGCGGCCCTGGCCGTCCATGCTGCGCACCATCTATGGCAACGACCAACGATACGTGGACACGTACTGGTCACGGTTCCCCGGCCGCTACTTCCCCGGCGACGGCTGCAAACGCGACAAGGACGGCTACTACTGGCTGCTGGGCCGGGTGGATGACATCATGCTGGTGAGCGGCCACAACATCTCCACTACCGAAGTGGAGTCGGCGCTCGTGTCCCATCCCTCGGTGGCAGAGGCGGCTGTCGTCGGCCGTTCCGACCCCGTCACCGGGCAGGCGATCGCAGCCTTTGTGACGGTGCGGTCGGGCATCGTGGGCGACGAGGACCTGATCGCCGACCTGCGCACCACGGTGGCCGACAAGATCGGCGCCATCGCCAAGCCTGCCAGCATCGTGTTCACCGACGACCTCCCCAAGACGAGGAGCGGCAAGATCATGCGCCGCCTCCTGCGCGACATCTCAGAACAGCGTCACCTCGGTGACGTCACCACGCTGGCGAACGCCGACGTCGTCGAGGAGATCGCCCAGAAGGCCGGCAGGGGCTGAGGTCTGGTCGAAGCCGCTGATCGCTCGACGCGCCCGCTCGGGATTTGACCGGGGTCAGCCGGCTGAGACCTTGCGGGCCTCCTGGTATGCCAGCCAGAACATGAACGCGGCGAGGAGCGGGGCGATCACCACCAGTGCCCACTCCGTGTCGGCGTCGGTGATGAACAGCTGATAGATCAGGGCGTACGCCTGGTAGGCCCCGAACGCGGTCCAGAAGATCGCACCGAACCAGTGGGTCCAGGCAGGTTCTGCGCCTTTCGGCCACTCCTGCCACTGCTCGAGCGCCATCGTGCCGAAGCCGAGCACACCAAACCCGGCAAGAGCGAACATGAACCAGTTCGTCTCCTCGGCCCAGGTCACGTTGCCAACCATGGCCAGGGCGCAGAGCACGCTGGCCACGACGCCGATTCCAGCCCAGACCAGCTTGCGGGTCTCATGCTGCCGGCCAAGCAGGCTCACGGCGTGATGATGTGTAGTCATGGCCACACCTCCGTTCACCCCGATCATCCCATGAGCTGCGCCCGCCACGGAAGGGGCCTTCGTCCCAACCGTGACCCGCTGCCTCCCGGCCGGGCGGCGAGCGGCGGCGCGGGAACGTCAGGCCTGGTGAGACCGTCCCGCCCGGGTCACCAGGAAATCGTCGAGCTTGATCCACGGCTCGACTTCGAACTCGGTGCTGTCGAGATACCCGGACCCGTTTGCCGCCTTCAAGATCCAGGGGTCGTAGGGCTTCTCCACCTGTTGGCCCGCCTTCACCTCGACGCGACGCGGCGGAATCGGGTCCTGAAAGGCGAGGGGCGTGATGGTTTCCACCCCCCTGCGATGCAAGACGCTCTCGTGGATCACGGGCTTGTCGGCGCGGCCCGACGGCCACGCCCGCTGCGCCCGGCGGAAAACCTTGGCCGATCGCTTGCCGCGGGAGTCGTGCATGTAGTCGCCGGGGTCTTCCTCGTTCGGTCTCACCCGGTCCGGCTGGGTGTCGCCCTTCAAGCGCAGGCCACACGACACCGCCTGTTGCAGCAGCCAGGAGTACGGAATATTGGCGAGGGCCTTGCCGGAGGCGTATCCGCCTCCCACGTCGGTGTGCATGCCGGCAAACCACACCTGGCGGATCTGTCGGTCGGTGACATCGGGCGGCAGCGGGTTCCACAGGATCGGGTGGAACGTCTTGCGCTCGTCGTCGATTGCCAACGCCTGATAGGCCCTGCGCACGTTGGAGCTGAGGTCGAAGTTATGGAACTTGTGCCGAAAGCCCGGCACCTTGTCTACGAATGCCGCGACACCCGGAAGCGGAAAGCCGAGGGCTGCAACGGTGTCGTACACACCCAGGAACTCGATCGGGACACGGGTAGTGCCGTTTCCGGCGAGGAAGTCATCGCGCCGCTTCTCATAGCTTGGGCGGCTCCGGCGTTTGTAGAGCTTGAACGCGTCGTCGATCAGCCGGGGACGCGAGCGGGGCAGGATGCCGAACTCGTTCACGAAGCTTGCCAGGCTCCGCACGGTGGCCGCTCCGCGGCTGAAGCCGAGCATAAAGATGTGGTCGCCCATCTGGTACTGCTCGAAGATGAAGAGATAGGCCTGTCGCATGTTCTCGGTGAAGCCGCGTCCGAAGGCGTTCCCGGTGACCTTGCGCCAGCCGGTGCCGGCACCGGCGTCGTAGAACAGCACTTGTTCGAAGGTCCGGTCCTCGGCGGCATCGTAGATGTTGTAGATGTTCGTGTTGTAGCCCTTGCCACCTTCTTGGCCGGTGCCGTCCGACAGCACGACGATGTTCTTCGGCATCTCACCCTCCGAGGATCGGCTCAACTCTGAGGCTATCAAATCGGAGGACACGCTCCCGGCCGGGCTCCCGATCCGATGGTGCCGATCGGGAGTCCTACGGCACGATCCAGAGGCGCTCTCGCACAGCAGAGCGAGAAGACGGCGGCTCTCCAGGAGAGAGATTGTGCCGCATGCGGGCAGATCGGCCGCCCCCGAGACCCCGCCGGGCACCCGGCTGCCTGCGCGACCGGGGCGGGTCACCTGACCTAGGTCAGAACCGGTTCACGCTCTGGATCGTCGATGTCCTCGTGTCCTGCCTCCAGGTCCTGAGACGGGCCCGCGGCTCCTTCGAGGATCCAGAAATTGTCGCGCTCACGCTCCCACGTCTTGAGAATATGGGCCGCCCGGGAGCTCCCGGTCTGCCCGACGTGTTCCTCGATCAACTCGTGGAGCCGGCGGCGCTCTGTCTCGACCAGGCGGCGGGCGAACGGAGCGGTGTCGGCAAGTGAGCGAATCGCCACCCAGTCCGGGTCCCACATGTAGAGGGTTCCACCCGTCATGCCGGCCGCCAGATTGCGTCCGGCCGGTCCAAGAACCACCGCAGTCCCGCCGGTCATGTACTCACACCCGTGATCGCTGCAGCCCTCGACGACGGCGACCGCCCCGCTGTTGCGAACCGCGAACCGCTGGCCGACCGGGCCGGCGATGAAGAGCTTGCCGCCGGTAGCCCCGTACAGGACGGCGTTGCCGGCACCGTGGGCCGGACCGACCGGCTCGCGCAGGGTCGGAACGACGGTGATCGTGCCGCCCCCCTGGCCCTTCCCGACATAGTCATTGGCAGTGCCGTCCAAGCGAATGCTGATTCCCGGGGCCAGGAAGGCACCGAGGCTCTGCCCGGCGGTCCCGGCCAGGCGCACACGAATGGTTGCCTCCGGGAGCCCGTCGGGGTATCGAGAAACGACCTCGCCCGAGAGCCTGGTGCCGACGGTGCGGTCCCGGTTGGTCACCGGGTACGAGATCTCGACGGTGTCCACGCCGGCGTCGGCCGAGGCCACCCAGTCAGCCATCAGGGCGTCCCCGACGGCCGAACGCTCCACCTCCCGGAACCCGGGGTGACGCTGGCGGGAGCGCACGTCGACGAGCAGGCGTGACAGACCGGCGGCGAGCGTCGAGTTGGCCGAGATCGGCTCCAGCAAGTCGGCCCGTCCGATCACCTCTTCCAAGCTGCGGGCCCCGATCCTCGCCAAATGCCTCCGAACTTCCTCCGAGAGCAACCGGAACATCTGCACGACCTGATCTGCGGAGCCGGTGTACTTGGCTCGCAGGTCCTCCCGCTGGGTGGCGATGCCGACCGGGCAGGTGTTCTCATGACACTGGCGGACCATCTTGCAGCCGAGCGCCAGGAGCGGCAGGGTTCCAAAGCCGAAGCGCTCGGCTCCCAGCAGCGCCGCCACGACCACGTCGCGACCGGTGCGCATACCCCCGTCGGCTTCGAGCGCCACTCGCGAACGGAGGCCGTTGGCGACCAGGGCCTGATGGGCTTCGGCCAGTCCGATCTCCCACGGTGAGCCGGCGTGCTTGATGGATACCAGCGGCGAGGCTCCGGTGCCGCCGTCTGAGCCGCTGATGAGCACGACATCGGCCTGCGCCTTGGCAACACCCACTGCAATGGTCCCCACCCCCGGCTCGGAGACCAGCTTGACCGACACCCTGGCAGTCGGCTTGAAGGTCTTCAGATCGAAGATGAGCTGGGCGAGATCCTCGATGGAATAGATGTCGTGGTGAGGAGGGGGCGAGATGAGCGTGACACCCGGCTTGGTATGGCGCAAGGCAGCGATCTGCTCCGTGACCTTGTGACCCGGGAGCTGGCCGCCCTCCCCCGGCTTGGAGCCCTGGGCCATCTTGATCTGGAACTCCTCGGCCGAACCCAGATAGGCGGGCGTCACACCGAAGCGTCCACTGGCAACCTGTTTGATTGCAGAGTTGCGCGGCGTCCCGAAGCGGGCTTGGTCCTCGCCTCCCTCGCCGGAATTGGAGAGCCCGCCGATGGCAGACATCGCTTCTGCCAGCGCCTCATGCGCCTCAGGCGAAAGTGCGCCGAGCGACATCGCCGCCGTGCTGAAGCGCCGCATGATGGACTCGACAGGCTCAACCTCCTCGAGCGGGACTGGCTTGGCTGGTGCGAACTGCAGGAGGTCTCGGAGCACCGCCGGTTCCCGGGCGGTGATTTCGGCGAGGTACGCTTCCCAGGCCTCGTAATCACCGGCCCGCACCGCCTTCTGGAGGTTGAGCACAACCTTGGGCGACGTGATGTGAGGGATCCCGCCCCGCCGATGCTTGTAGAAGCCCCCGACCTCCTCTTCGCCGGCTGCGTAGAGCGCATGACGCGCCAGGGTCGCCTCCGCGATCTCGCGAAAGCCAATGCCGTCCACTCGGCGATGGGCGAATCCGAAGGCCTGCACGGTGACGTCCTCGTCGAGCCCGATGACCTCGAACAGCTGGCTGCCCCGATAGGCGCTGATCGTGCAGATTCCCATCTTCGAGAAGATCTTCAGCAAACCCTTCTCGACTGTCGAGCGGTAGTTCTCCTGAGCGTTGATGGGCGTCTCCTCCACCACCCCCGTCTCCGCCAGGGCGCGTACTTCCTCGATGGCCATATAGGGATTGACGGCCGAGGCTCCGCACGCAATGAGACACGCCAGATCGTGTGAGTCTCGCGGCTCGCCGGAGACCACGACGATCGAGGCGTGCAGCCGCCGCCCGGTCCGGATGAGGTGGTGGTGGACGGCGCCGGTTGCCAACAGCATCGGGATCGGCGCCCGGTCGGCGTCGACCTCCCGGTCCGACAGGACGATCACGGTGGCCCCGTCATCGACCGCCGCTGCCACTTGCGCACACAGGCCTGATAGCGCCTGTCGCATACCCTCGGGACCATCGGAGGCCTCGAACACGGCAGGCACCCAAGTCGAGCGGAACCCGCTGTCGGGCGAGCCGGTGATGCGGTCCACGTCGGCCCCGCTGAGAATCGGGGACGGCAGCTCCATGAGATGGGCCTGCTGTGGGGTTTCTTCGAGCAACGAGCCGCGACGTCCCAGATAGGTGCGCAGGGACATCACCAGCCGTTCGCGTATGGGGTCCATGGGCGGGTTGGTCACCTGGGCGAACATCTGGTGGAAGAAGCGCGACAAGCGCGGCAGCGGATCGGTGAGCACCGCCAGCGGCGTGTCGTTGCCCATCGAGCCGACCGGCAGCCTCCCCTGGGCGAGTTCGGACAGAATCAGCCGCCGCTCTTCCGGCGTGTACCCGAACACTCGGGCCAGGGCCGCCGCGTCGATCCCTTCGTCCGGATATGGATCGAACGGGTCCTGCACATACGCGGTTTGGGTGCTGATCCACTCCCCGTACGGCCGGCGGTGCGCCAGCGAATGGCGGACGGCGTTCGTGAACCTGATGTCTCCAGACTCGAGGTCGAACACCACCATCTCCCCTGGGCCCAATTGGCCGGTAGAGGTGGCATTGCCCTCCTCGATCGGGTTCACACCGGCTTCGGAGGCGACGACGATGGTCTCGGGGGTGACGGTCCAGCGCGCCGGCCGCAGGCCGTTGCGATCGAGGGAAGCCATCAGAGTCACGCCATCGGTGGCGGCGATGGCAGCGGGCCCGTCCCACGGCTCGGACAGGAAGGCGTGATACTCGTAGAACGCCTGGACAGCCGGATCCAGGTCGGCGACGTTCTCCCAGGCCGACGGGATCAGCATCTCCTTGACATGGGCGAGCGACCGGCCGCTCCGCACCAGAACTTCGAAGGCGTTGTCGAGATGCCCACTGTCGCTCTGGCCGGGCTCGAGCAGCGGGACCAGCTCTGATGTGCGGTCGTTCCACAGCGGTGATCGCAGATCTACCTGCCTGGCGGCCATCCAGGCCCGGTTGGAGTTGATGGTGTTGATCTCGCCGTTGTGACCGAGCATTCGAAACGGCTGGGCCCGCTCCCAGGAAGGGAACGTATTGGTCGAAAACCGCTGATGGAATATTGCATAGGCGGTCTCGAATGACGGGTCCACGAAGTCCCGGTAGAAGTCTTCGATGAGCCGGGCCGTGAAGAGACCCTTGTAGACAACGGTGCGAGCCGAGCTGGAAGGGATGGAGAAGCCTTCGATGGCCGCCGCCCGGGCGGTCCGCTCGGCCGCCTTACGGGCAAGAAACAGTCGCCGCTCGAGGTCCTCCACGTCCGAGACTTCCGGTCCGGCATCCACGAGGACCTGCTCGATGCGGGGCATCGACTCGCGGGCAGCGGTGCCGAGCACGGCAGGATCGATGGGAACCGTTCGCCACAGCAGCGAACTGAGGCCCTCGTGCTCCAGCGCGGCGTCGACCAGGGATCGGGCAGGCTGGGGGTTGGCGGCGGGAAGGAAGGCGAAAACCACACCCAGCCAGCCGGGTGAGGGAGCGGCTATGCCGCGATTCTCCAGCTCACGGGCAAGGAGCCGATGCGGCACCTGGGTGAGGAGACCGGCGCCGTCGCCGGTTCCATCGGCGGAGACCGCCCCCCGATGGTCCAGGTTGACGAGGCAGCGCACCGCGTAGCGCAGCATGCGGTGGCTCGCCTGGAGCGAGCGGTCCGCAATGAACCCCACCCCGCACGCATCACGCTCGGAAGCCGGGTCGTAAAGCGGGTACGTCGTTCTAGACATGAGACCTCCCCGACCGGAACGGCAAGTGTAGGCGACGAACCCGCTCACGGGAACTGGGGTGTCCCCACAGTTCATCTTCTCGCCGTCGCGGCCGGTATCGTGCATGGATGCCGGTGATAGTGATAGGCGCCGACACGGACCACGGACTGGCCGTTGCTGCTGCGCTGACCACACGCGCCGGCGAAGTGCGGGCGTTCGTGACCGATCCCGATTCGGCGCCGGCGCTTCGCAATCTGGGTATCAAGGTTGCGATTGGAGACGTTTCCGACGCATCCCACATCGAGGGGGCAGCGCACGAGGCGTTCTCGGCGGTGCTCATGGCCGAAGCCGGCCTCGACGACCGGGAACGCTCGTTTTCCACCTCATACGACATGCTGGTGTCGGCGTGGGCTCGTGGCCTGAACGACGCCGGAGTCCGACGGATCATCTGGGTGGGCCCCGACGCTCGCCCACCCGCTCCCATCGCGTCCGCCGCCGCCGAGACCGCCGCCATCGACGTCCGGGGGCGCAGCGCGGCGGAAGTGGCTGCCGAGGCAGTTCGCCTCGACGACCTGGCAGAGGTGGACCGGGACTAGGACGGCGAAAACGTGCTCGGGGACTGGACCGCCGGCAGTTCTCCCGTCTCCCGGTACCGCCAGGCGTTGGTCACCAGGGCGGCACCAACGATGGTGGCGAGGGCCCCGACATACAGCCACAGCAGCGCAAACGCCACCCCGCCGAGGGCCCCGACGGTGGTTCCGAGCGCGTCGGCCCTCTGCAAGTAGGCCCCGAACAGCAGGCTGGCCCCGGCGGTGCCGGCAGTGCCGACCAATGCGGCGGTCGCCGAAGCCGGGAGCGGTTGGGGGGGACCCCAGTGGTAGAGCACCCGCAAGAACAAGAACAGACCGATGGACGCCAGCGGGATTCGTAACAGCTCGAAGAGGCTCGCCAGCAGGCCGATGCCTGTCTTGTCATCGATGAATTCCGAGAAGGCGCCGCCGATGACCAGCAGCAGTGTGGTGCCTACCAGAGCGCTTCCGGCCGCCAGGGTGAGGGCAATGGCTGTGAGGCGAACCTCCCAGCGCGGACGGTGTTCCACCTGTCCTTCGACCCGGGCGAGCGCCCGCTGCATGGCGATGACGGCCCGCGACCCGATGAACAGCGAGGCGATCACGCCGATGGCAACCAGCAAGGCTTGGCGCCCATCGAGCTGAGCTTCGACATCGAGAATGATGTCCCGGATCACGTCGGTCACCGCCGGCGGCGCAAACAGCTCAACGGACTCGAGGGTCCGGTTGAGCGACGCCACATCACGGCCGAGAAATGAAGCAGCAGCCACCGCCACCAGCAGCAGCGGGACGAGAGCGAAGAAGCTGTTGAACGCCACGGCAGCCGCGTAGAGCATCACATCCGCGCGGCGAAGGCGTTGCCAGAAGGCGATTGGCCAGGCCACCGCCCGGCGAAATTGGGTGAGAGCCACGGTGAGGAGAGCTTAGGACTCGCAAACTCGCGAAATCGGTACCATCGCGCGCGTGAAGCGTTTCCTGATTGGGCTCGGACTGTTCCTCGGAGCCTGCTCTCCCCTCTCAGACGTAGTCGACAGCGGCACCGTGCCCACCACACTGGTGGAGACGACAACAACGACCGCACCGATCGCGCAGGTCGCTGCCGCCGAGCCCGCCCCCACCACGACGACCACGACCCTCCCGCTCGCCCGGTTCGTGGACGCCCGCACCGTGCAGGCGCCCCCAACCGGTCCGGTGGAGGGGCTCCTCCA
>JBFKDW010000086.1:0-11906 GCA_041619515.1 Acidimicrobiia bacterium
AAGCCGAGCTCATCGATGATCCTCAGCTCATGCTCGAGACGGGCTGCCGCCCCGGGTTCGACCCCACCGGCGCCATCTGGATACACATCCCGGGCACCCTCGAACACGAGATGACGCAAATAATCCATCTCGCTTCGGAAATGACCGGGCATGGGGAAATCGGGGAGGCGGGGAGCCACCAGCCGCAGATCGAACGCCAGGCTCTCCCCCAACTCGGCGGCAGTGGCAACCGCCCCCGGAAAGGAAGCGAAGCGACGGGCCATCTCGGCCGGTGGCCGAAGGAAGCGTTCGTCGGTGGCAGGACGAAACCCGTCGGCGGCGTCAAGATCCCTCCGCCCACCAATGGCAGCCAACACCTCGGAGAGATCCACTCGATCACGGCTGTGATAGTGGACGTTGTTGGTAGCCACCACCGGGATTCGCATCCGTCCCGACATCTCGGCAAGCAGCCGGTTGCGTGGATCGTCCTCAGGCATCGCGTGGTCCCACAGCTCGGCATAGAGACGATGGTCGAACACCTCTCGCAGCCTGCCGAGCTCCCGTCGCACGCCTGCCGCATCGCCCGCTGCTGCCGCCCGGGGCGCCGCCCCCTGGTGGCACCCCGTGAGTGCAACCAGCTCACCCCGCTTGGCGGCTGCCGCCAGGTCTTCCCATGCGTAGACCGGCCGGTCCTTCTCCCCGCGAAACTGTGCCCGCGTGATGAGCTCACCGAGCGCGGCATACCCCGCCGGTGAACCAGCCAGCAGCACGAGATGGTCGGTTGGATCCGACCCGACGGGCTTGGACCCATGCATCTTGCGAATCCGACCCCGGCGCTTCAGATTGGGGCTCTGCGCCGTTTCGGGATTCCTGCCCGGTCCGGGGATGGGGTCGGGGTCGGGACGGCTCGCACCCACCGGCAGGCCGATCTCGGCCCCGTACACGGCGGGCAATCCAACCTCTCGAGCTGCTTCGTTGAACTGGACTGCGCCGTAGAACCCGTGGTGGTCCGTGACTGCCAGCGAGGTGTACCCGAGCTCGCCTGCCCGTTCCACCAGCTCAAACGGCCACGAGGCACCGTCGAGAAACGAGAAGTTGGAATGGCAATGGAGCTCGGCGTAGGCGACCACAATCACCATTATCGAACATATGTTCGATACGTGTCAAACCGAGGAAACCCTCAAGCCGGCTCCCCGATGCGACGTCTCAGTACCCATGTACACCTCGTTTCCGATCCGGGCCGTCCTCCTCAGCCTGACCGGTGCCCTGCTCGGGAGCACGTTGTGGCTGCTCATCGCGCTTGCCGCCGACCTCGAGCGGGCCATACCGGCTTTGCTGGTTGGAGTGTTCGCCGGGGCCGCCACCCGCATCGAACCCTGGCGGGGCCGTGCCACCCAGTTGTTCTCACTTGCCTTCACCCTGGTCGGGCTCATGATCGTCCAGTACTTCGTCCTTCGCCATGCCGTCGTCACCCAGCTGGTCGATGCCGGTGAGAGCAGCTCGATCCCCATGCTGCTTTCGCCGGCGGCCACGCTGTCTGTCACCTTCGGGTGGCTGCGCATCTATCCGATCGACATAGTGTTCTGGGCCGTGGCGGCTGCCGCCGGGTATCTGCTCCCGGCCGGCTCCTGGGATGGGCTGGGAGTATCCGACACCTTCGTAGAACGGATGGACAGCGCGTACCATCGGGAAAGTGAAAACACCGCCCCCTGACCTCGATGACGCCCGCCGCCGGATCGCGGCAGCCGAACTGGTGGCCGAAGCGAGCAATCATCTCACTGCCGATCTCTACTCGCAGCTCGAGTTCTCGGATCTCGTCGCGGTCAAGACTCTCCTGAAGAAGTTCTTTTCCGCCCAGCCCTGGGCAGAGGACGACTCGGCCCGGCTCGACGTCTTGCTGAGCCGCAACGTCGCCGAGCCGACCGGCTGGTTCGAACATCACCTGGGCGCCGGGCTGCGGCTCCTGCACGGATTCGATGACGGCACCTATCACCTGTGGGCAACGGGTGGAACCGATGAGGAGACCGGAGCATCCATCTTCGACCGTGCATTCGCCGGTCCGGTGCAGCCTGAGGCCACGCCCAATCCCCGCCACGTTCGGTTCGTCCTGGGCGGAACACCTTCGCCCGGAACGTGGTACCGGCGGGGAGACGACATCGACGACACGCGGGTGAGCTCGTTGCTGGCGGATGCCGACATCACCGATGTGCTGGTGGCCGGTGACTTCGTGGCCGTCGGCCTGCGGCGGGCGTCCATGTGGAAGGACCGGCTCGATGATCTGGTCGAAACCGTCACGACCTTGTTCTGGACCCCCGAGCGGGTTCTCTCACAGCCGGACGGCCCGACCCGTGACGAGCTGGTGTCGGGACGGGCCGGGGGCACGGAGCTGCATCTCCTCGATCCCGACCATCCGCCCAGCCGGAGAAGACTGCTCGCAGCATTGGAGAGCACCGATCCGAGGGCCCGGCGAATGGCCGTCGCCACCCTGGGCCAGTCATCCGATCCGGATGTCGCCATCTCCACCCTGAATGGCGCCTCCTCGGACCCGTCCCGGATCGTTCGCCGCACCGTCGTCGACGTCGCCGTTGACCTGGAAGCCGAGCCCGTGCGCCCGATCCTGGAGCGGGCGCTGGAGGACGAGGACGACTGGATCAGATGGAAGGCGGTCAAGGGCCTGTCGTTGCTCGGTCTGGGCGACAGCGCGCCACAGGTGGCGGGGCTCGCCGAGGACCCCGATTTTCACGTGCGATTCGAAGTCGCCGCCGCCCTCCGCAGAAACCGGCGCTAAGCCGCCGCCCGCTCGAGCCGCTTGGTCGGCCGAGACAAGATGTACCAGCAGATCGCGACCGCCAAAACGGCCAAGCCGACACCCAGGTACACGTTGCGAACCGCCAGCCCGATGGTCAGGGAAAAGCTGAGGGTCACCGCTACCACTCCGGTGATCTTCATGCGGCGAGTGAAGCCCTTCCCGTCCCGATAGTCGCGGATCATCGGTCCGAACAGCCGATGGTTGAGAATCCACTGGTGAAGCCGCTCGTTCCCCATCGCAAAGAAGAACGCAGCCAACACAATGAAATCGAAGGTGGGAATCCCGAGAACGCCGACACCGATGAACCCCAGCCCGAGAAACAGGAGGCCGAGAATGGTGTATAGAACCCGGAGCACCCGGCTTCGGGACAACCTTTGCGACATGCGAGGAGCATACCGCTCCCGGCGGCACAACCCCGAGGGCGCGCCGGCCGCACAGAGCTCAGCCGCCGGACACTACGAGGGGCGCTCCACACTCAGCACCCGGACCGCAAGAGCGCCCGGTGACAGCGGGTCGCCACCGATGTGGAAGATCAGCTCAGCGCCTTCCAATCGTGAACCGGCGGCGGCCTTTCCAAACTGGCGCTGCAGGGCGGCGGGCGAAATGTTGGAGAGCGCCCCGACCTCGACATGCACCCTGGTGGCCGGCCCACCATCGAGGCGAAGTTCCGCTTCCTCCATCAGGCGCTGCACCAATGATCCGTTCGACATGAGACATTATCGGCACCCGTGACAAAATCCTGGATGGAACGAACCTAGGCTCCACCCGATGCGCATTCTCTTCGTCTGTACCGGCAACATCTGCCGTTCTCCCTTTGCCGAAGCGCTGGCGCGTCACCTGTCCCCCGACCCCCGCTTCGAGTTTGCCAGCGCCGGCACGTTCGCGATAGACGGAGCTCCCGCCACCCGCGCCGGCATCACTGTTGCGACCCGGCTGGGCGCAGCCATGGCAAACCATCGAGCGACCCCCCTGACCGGGGCCGTCGTGACGCACGCCGACCGTGTCTACGGCATGGAGGACGACCATGTGTCGGCGGTGCTAGCCCTCGACCCTGGGGCCCGCGTCGAGCTGCTCGACCCCGCCGGCGCTCCGGTCGCCGACCCCTACGGTGGCAGCAGCACCGAGTATCAGGCGAGCTTCCTGCACATCCGCCAGGCATTGCTGCAGCGGCTGAACGAGTGGACGTGACCTTGCCGCAAGGGCGCATCGACAGCCTAAGCTGACCACATGAGGAGGCCCATCACATGAAAGAGTTTCACCTGCCCGCCCTTGTAGAGGTCGGTTCCGACGACAACGCGATCGCTGCCCTATTCGACGAGGCCGAAAAGCACCCGGACCGGCCGGCAATCGCCTATCGCGATGGAGACCATTTCGTAGATGTCGGCCTCGGAGATTTCGCACAGAACGTCCGCAAGCTCGCCGCCGGCCTGATCGCGCTCGGCATCGAGCCGGGATCGAAGATCGCCTTGCACTCAGGCACCCGCCCCGAGTTCACCTATTTCGACTACGCCATTTGGGCAGCGGGTTGCGTGACCGTTCCCATCTACGAGACCTCCTCCGAGGAGCAGGTCGAATGGATCATCGGTAACAGTGAGGCGGTAGCGGTCATTTCCGAAACCCAGGAGATGAAAGACACATTCGATTCCGTCTCCGACAGCATCCCAACCTGTGAACATTCCATCGTGATCGAGCACGGCGGTTTCGACCACCTCCTCGAGATCGGTGCCGGCATCGACCCCGCCGAAGTGGACCGGCGATGGAAGGCCATCAAGGCGGAGGACCTCGCCACCCTGGTGTACACGTCGGGAACCACCGGCCGGCCCAAGGGGTGCATGCTCACCCATCACAACTTCATCTTCCTGGTTCGCCAGCTGGTAGCGGCGGTCCCGCCCGCCTTTCACGAGGGGAGCTCAACCCTGTTCTTCCTGCCGCTCGCACACATCTTTGCCAGAGTGGCACAGGTCAGCTGCGTGACGGCAGGCGTCAAGCTCGGGTACTCGACCGGAGTGCCACAGCTTCTCGAAGAACTGGCGATGTACCGGCCGACGTGGCTGTTCAGCGTTCCCCGCGTGTTCGAGAAGGTGTACAACGGAGCCCAGCAGAAGGCCCATTCGGAGGGCAAGGGCAAGATCTTCGATCACGCCGCCAAGGTGGCAGAAGAGTATTCCCGCCAGCGGCAAGCGGGCCGCGTCAAGCCGCTCACCAAGGTGCAGCATGCGGTGTTCGACAAGCTCGTGTACTCGAAGCTGCGGGAGGCCTTCGGCGGCCGGGTCGACTACGCCATATCGGGTGGCGCCGCTCTAGGGGAACGCCTCGGCCATTTCTTCACTGGAATCGGCATCCATATCCTCGAGGGGTACGGACTCACCGAGACTACGGCCGGCTCCACATTGAACCGGCCCGATGCGACCGAGGTCGGCAGCGTCGGACAGCCGATTCCCGGTGTGAGCGTGGCAATTGCCGATGACGGGGAGGTGCTCCTCAAGGGCCCCAACATCATGCGCGGCTACTTCAAGAACGATACCGCCACCGCCGAGTCGATTGACGCCGACGGCTGGTTCCACACCGGGGACATCGGCGAGCTCGACGGTGCCGGGTTCCTTCGCATCACGGGACGCAAGAAGGAGATTCTCGTCACCGCCGCCGGCAAGAACGTGGCTCCAGCGGTGATCGAAGACCGCATCCGGGCCCACCCTCTCATCAGTCAGGCGATGGTGGTCGGAGACGGCGAGAAGTTCGTCGCCTGCCTCATCACCATCGACGAGGAGGCGTTTCCGGCCTGGGCGGCGGAGAAGGGGAAGGGCGGCAGCGGCGTCGCAGATCTATTGGACGACCCCGACTTGCGGGAAACGGTCCAGGAGGCCATCGACGACGGCAATAGGGCGGTGTCGCGGGCCGAAGCAGTTCGCGAGTTTCGGATCCTTCCGGACGACTTCACGATCGACAGCGGCGAAATCACTCCGACCCTCAAGCTGCGACGGGCGGTCGTGATGAAGAAATACGCGAGCACGCTCGAGGACATCTACCGCTGAGCTAGCCGATGAAGGAGTCGTAGCCGAGGCCGATGAGGTAGCTGGCGACCGCGCCCACCCCGGCTACTGCGATGTTCTCGAGGCCGCTGGTCACGGGGTTCTTGCGGGTCATCTGAGTCTTCGCAGCCCCGACGGCGAATAGGCCGACGGCGGCCGCGAGGGCGGCGACGACCAGCGCTTCATCCGGGTTGCTCATGAACACAAACGGGAGGACGCTGGGGAGCGAGCCGGTCAGAAACAGGAGGCCGGACGCCACCATTGCAAACAGCGGATTGCGGCGGCCGTCGTCGGTCACCCCGAACTCGAACGCCTTCATGAGCTCCATCAGCACGTCCTCGTCCTCGGCAGCCGAGGCAACCACCGCTTCGATGGCAGCCGGGGCGATCCCTATGTTCGCCAGATAGTCGCGCACCTCGTCGAGCTCACGGTCCTTGTAATACTTGAAGTGCTCGCGCTCCAGCTCGAGCTCGCCGTCGATGGCCTCCTCCTGAGACTTCGTCGCCATGTACTCACCTGCTGCCATCGAGACGGCGCCTGCGAAGGCCCCGGCGAGCGCCGCCAGGAGCACGACCTTGGAGCTCTGGCCTCCGCCGACCACGCCGACGACGAGCAGGAATATCGAGACCAGACCGTCGTTGACGCCCAGGATGATGTCCCGTAGGTATTGGGACCGGGGACCCAGGTGCTCGCGGTACGGCGGGATTTCCTCTGCGGCGGTGGGAGCGGACATCGCTACCTATGGTACCTACGCGAGCGCGAACTCCCTGCTAGCGACGGGCACCGAGCATGAGGAGAGCCTGGTCCATCCACTCGTACCACGCCAGGGTCATCTCCGCCCGATCTATGAAACGGGCCGGGTACAGCGGAGCGCCGACCGCCACTCGGATCGGATGTCGCCGGAGCTTGAGATCCTCGAGGCCCATCGCTTGGCCCGTCCCCCACAGCGCCATCGGAACCAGCGGGCAGCGGGCCCGGATGGCCAGCCACGCCGCCCCCTGCTTGGGGGGGCTCTCCCCCCACTCACTGACCCTCCGGCCCTCCGGGAACAGCGCGACTGCGCCGCCTCCGTTGAGGTGGTTCAGCGCAGTGCGCATCGATCGCAGAGGCACCGTTCCCCGCGGCATCGGAATCACCCCCAGGTAGTAGGTGAGCGCATCGAAGAATTTCGAGCGGCCGAACAGCTCGTCGACGCCCAGGAAACGGGTGGGGCGGCCGGCTGCTACCGCCGCCACAAACGGGTCGACGTGGCTGAAATGGTTGGCGGCTATCACCAGTGGGCCGCGTGGGATCGCATTCTCACCGACGATCTCGAAATCCCACACCTTGCGCAGCGCCGGTTCGACAATCCGATGTGCGCCCCTCCACAGATTGTGAGCCGCGATCGGGAATCCCGGTGAAAAGCGGGGCTGTACGACGGACACCCCCGGACTCTAGAATCCCCGGCGCGGAGGTACGAACAGATGAGCGTGACTCGGAAATGGCCCCTGCTTCCCCTGGCGGGTGGTGCGGCCGTCATGGGACAGATTCTCTATGCCGCCCACCGTCCCGACCTTCCCTCATACGACAACTATGAGACCTCCGGCGCCCTCGGAGACCCCTCGCGACCGGGCCTGAGGCTGGTTGCGCTGGGCGACAGCTCGATTACCGCCCCCGGCGCCGACCGGGTGGACGACGCGTGGATCCGGAGAGTCGCAGAGGCCCTGACCGACAGATACTTCGTGCATCTCCACGCCGTGGCCGTCGGCGGGGCCAAAGCGTCCGACGTGCTGGCCCACCAACTGCAACCCGCTCTCTCACTGCAGCCCGAGCTTGCCATCGTTTCAGTTGCTGCCAACGACGCGATACGAGGAGTCCCTGCGCGGCGGTTCGAGCGACAGCTCGATGAGATCGTCCGGTCGCTGGTCGGAGCCGGTTCCCTGGTCGTGGTGGTCGGCGTCGGGGATATCGGCTCGGTCCCTCGATTGCCCGGCTTCCTTCGCTGGTACCTGACCAAGCGCTCGGCAATGATGGACGAGGTTTCTGCGGCAGTGACGAGACGCTACCCGGGCGCCGTCAAGGTCGATGTGCGGGGGGAGCTGTCGGAGGCATTTTGGAGGGATCCGACGATGTTTGCCGGTGATCGTTTCCACGCCTCGAGCTATGGCCACGAGCACTTTGCCCACCATATCCTGGTTGCAGTCGACCGGGCACTGGCGGAATCTCCCGATCACCGGCGCAGGTGATCGGCGCTCGAACGGCTAGGCGGCCTCGTTGAGGTCCTGGTGGTCGGCGCAGTATGCGTCGCCGCTTTCCCGAACCAGGCAGCAGCCGAGCGCCACGCAAATGCAAGTCGGTTTCATAGTCCCCTCATCGGCATGATCTCGAAAAAACTGATCGCGAAAAAGAAATTAGGAGGAACCTCCCACCGGATGCAAATAGCTCGACCGCGCTTCGTCGGACTGCCTGTCACTCAAGGTGGCGAGCCCGCCGACCAACACGACAAGCAATCGGACATCAGACTAGATTCACGTGGAAACGCGAAACCAATCCTTGAACTGGGCCGTGCAGGCGGCGGGAGACATGGGAACGAGAACAAGACGGTTTGGTCTCTATCTGTCCGACCTCAACCGCGACAGGAACGACAGTCACGGGATCATCAACTATGCGATCGGGCTGGCCAATGCCCTCCCGCGGGCCATCGGGGCAGCCGAGCGCCTCTTCATCTACGCCAACCCTGCCATCATTCACGAGCTCGACGCAGTCGAGTCCGAGCGGGTCACCATCCGCCGCACTCCTCCCCCAACACCCGCCCAGCGGCTCCTGTCCGACCACTGGATGGGCATTCGCCGCGCCGCTCGGGATGACATCGCCGTTCTCCACTTCCCGAAAGGGTTCATCCCGATAGTTCCGCCCGGCCGCACCCGCCTGGTGGCAACGCTGCACGACGACATCCCGCTGATGTACTCCCGGGGAGACTTCGGACGCGAGCACATATCTCTCAAGTCCCGCTACTTCACGTTCTCGCTGAAACACACGCTGCGGCGGGCGCACGCCCTCGTCACCGTGTCCGACACCTCACTCGGCCGCTTCATGGATCTCGCCAAGAAGACGGAAGTCTCGATGCCTCCGAGCTTCATCTCCTACCAGGGGATCACCCTGCCACTGGCAGACCCGATCCCGGTCGAGGACAAGAGGCCGGTGCTGCTCCACATCGGCTCGAACAAGCCTCACAAGCGCTCGTTCGAGGCCATCGAGTTCATGCTGGAGTACGCTCGGTCCTCGCCGCTCGACCTTCGGCTGACGATTCTCGGCACCCTGACCCGTGAAGCCGAGCTCCTCCTCCAGAAGAGCTCGGCCAATCGGATCAAGCGAACGCTCTCCGGCCATGAGCTCGCCCGCATGCTCGGGCAATCCCGGGCGCTGGTGTTCAACTCGGAGCGGGAAGGCTTCGGGCTCCCCCCGGTCGAGGCGTACGCGCTCGGCACACCCGCCGTCTTCGCCAGAACCGACGTGATGGTGGAGGTACTCGGCTCCACACCAGGTGCCTATAGCCCGCGCAGCTATGAGGGATTCTCCCAGGCCATGGACTCGGTCCTGGCGCTCGACACCGGCGACCTGTCGAGGATCCGACAGAGCATCCTCGACCAATACAGCTGGGATGCGGTAGCGCGCGAGACGGTGAAGGCCTACCGGCAGGTGGCCGCCGACGGCTGAACCGACGGGTAGCCTGACCGTCGATGGACAGGCACGGCGGCATTCTGCTGCACCCCACCAGCCTGCCCGGGCCCTACGGCATCGGCGACCTGGGGCCGGGCGCGTACCGATGGCTCGATTTCGTCTCGCAATCGGGCTGTCGCTTCTGGCAGCTCCTGCCACTGGGGCCAACCGGCTACGGGGATAGCCCGTATCAGACGTTCTCGGCCGTCGCCGGAAACCCCAACCTGGTGAGCCCCGAGGCGCTGGCCCTCGATGGGTTCATCGATCCCCCGGGATCCCCGGGCCTCCCCGACACCCACGTGGACTTCGGGCAGGTGATTCCCTGGAAACGGAGGATGCTGGCGGAGGCTTTCGACCGATTCCGCACGTGGCCGGACGATCACCCGCTGCGGGGGGATTTCGAATCATTCACACTGGCCAACGACGACTGGCTCCCAGACTTCACCATGTTCATGGCGCTCAAGGAGGTCCACGAACTGGTTTCCTGGGTGGAATGGCCGCCGGCATATCGGGACCGCGATCCGGCGGCTCTCGCCGAGGCGGCCACGAGCCTCGGTGACGTCCGCCGGCGGATCGCCTTTGAGCAGTTCGTGTTCTTCCGGCAATGGCGTCACCTGCGGTCCGCCGCTCACGAGCGCGGCATCCAGATCATCGGGGACATCCCAATCTTCGTCGCTCACGACTCGGTCGATGTCTGGGCCAATCGAGACCTCTTCACTATCGACGCCGCCGGCCACCCTCAAGTGGTAGCGGGCGTGCCCCCCGATTATTTCTCCGAAACCGGCCAGCTGTGGGGCAATCCGCTGTACCGATGGGCGGCACATCGCCGAACCGGATACCGCTGGTGGATCAGGCGCGTCCAGGCGCTCCTCGAGCTGGTGGACATCATCCGCCTCGATCACTTCCGCGGGTTCTACGACTACTGGGAGGTCCCGGGGGACGCCGAAAACGCCATCACGGGACGCTGGCGCCGTGGGCCGGCTGGGGGTTTGCTCCGCGCCATACGAGATGAGCTGGGAGCACTGCCGCTCATTGCCGAGGATCTGGGTGGCGACATGGGCCCGGGCGTTGCCCGCCTGCGAGAACGATTCGGGCTGCCCGGCATGAAGGTGACCCAGTTCGCCTTCGATGCCGGACCTCAGCACGAGTTCCTGCCGCACAACTATGTCGGCTCCAATTGGGTTGCCTACACCGGCACGCACGACAACGCCACCGTGCAGGCCTGGTTCGACAGCGCCGGTGATCAGGAACGGGAGTACGCACTGCGCTACACCGCAGCCGACCCCGCCGAAATCCACTGGGCGATGTTGCGCCTGACCTGGTCGTCAATCGCCAGAATCGCCGTGGCGCCACTCCAGGACTTCCTCGGGTCGGGCGAGGAGGGCCGCATGAACACCCCGAGTGTGCTCGGTGGCAATTGGCAGTGGAGGATGGCCGATGGCGACGCCGACGCCGGACTAGCCGGACGGATCCGGTCGCTGAACGAAACCTACGGCCGGCTCTCCTAGAGGTACAACCCGGAGGAGCTTTCGGATGCCGGGGCAGGTGACTCCTTGGCGTCGAGTGCGTGCAAAGCCTCCAGGTTCTGCATTGCGGCCCGCTGCACCGCCACCTGCTGGCCCCACAGGCTTGCCCTGATGCCGTGGAAGAGGCCTTCCAGCCATCCGGCCAGCTGGGCCTGAGCGACCCGCACTTCGGCCTCCGATGCGCCCTCCTGCAGCGGCAGGACCACCGCATCGAGCTCGTCCCGAAGCTCGTCCGACATGATGTCCCGCAGCGAGGCCACCGTTCGCCCGTGGACGTTCTGCAGGCGAGCCACGGCGTTGTCGTCCAAATCGATGCTCCGCACTTCCACGAGCATCGCCTGGGTCATCGAGGCGATCCTCACGAGCTTCAAGGGCTCGGATACCATGGGGCCGTCGGCGTCCTCGACCACCTCGGGATCGGCGGGAGCATCCTGGTCGTCGAGAACCTCGGGGGTTTCAGGCTGGGGTGCGGGTTCTGTCGGCATGAACGGATGGTAGTGCCTTGCGAGTGGCTGAACCCATGGGCTGCGGGTACTCTGTCGCTCCCCTCACCTCGAAGTGAGGGACACGAGGAGGGTTCCGATGATCACACGAACACGACCGCTCGTCACGCTCATGGTTGCCTTGGCAATGCTCGCAACCGCTTGTGGGGGCGATGACACCGGCAGCGGTGAAACGACGACCACTGTGCCGGCGGCGACGACGACCACCGCAGCGGCCGGCCTGCCGGATTTGGGGGGTCGGACGGTGACGGTGGGGGTGGAGAATGCCTATTTCCCGTTCAACTTCCTGGATGAGACGGGCAATGGGGCAGGCTGGGACTACGACGCCTGGAATGCCATCTGTGAGGCGCTCAACTGCGTG
>JBFKDW010000087.1:0-11752 GCA_041619515.1 Acidimicrobiia bacterium
CTTCTTGCCTGCTACGTCGGTCATTCGGGGCCTCCCTGCCATTCGACGTGGCTGTAGCCGGCGTCCACCAGCGCCCGCTCCCGGGCCGCCGCCTCCAGATCTGCTTCGACCATCATCTCCACCAGCTCGTCGAAGCCGACCTCGGGAGCCCAGCCGAGAGTGTTCCTCGCCTTGGTCGAGTCCCCCTGCAGGACGTCTACCTCGGCCGGCCGGAAGTAGCGCGGGTCGATCTCGACGTGCTCCTCCCAGGTCCGATCGACCAGACCGAAGGCGCGGATCACGAACTCGCGCACCGAATGCCGCTCGTCGGTGCTGATCACGAAGTCGTCCGGCTGGTCGGTCTGCAGCATCATCCACATCGCCTTGACATAGTCACCGGCGAAGCCCCAGTCGCGCTCGGCGTCGAGATTGCCGAGGAAGACCTTCTCCTGCAGGCCGTGGACGATCCGCCCGATGGCACGGGTGATCTTGCGGGTGACGAAGGTCTCGCCGCGGCGGGGCGACTCGTGGTTGAACAGAATGCCGTTGCACGCAAACAGGTCGTAGGACTCTCGATAGTTCACCGTCTGCCAGAACGAGTACACCTTGGCCACCCCGTAGGGGCTGCGGGGGTGAAAGGGCGTCGTCTCGCTCTGCGGCACTTCCGCCACCTTGCCGTACATCTCCGATGAGGATGCCTGGTAGAACCGCACCGGCGTGTCGAGCTGCCGGGCCGCCTCCAGGAGCCGCAGGGTGCCGAGCGCATCGATGTCGGCGGTGTAGATCGGGTTCATGAACGACACCGCCACGTGCGACTGCGCACCCAGGTTGTAGATCTCGTCCGGCTTCACGTCGGTGACCAGCCGCGTGAGGCTGTTGCCGTCGCCGAGATCGCCGTAGTGGAGGAAGAGGCGGGCGGTGTCCAGGTGCGGATCGACGTAGAGATGATCGATCCGATCGGTCCCGAAGGTCGAGGCTCGCCGAATGATCCCGTGCACCTCGTAGTCCTTGCGCAGGAGGAACTCGGCGAGATATGAGCCATCCTGGCCGGTGATGCCCGTGATGAGAGCCCGCTTCACCTACAGCTCCCTCGTTGATCTCGCTGGCGGCACCGCCGGAGTCTATGCCCGACCGCCACCGGGCCGGATGCATGTGCGCCGAACCAGCAGTCCCAGGGTGGGTCGCCGCGGTGGCGACGGTCCTCCGGCATCGAGGGCCTCGGCCGCACGCCGCTAGCCCGACGGCACCGACCCGGCGGTCGATGCCGGACGGTTGGCGAAGGCTCCGCCGAATCTGTGGATCCAGATGGCGGCTTCCAGCAGGCGAGCGGCGGCAAGGCCGACGGCGGCTCCCATGCCGCCGCCCACGAACGCGCCCACCCCGGCGCCCAGGACCAGCAACGGGGCCGAAAGGCCGGTGGCCCTCAGGTAGTCGGTGGCGGCTCCCAGCGCTTTGATCCCGATCTGAAACCCATGGGTCACACCCCGGGCGATGATGATGGCCATCACGACGGGAAGGAAGCGCCTCACTTCCGCCCAGTCGTTTGGGATGACCCGCTGGCCCACACTCGCCGGAACCAGCAGCCATGCCGCTCCGAGCACCAACGCGGCCGCGCCCAGACCGATCGCCGCCCAGTAGATGGCTCGCCGAAACCGTCCGGCATCCCGGGCCAGCAACCGGACGCCCTCGGAGACGCCAAACGGCCCGACTCCCAGGTAGAGGACGTTGAGCGGGCCCAGCAACAGGCGGGCCCCCGCGATGGTGCCGAGTGCCACCACCCCCGCCACTCCTCCGATGAGATAGTCGGTGGCCTGGGCGGCTCCTTTGGCGAGGGTGGCACCCCCCAGCAACCTCGACCCGATCCCCCGGTGCGACCGCAGCCAGGCGGTCCCCACCGAGAACCTCGGGAACGCCCGCGCCTGCGCCGCCGCCACCAGGCCGGCCAGGCCACCGGTGACGCCCCATACCAGCACGAACACGGCAACAACCGGCGTGTCGACCACGACGATCACCGCCGCCACCGCAGCCAGCTGCAGCACACCCCACAGGGCATCATTCCAGAAGGCCTGGGCCGGCTGCCCGGCGGCAAAGAAGGCGAACCGGTAGGTGTCTTGCAGCATGAGGCCCGGCAGCGTCACCGCCAGCACCACCAGGGTTTCGCGCAGGGATCCGGACGCCAGCACCATCGCTCCGGCGATGACCACCAGGCCGGCTGCCGCTCCCAGCATCGCCGCGGTTGCGGCCGATTCGCTGGCGGCCCGCCGGTGGGCAGCAGGATCTGCTGCACTGAAGCGAATCACGAGCGGATCACCGGCCAGCGAGCGAACGGCGTTGGTCACGAGCTTGTATGTGCTGTAGGCGATGGCGAAGACGCCGAAGCCGCCCAACGACAGGGTGCGAAGGACGATGTAGGAGAGGACGAAGTTGGTCAGCGACGAGGCGGCCTGGTCCGCCAGTACCCACCCGGCTCGCCGGCCCACGGCCCGGACATTCATGATCAGCCGCCCAGCGGGCGCGGGCTGGTGTAACCCAGCGCCGGCGTGAGGTCGCCGGCAACCGACGCGAAGTGCGCGGCCACTCTGGGAGTGAACAGGCTCTCCCAGTCCCCGGCCCGGCCGCTGCGCATGTGCGAGGTGCGGTCCTCGGTGCCCGGGGACCGTCCGCTGAGGCGCCGGAAGCTGTAGGCGTCCACGAGCTCCCGGACCTGATCGGCGGGAAGCCGGATGTCGAGGAACGCCAGCAAGTCTGCCATCGTCTCAGGCCCCGACGCGACGAGATCCTCATATCGCACGATCCTGACGTTCTCGTCCAAGGATCCCCGCTCGGCCCAGGATCGCAGCGCTGCAAACCCCCCCTTCTCCTCCCAACGGTCTATGGCGTAGCAGAGACCGTCCTCCTCCGACAGTTCCAGGAGAGTCGCCCGGGCCTCGGTGAAGCCCGGTTCCACCAGGGCCAGGATGTGCGTGCTACGGGTCGAGAAGTACCAGGAAGCGATGAGATCGCGTGGGTCTCGCATCACGAAGAACGCCCGGTACGGCTCCGGCTTTGGCATGGCGGCGAAGTTGTCGTAGGTGATGTAGAGGGGGGAGACGATGGCACCCGGCCGAAAGCCGTCGGGGAAGGATCGTTCGGAGATGTTGCGCACCTCCCTGACTGGGTCCCGGGACTGGTAGTGGTAATGCGAGAGTCCCGAGTACGCGAAGGTGGCGGGATCCGACAACATCGCCATCATCCATTGACTGCCCGTCTTCTGGATGCAGCAGTGGAAGACGTTCTGGAATCGGCTCCGATGCCGGACGGGAAGGTAGAACTTGCGGAGCTCGGTGGCGCGTGAGCGGGTGCGAGCATACTGGCGCACGAGGCGAGAGGGAATTGCGTGTCGGAGCCGCGAGCGGCGGCGTCTGAAGGCCGTGAATCGACGGGTTGCCGCCGAAGCTGCCTTCATTCGTACGTCCATCAGTTCCGGCCCCTTCCGTGGGCTCGCCAGCGTACCGATACCACTCATCGTGACGTTCTGCGTCTCGAGCTCTCCTGCCGATCACGCTAGCCGCAACGGGTCACAGCACAACTCCGACAGGTATCGACCTGGGAACCGGCGTACTGAACCTCCACTACACTTAGTAGTCAGCCCGCAGCAAGCTCTCTCGCTGAGGATCGCATGCCACCACACCCCAGGTTCAGCCTCATCCGCCCAATTCGATTTCTGGCCGGGCCGCCGTCACGCGTGCGTAACCTGAGGCCCGGCGCTGGGAGCACGAGAGCTCAACCCGGGGTCGCCAACGACCGAAGATCGCGCTGATCGGTAGGCCGACGATGCAACGAGTGGAGGAACGAGTGTGAGTGCCCGGGCGCCGGACCTAGCGACCCGACTGCGCCGCCGGCGCTACGAAGTCGGTGAGGCGCTCTCCACCTCCAACCTCGGGGGGGCCTTCCGGCTCGTGGTCGTTCCGCTGACGGTCCTGGCGCTCGTCTCCGCCGTCGTTGCCGCCGCCTTCGGCGAGTTCGCTCACCTGACGCTGCCGCTGCTAGCACTCGTGATCGTCTCCTACCCCATCATCCACGATCGCAACTACGACATCGTTTCACCCTGGACCCTCGTGTGGTTTGCGACGCTGATGGGCGGGCCCGTGCGGGGGATCTACATCGTGCTCGAATGGCCCGACTTCGGCACGATCAACTACCTCTTCTTGCGGGGCCAGGACGATTCGTTCTTCATCGGGCCGACCGTGATCATATTGCTCGGTCTCGCCTCGTTCGCGTACGGGTTCTCGATCAGATCGCGGGGTGCCGGCACCCGGCTCCCCAGACTGCTGAGGGGTGGAAGCTGGGATCCCCAGCGCATGTGGTTCGTGGTGGCCGGCCTGGTGGTGCTGTCCCTGGTGTCACTGATGTCATTCGTTTCCCAGCTGGGCGGGTTTGATCCGACCAACGTCTCGGGCAAGCGCGGCGTCCTCACCGGCCTCGACATCGACCAGAACTACCAGAGCTTCTACCATCTGCGGATTCTCAACGATTTCGGGATGCTGGCCGCACTGGTGGTTCTCGCCTACTACGCCTTCTCCAGCAAACGGCTCACCCCGATGCGAGTGGCGCTGGTGGGAGCTTTGTTCGTCAATGGGACCTTGCTCAGCCTCTGGGCCAGCAGCCGCAAGAGCGTGCTGTTCCCCGCCACGTCGGCGCTCGTCATCTGGCTGCTGGCGGGCAGGGCGGTGAAGATACGCACGCTACTGATCGTCGCCCTCAGCGGTCTCCTCATCTTCCAGGCAATGTCCTTCGCCAGGAAGGCCCGGGATGAATCCTTTGGCGACGTGGTGGCCGTGGCGGTCGATCTGCGCCACTCGCTCGACCCCATAGTGGTCAACCGAGGGTTCCTCAGCCTCACCACCAGCGCCCATGTCATCGACGCGATCCCCGACAGGCTGGAATATGCCTACGGCGAGACCTTGGCGGTGCCCCTCCTGGCACCGGTCCCCCGCTTCCTGTGGAAGGACAAGCCGGTCGTCAATGCCGGACCGAGGGTCGGTGCCCTCGTATTCAACCAGGAGAACGGGGCGGGCAACCCGCCCGGCATGATCGCCGAGCTCTACTGGAATTTCTCATTCATCGGCGTGGTGTTGGGGGGTCTGGGCATCGGGTTCCTCTCGCGGCGCCTGTACGAGACGATGCGCCCGTACGCAGGCAGGCGCAACATGGCCGTCCTCTATGCGGTCGCAGTGTTGCCGCTGCCGTACACGATTCTCACCGGCGAGATCACCAAGAGCGTGACTGCGATGGTGATCGACATGGTCCAGGTTGTCATCGTCCTGGCTCTCATCAGCAGCGCACGAGGGCGCCGGAGAGTCAGGGCGTGATTCGGCCGGTTGACCGCGACGGCGACTCGGCGCGATGAGGATGCCGGTCGAAGCAGTCGAAACAGGACGGCCGATGTGGCGCCCCGTACCGGGCACGACCGGGCCAGATTCGGCACATGGATTCTGAGCCACGCTCCCGCGTGCTGCCTGCTGGAGCGCCCATGAGCCGTTTTTCCAAACTCCCGGTGGGTGCCCTGATTCGTGAGCAGCAGAACCGGGCGGCCCGCAAAGCCACCGAGCTCATCGCCCGCCGATGGAACGACTCGCTCGGGATCTGGCTGGCAGTCGGATATCCCAAGTCGGGGACAACCTGGTTGTCGCGAATCCTCGCCGACTACCTCAGACTGCCGTCGCCGACGGACTACCGACTCCCGGTGGCGATGCCGGCTGTGATTCACTGCCACTGGCGCTACGACGATCGATTCCGGCGCAGCTTCTACATCTATCGTGACGGACGGGACGTGATGGTCTCGCTCTACTTCCACTGGATGGCGCGGCTGGACAACCCGAAATCACCTCGATTCAGCCGGGCCCTGCGCGAGAAGTACGAGGGTGCGATGGGCGCCGGGTTCGACCCGACGGATGCAGTCGGGAACTTGCCTAGCTTCATGCAGCTGGAATACGAGAGGCCGCGGGGGAGCCGGATCAACTGGACCAACCACGTCGGGCAGTGGTACCGCCCCGGCGGGCGCCCCGGAGTGGCGTACGTCAGCTTCGAGGAGCTGTTGACTTCGCCGCTCACCATCCTCACGAGGGGCTTCGAGCAGCTCGGCCACCAGCCCGTCGACGAGGAATCATTGCAGGAGGCGATCGATCGCCACAGCTTCCAGAGGGTGGCCGGCCGGGAGCGCGGGGTCGAGGACCGGACGTCGTTCTTTCGTAAGGGCGTCGCCGGTGACTGGCGGAACTACTTCACGGCCGAGGCCGCTGAGGTGTTCGACCGGTACTACGGAGACACGCTGATCGCCCTCGGATATGAGCCGGATCGGTCGTGGGTCACCTCGACGGACTGGCCGGCGCGGGGACTCTGACCGACTGAGGGCGCCGGCGTGCCGCCCTCAGCGCTGGTACCCGAGCGTCTCGACCAGGTCGCCGGTGCGTTCGTAGAACACGTCGATCAGGTCGTCGTCGAAGTGGCGCTTCCAGTCGCCGGCCCGGCCGCTGCGCAAGTGTGACCTGGTGTCCTCGGTCCCGCTTTCCCTGCCCGTCAGCCGCTTGAAACTGTACGAGTCGATCAACTCTTCAAACTCGGCGGGGGGAATCCGAATGTCGAGAAAGTCGAAGAGCCGGCGCATGGTGGCGGCGCCTTCGGAAGACACGAGATCCTCGTAGCGGACGATCGTCACGTTGTCGTCGGCGGGAGCCCCGACAGCCCACGAGGCGAGCGCATCGAATCGCCCGCGATCTTTCCAGTAGTCGATGGCGTACACGAGGCCTTCGGCAGCCGGGAGCCGCTGCAGATCGGCCCGAGCCTTGACCAGCGGGTTGTCGGCCCGCTTGTCGACGATGTGATTGTCCCGCGCCGAGTAGTACCAGGACACCACGAGGTCCCGGGGATCGCGCATGACGAAGAACGCCCGGTACCGGGGCGGTTTCGGCATCAGCTGGAAATGCGGGTAGTTCACGTAGAGCGGGCTGACGATGGAATGGGGTGGAAAGGGCTTGGGAAAGAAGCGTTCCGAGATCCTCTCCAGGTCCTGCATGTCGGTCCGGCTCTGATAGTGGAAGTGGGACAGCCCGCTGTAGCGGAACACCACGGGATCGGACAGGACCGACATGATCCACTGGCTTCCGCTCTTGTGCTCACTGCAGTGGTAGATGTTGGTCATGCTGGTCCGTTCCACCACCGGCATGACGAATCGGCGATACTCGGTCAGCACCGAGCGGGCCTGGTTGTAGCGACGCACGATCTGCGGCGGCACGTAATGGCGCGCCTTGGAGTACCGGCGCTTCAGCATCGTCGAGCGGCGGCGGCTCACAGCGAGCGAACGAGTCAGGATGTCCTTCATGCCAGCGCCTCGAGCGGTAGGAAGCCGTGATCATCATATGCGCGAACGCCATGGCTCACTTCGTCGATGATCTGCCGCCAAGGCGATGGGTCAAGACGAAGCCGGGCCAAGGTGGTACTTCTCTCGCAGCGTGTCGAGTGTCCAGGGTGCCTCGGAAAGGCCGGGAACGTCCGAATAGCGCGCGATATCTCCGCCGAGGCCGTCGAGGAGGAACTCAACTGACTCAGGCGAGGGCGATTCGGCGGGGACCGATCGTTCCCGCAGAACCATCCGGCCGATCCGTTCGCGCATGGGTGCCGACAGCATCGGTCGAATCAGGCGCTGATACGGTGCGGATTCCTGGAGCATCCTCCACCGACCGAGCTCGCTGTGGCTGCCGGCTCGTTTGAATACCGCCGACTCGTCGATGCCGGCCGTGTCGGGGGATACTCCGAGAAACTCACTGATCTGAGCAACGGTGTCCTTGCGGGCGGCAACGAACGTATCGAAGATCACCACCATCACGTTGCCCGGCCCAAAGGCCTCGATCCACGGGGTGGCTTGCATTGCGTACGAGCTGTAGGAGACATAGCGTCCGTGGCTCCGCAGCGCCTCATCGAGAGGTTCTGAAACGACGCCGTGCGCCAATTCGTGCCGGTACTGGCTCACGATCCGCTCCACCGGCTCCCGCACGACGTACACGATCTTGAGGCCGTCCCCGAGCACCTTGAACGCCCGCTCCGGGACGCCTCGCACGTCGGGGAGCTTGCTGTAATCGGTGGAGGCATCGCCGCACACCTGGGTTGGGCTCGCCCTCCGGTAGAGCTTCTCGTAATCACGAAGACCGTCTGCGGTCAGAACGTGCTCACGGGCGAGATTGCCGGGCTCCTTGTCGACGGGGAAGAAGACCGCTCGATTCTCCAGCAGATCCCGATACAGGGTGGTGCTTCCGGACTTCATCGCGCCGATGATGAGGAAATGAGGAAGCGTCATGTGATCGGGCGGCAGTATAGATCGACGCCTCGCGCTGCCTCCACGGGGCCCGCCGCAGCCGTAACGGCCCTCTCCTTTCTCCTCATGCTCGGCTCAGCTCCACCGCCATGGCGACCATCCTGCCGTACGGCCGGGTTGCGGTCAGCGCCGCTATCCGGCGGCCACCTGCTTCGATGAGTTGGCGGCGTGGCTCCTGCTCGGTAAGCAGCACGGCGGCCTTCTTGGCGAAGTCGTCCGGGTCGAGCGGATTGAAGAACCATGCTGCGTCGTCGCAGACGTCGTGAGCGTACGGACGGTCGGCGGTCAGCACCGGCGTGCCGTGAGCCATCGCCTCGAGTTGGGAGAGGCCGACCGTCTCGGTGACCGACGACAGGCAGACGAGGTCCGACAGCTCGTACGCCTCGGACACTTCGGAAGGGTCGAGGGTCCCGAGTCCGACCACGTGCGGAGCCGAGGCGTACTCGTTGGTGGGAGGCAGAGACATGAAGAGGGTGGCGCCCGGTAACAGCTCCTGAAGTTTGGGCATCGCTCGAGCCAGCACCCCGAGGTTCTTGTGGGGAAGGTCTGACCCGATGTACAGGAGTCTCTTACCGGGAGACACCCGGCGCATCGGCTCGAGAGCCGGAGCGCCCACGGTCGGGGCGGCGGGCCGGGCAGCGGTCGGCATGACGCTGACGACCCTATCCGGTGGGAGCCGGTGGGCTTCCCGAACCCGCTGCGCCATGGTGGGCGTCTGGACGATCACGAGCTGGGCCGCCCGGCTGGCGGCCCCCATCACCCACCGCATCACCAGCATGCGAAGACGGGTGGCGGCCGGGAGGGCCCGGAGCGCCTCGTCGGAGTACGGATTCGGCTGCTGGATGAAGACGACGGTGGGCAGGCTCACACCCCTCACCTGTCCCGTCAGCGAGACGAGAACGTCGGCGTTTCGCCGCCGGGCCCGGCGGCCCGCCACGAGCAGTTTCCAGATCGACCGGTAGAGCACAATGCGGCGCGCCAGGGGTTGCTCGATGACGTCGATCCGATCATCGGCTGGAATGTGATACTGGCGAAGGGACGCCGGATCGGCGAACACGGTGACCCGCCTGATCCGCGGATCGGCGACGACCTCCTCGAAGAAGGCGGAGGCGACGATGGCCGTTCCCCCCTCCATGCCTACCGCCTCGACAGCCAGATGCACCGGTTCTTCCTCTCAGCTGCGACGGCTCGTTCGAGAGGCAATGGTAACGATGCCGACGGAGGGCCGATCCAGCCCGGTTTGGCCGGGCCGGGCAGCCCGATACGGACGGGCCGCTAGCTGCTGCGATGACCATTGCGGCTGTCCAGCCAAATCCGCGTCGCCTCGGTGAGCTCCTGTGCCCTCCGCCTGTCCGGCTCGGGTGTTTCGTCCATACGCCGGCTGATCCGGTCCCGATCGTACTTACGGGCGAGGTAATCGAACACGGCGGGATCCTGGGAGAGGCGGGCGAAGTCGAGTATCCGGCGGATCGTCTCGCTCGAGAGGTCGCGGACATCCACCTCCATGTAGCGATCGGGGACCGTCGCTCCGAACCGGGCGGCGGATTCGACGCACATGCGCCACTGCACGGCGGCCACTTCGACGATGTCGAGCTCCCGCACCATCTCGGCCAGCCCCGGGATGCGTGGGCCCCACAGGGAGGGGCCGAGCAACCGATCCATGCTCGCCGGCGCGGATCTCCTCAGCACATCGGGGCCGTAATAGGCCAGTCGCCGCCAGCCGAGCTCCCCCCACCGCTCGGCGAGTCGGGACCCACGCTGCGGATTGTGTGTGCGACCCGGCCGCAAACCCTTGGCGTCCTTCCATTTGCGGGCGATCGACAGCACCGATTCGACCGGGTCACGGCGAATGTGGATGTAGCGGGCGTCCGGGAAGACGACATCGACAAATCCGGGCCGCAGCGAGTTTGCCGGCTGCTTTTCGACGAGCCGCCGCCGGCCCGCTTCGCCAACGAGCCGGGCGAACTCATCGCGAATGTATTCGACGACCGCGGGTCGGGCGTCTGAGGCCCGCAACATGTCCGACTTGCGGTCGTTTCCATACCGCCACAGGAACCGTCGTTCGTTCGCATAGAAGACGTCCGGATGTTCTGAGAGGGTCTCACCGAATACGCTGGTGCCGGACCTCGGCGCCCCCAGGATGATGATCGGCGCCTCGATGAGGGCGTCGTTACGCATATGGGGTCACACTACCAGCGCGCTGTCGGTGGCCGGTCCGGTGGCTGCGGCTGTGCGGGTCTACGCGGCCGACGGATTCTGTCGGGCACCGGCGTCGATATAGTGCAGGGTCGCATCGAAAGGAACCACCCCGGTGAAGATCAAGGAATACGTCGGCCGGGTGGCCGAGAAGTCGGGCTTCACCGTCGTGCGGGCCCGGGCGATGCGTCAGCGCCGTGAGTCCGACGCCCGCCAGATCGCCACAGCCGTCACTCGTGCGGAGAAGCTTGAGCTGCCCGACACCGCACACCGCATCCCGCTCCTCGCCGACCTGATCGGCACGACCGTGACCGAGGGCCTCTACATCGTCGCCGGGCTCCACGCCGCCCTGCAATACGACGGGGACGTCTGCGAGTTCGGAGTCGCCCAGGGGGCAACGTCGGCCCTGCTGGCCAACGAGCTGCATCCGACGTCGAAGACGCTGTGGCTGTACGACTCGTTCGAAGGGCTCCCGGCGCCGACGAAGGAAGATGTCCTCATCGACGACGTTTTCGGCCTCGGCTCGATGGGTGCCTACCGGGGCAAGATGGCGTACTCGGAGGACGTGGTTCGCCATCGCCTCCGGAACCTCCCCACGCCGTTCGACCGGTACCGCCTGGTGAAGGGCTTCTTCAGGAACGAGCCCGCCACTCCCGGACCCGATGCGATTTCGTTCGCCTACATCGATTTCGACCTCTACGAGCCGATCCGCGATGCGTTGGCATTCGTTCACCCCCGTCTTCCCACCGGCGCCGTCGTCATCGTCGACGACTACGGGTATTTCTCCGCCGGCGCCAAGCAGGCCGTCGACGAGTTCGTCAACGCCCATGCGGGTACCTACGAGGCGTTCGTGCCGGATACCGCCTACGGGCACTTCTGCGTCCTGACCCGTATTCAGTAGGTCCGGCCGGCGCGTCAACGACTCCGCCACCGGCCTCGCCCTGTTTCCGAAGCGGTGGTGTCGATGAGTCCGGCAGGCCGATTCGAGTCTCCTAAATGGGTGGGGTGGTGAGCCCGGCGTCCCAGATCTTGGTGGTGGCGGCTTCGGGGACGATGACCGGATCGGACCAGCCGGTGGCAGGGTCGAAGTCACTGTCGCGGGCATCATCGGTGCCCTGATTGGGCAGGGTGAGGGTGAAGCCACCGGGGACGATGATTCGCAGCCGGTATTCGCCGGGAGCGGCCCGGAACTTATACACCCCCACCGGGTTGGTGGTCACCGACCGC
>JBFKDW010000088.1:0-11297 GCA_041619515.1 Acidimicrobiia bacterium
GTCGACGACATCGCCATTGGAGCGAACGGCGATGTGTTCGCGTTGTCGCAGCTGACCGGCGTGTCGTTCTGGTTTCGGGCACCCGACGCGTCCGTAGCTGAGACTCTCGTGCAGGCCCCGTGTGACGGGTTCACCCAATCATCAGATGAGGATTCCTTGTTTGCCTTCGGGCCCGACGGGTCGGGGCTGCTCGCCATCAACCTCGAGTCACAGGAGGTGTTCAACTACGAGGTTCCGGAACACCGCCTCACCGGGGGAGCGGCCCCGGGCTATGCCGGTGGAAACCTGGCGCCGCTGGTTGAGATCCAACCGCCCGGGTCGGAAGCGTGGGGGATCGGTGAGAGCGTCGAAGTCGAGGCCACCGTGAGCGATGATGAGGCCGTCGACCAGTCGGCGCTGGTGTGGGAGTTGGTGCACACCACCTGTTCGACTGAACAATCCTGCGAATCGCAGGTGGTCGCCGGCGCTCGCGGCAATCCGGCCGCCCTCGTTGCCGACGGCGCAGGTGCGGTCCTGACGGGTGACTTCGAGCTCCGCGCCACGTACACCGACGGGCGCGGCCTGACCGGAGCCGCTTCGATGCCGTTTGCCCCCCAGATGGTGACCATCGGCTTCGCGTCCAACCGGCCGGGTGCGGTCATCCAGGTCGGCGACGTGGCGGCCGAGACTCCGTTTGCGATCGACGCGATTGTGGGAGACAGCCTCTCAGTCACCGCCGACCCGGTCCAGACGATCGATGACACCAGCTACGAGTTCGCCGCCTGGTCGAACGCTGCGACACGCTCGTATGAGTTGCCTGTGGACGGGGTCGACCAAACGATCACCCTCGAGCTGGTACCCGAGCGCGGCTATGTCCGCTTCACGGGAGTACCCGGCTCGTACGCGGAGCGAAGCCTCAGCCTGCCGGCCGGCACCGACGTGATCGATCTGAGAGGGTGGGTCACGCTCGACGATTGGACCCCAGAAACCGACCAGGCGGTGCTGGGAGCCGCCGGGAATCGCCTCGAGCTGGCCGTGCTGCGCGACGGCCGCCTCCAAGGGGGAGTCCGCTTGAGCACGGGTGAATTGACGAGGGTCACGTCGACCCAGCCCGTCGCCGCCGACGCCGGGGAACGGCTGTGGCTGCGCTACGTGTTGAACCTCACCACCGGGGAGGCGGCGTTCTACACGTCCTCCGACGCCGAGAACAGCTATTCGGCTGTGGAGTGGACACAATTGGGCGAGCCGGGAGCCATCGAGAACCCGGGAAGGCTGTTCAGTCCCATCCGATTCCTGTTCGCGGGGCAAAGCAACCAGAACAGCGCTCGGTCGATGTCCGGGAAGCTGTACCAGGTGGCCGTGCTGGCCGATGGGGCGCTGTGGGCGCGGGTCGACTTTTCGACGACCAGCCAGCTGACCTCGTCTCCCCCCAACTACTCCCGATGGGGGACGTGGACGCTGCGCGGATCGGATTGGGAGTACTTCAGGAGCGCTGCCTCCTGAGGTGAGGCTCCGGCCGGGCACGGGTGCCAAGATGGGTTGGTACCGTGTTCACATGAAGCCCTACCGAGTGGCGATCGGTGCGGTGCTCGTTTTCACGGCACTGTACGTCGCCTTCGGCCTCAACGGCTGGGGATCTCCGGCCGAAAACGAGCAGGCGATTGGGGAGATCTCCCGCTGGTGTGAGCGCGTGCACGACGGGCTGTTGCGCGAGCCGATCAACGCCCTCGGCAACCTCGGGTTCGTGGTGGCGGGCCTGGCTATGTTCCGAGTGCTGGCACGCGACCGCGACACCGGGATCCCGAATCATTTCACCGGCCACACGCCCGTCGCCCTTTTGTATGCGTCTGCGGTGGTCTTCCTCGGCCCCGGCTCGGCCGTGATGCATGGGACCCACACCTTCTTCGGCGCCTGGATCGACAACGTGTCCATGGTCGCCTTCATCCTCGTTCCCTGGCTCTACAACCTCTCGGCTCTCGGGCGGTGGACGCCGTCGCAATTCTTCACGGTGTACGGCGCGCTCCTGGCCATCTACGCAGCCGGCTACTGGTTCATTGCTCCCGACCTCGGGATCGGCCTGGACCTGTTCGATATCTCGATTCCCCTGTGGATCATCTCAGAGGTTCTCTACCGCTACTGGTCTCCGGCCCTCCGCTTCTGGTCGGGCTTCGTCGGGTTTGCCGTTGCCTGGGTGTTCGCCATCACTCCAGGCGAGATGCTGGCCGACCCGGCCGGGCACTGGTGGGTGGTGGTGTTCTGGATTCCCGGCCTGCTGGCCACCCATCCTCCCCCGGCAGGCCGGCGCTACATCCCCTGGTTCTGGCTGGGCGTGGGATTGTTTCTCCTCGCCTACTCCATCTGGCTGACCGGCACCGCCGATCATGCCTGGTGCCGGCCCGACTCGCTCATCCAGGCCCACGCGGTGTGGCACCTCTTGACCGCAGCGTCGACCTGGTCCTTCTTTCAATTCTTCCGGACCGAACGGGTGGCAATGCCCGACACGGTGTACCAACCAGCCAACAGGCTCAGCTAAATTCCCTGTGAAGGGGAGGTAGCAATGGACATCGACTTCACGCCCGACCAGCACAAGACGTGGGCGGAGCTGTACCGTCGCCAGGAACCAAAGGTGCGCCGCCACGCCAGTGCCCTCTACCTGGAGGGCTTCGACAAGCTCGAGCTTCCCGCCGACACCATCCCGACGCTCGACCATCTCAACTCGAAGATTCCGGACGCAACCGGCTGGACGGTGGTCCGGACCGACGTCCGCTTCACCGACGCCGACGAGTGGTACCGGTTTTTCGACCGCAAGGAGTTCCTCATCACCAACTACATGCGGTCCTGGGAGGAGCTCGACTGGACACCGGAGCCGGACATGTTTCACGACATTTTCGGCCACCTGCCGTTCTTCATGCTTCCCGAGTACGCCGAGCTCCAGGAGATGTTTGCCCCCGCCTACCTTGCCGCCGAGAGCGACGAGGAGAAAGAGAACATCAAGCGCCTTGCCTGGTACTCGACCGAATTCGGGATGATCGAGGAGGACGGCGTTCTCAAGGTGTTCGGCACCGGTCTCATGTCCGGGGGTGACGAGTTCACGAACGCCGCCGAGGGCAAGCTGGAGTATGAGCCCTTCAGCGTGGCGAACGTGCTGGGCGTCGACAAGGTCATGTATGAACAGCACGACCACCTCTACGTCATCGAATCACTCGACCAATGCAAGGCGGAGCTGGCGAGCTACCTCACCCCCATCGCCGCCCGGGCCTCGTAATTGGTCCGGCCTCCGGGGGTGAGCCGGGGCGGCCTGCCCGTCGACGCACTCTCAATACACTCATCTGCGATGCGGATCCTCGCCATTGCCGACGAAACCGACCGCTCGCTGACGGTCGAGCGGCTCCGCGACCTGCGCCCCGATCTCGTGTTGTCATGCGGTGATCTCGGCGCCGACTATCTGGATTTCATCTCGTCGGCGGCGAATGCTTCGCTCATCTTCGTTCCCGGAAACCACGACCCGGATATGCGTCGCCGGCCGGCGAAATCCCGCCCGGAGTCAGGCTTCGAGGACATCTGGGGGGAGGCGGGCGGCGACGACGGCGAAGACGGAGGAGTCGGACCACCGCCCGGCATCAACGCCGACCTTCGCATCGTCACCGTCAACGGGCTCACGGTCGCCGGCCTCGGGGGCTCTGTTCGCTACCGCCCGGGCCCCAACCAGTACACCCAGCGCCAGATGTCGGCGCGGGCCCGGCGCCTGGCGTTCCAGGCGCGTCTGCGTCGAAAGGCGGTCGATGTGCTCATCACGCACTCTCCGCCGCAGGGAATGGGCGATGACGGCGCAGGCCCCCACCAGGGCTTCGCCGCGTTCATCCCTTTGCTCGAGAAGCTCCAGCCCCGCCTGATGCTCCATGGACATATCCATCCCCACGGGTTCGCCAAGCCCGACCGCCGCCTCGGCGGAACCACGATTGTGAACGTCATTCCCCACAAGGTGCTGGAGTTGGAGCTGTGACCTGGTACCCCCTGGACACCTACGACCGGGCTCGCTGGCAGGAATCGATGCACCGCATCGCCAAGATGGTGCGCGGCCAGCAGCCCGAGACGCTGCTCGAACTCGATGACGTGCAGGGTCGCCTGGCCTTGTTCCAGCAGTCGTATGTGGGGGTCAGGGCCATCCGAGTCGATCAGATCGTCGGTTCGGTCGACAAGGGTGGTGACTTCGACGAGGAGTTCCGCCCGCGCACCGACCGGGTGAAGCGCCGCTGGGAGCAGGTCGAGCGAGCCTTTCCCATGGGGGATTTCCCCCCCATCGAGGTGTATCAGGTCGACAACACCTACTTCGTGATCGACGGGCATCATCGGGTGGGAGTCGCCAAGGCACGGGGAATCGAGTTCATCGATGCGGACATCACCGAGCTTCACTCGCCGTACGACCTCGAGCCCGGCACGGACCTCGCCACCATCGTTCATCTCCAGCAGAAGCGGCTGTTCATGCAGCAGTCCGGGCTGGGGCGGGTCCGACCCGATGCACGCATCGACTTTTCGAGACCGGTGGGATACGTCCAGCTGCTCGAGAACCTCGAGGTACACGGGTATCACCTCCTGCAAGAGCGCGGTGAGGTGCTCTCCAAGGAGGCGGTGGCCGCCGACTGGTACGACAACGTGTATCTGAAGAACGTGCGCGAGCTGGAGCGTGCCGGCCTGAACGAGCTGTTGCCCCGCTCTCCCATCAGCGATCTCTATCTGTGGGTCCATCAGCGGCGGCAGAGCCTGTTCCCCGATAGGGGCTCGGTCAGCTTCCGTGCCGCAGCCGACGCTCTCGTCGAAGAAGAGTCCCGGCGGCTGGGGCCGCGAGCGAAAGCAACGGTGGAGCGGGTGGAGGGATCGGTGGGCGGGGTAGTCGGCCGGTTGCTCGGCCGGTCCACCGAGGACGAGGAGGAGCCGGTCTCGGAAGAGGAGTGACCCGAAGCTATTCCACCTGGGCGGCTTGCACGCTGCGCACGAAGTCGATGATCGAGATGATCTCGCCTTCCTCCAGCTGGGAAGCAAATGCCGGCATCTGCAGGCCGCGGCCCCGCTTGACCACTTCGATGAGCGCGGCATCGCTGAATCCGACCTTGGAGGCGAGCGACGGTGCGACGCCACCGCCCGGTACGCGACCGCCCTCGAGATCGGGACCGTGGCATTGGGAACAGTTCATCTCGTACAGGACGGCCCCGGCCGCCACCGACGCCGGATCCCGCGGCTTGGCCAGATCCTCCGAGGGCGCTCCGCTGCTGCAGGCGGCGATCAGCACCGCCGCCGCCAGCCACGCCAGCCGCCGGGGCATCAGCGGTCCGCCGCCCGGGCGGCGAGCGCCTTGCCCATGCGCGCAACGCCGGCCACCACCGCCTCGGTTCGCTCGCTGGCAAACACCAGGCGCATGAAGCCGGGCTCGCCGATATGGCAGTCGGCGCCGGGTGTCAGGTTGACGTTGACGGTGTCGAGCAGCCAGCGCCACAGCTCGTGTTCGGCATCCCAGGTGACCGTTTCCATGAACGGACGCAGGTCACACACAAGAAAAAAGCCGCCCTGGGCGGGCAGGTAGGGGATCGAGGCTGCTTCCAGTGACGAGGTCACCGCCGCGTACGCCGCACTCAGCCGCCGGCGGTTCTCGCCGACGAATCCGTCGACCCAGGCCTGGTCGACGATCATCTGTTCCAGGAGGAACTGGGTTTCACCGGATACGGCAGCCCAATAGGCGAGGCCGTCCACTGCCCGTCGCACAGCTTCGTTCTCCGACACCAGCACCCCGCAGCGAAGGCCGCTGGCGGCGAAGTCCTTGCTGAAGGCCCACACCAGGTGGGTGCGCGGCCCGAGCGATGCACCACGGCTGGCGCCGCTCACGAAGGTGGCGTCACCGAACACCGAGAGGGCGAACAGCTCATCCAAAATCAGGTGGAGACCGTGGCGGTCCGCCCACGCCATCACCTCGTCGAGCTGTCCCGGCGGATAGACGCGCCCCAGCGGGTTGTTGGGAGACGTGAACAGCAGCGCCTTGACGGGGAGCGTTGCTTTCTCCAGGGCGGCGTCGAGCAGGTCGATCGTCAACTCGAAGCCGGTGGCGGCAGTTGTGTGCACGGGAATGACCTCGAGCCGGTCGCGAGTCTCGAGGTCGGGCCAGAAGCCGCTGTAGCTCGGAGTGGGGATGAGGACCCCGTCCCCGGGGTCGGCGATGGCATAGAACAGCATCTCCAGCACCGTTCCCGCTCCGGCCAGCGCAATGACATGGTCGGGATCGACCGGCCGGTGGAAGATCCGGCGCTCGAAGAAGGCGGCCAACGCTTCCCGGAACGACCGCGCCCCGGTCATGGCGTCGTACGCGACGGCGCGCGGGGGGATCCGGCGGCCGGCCGTCATCTTCGGCGCCAGGAGATCCCATACCAGCATGTTCTCGGCGATGCACATGGCCACATAGCCGTCCGGGTTGGTAGCGGGATCCCAGGCATCTTCGACCCGGGCGAAATGCTCGTCGACGTAGGCGGGCATCGGGCGCTCGTCGACCAGGTTCTTTCCCCGCACCGAGAGTGTGTCCCGCCCGGCTGGAGCAGTATCGGTCACCGGGAGAGTGTACGGCGAGGGCGGGCGCGGCTATCCGCCGTCGTGGCGGCGGAGCACCAGGGCAGTGGCCACCAGGCAGACTGCGGTGATCACACCGAGCGCCACGATCGCTCCCAGCAAGGCGGTGGCATTGTGGCTGAACCGGGCGGGCCCGCCGGACACGTCGAGCAGCTGGTCCGCCAACTCGAAGGGCCGGGAGAGGTCGACGATCGGGATGTCGGCCGCCAGGGTGCTCAGCCGCTGGAGGTCGTTCAGGTCCGAAATGGCCGCCGAGCCGCTGAAGCCCCATTGGGCGCTCGAAATGTAGCTTGCCTGCAGCAGACCGGGCTTGTCGGTGAACTCGGGGAAGATGCCGCCGGCGGCGAGCACCATCTGCAAGATCAGGATCACCGGGAGCATCGTCATTGCCCGGTCGACCGTGTTGAGCGATGCCGACACCAGCAGGCCGAGCGCCATCGCCGCGAGGCCGGTCAGGACCATCACGAGGATGAACTCGCCCCGGGCCCACCCGAACAGCACCGCCTCGGTGGGGCCGCTCTGACGGGCTGCGCCGATCAGGGTGAGCAGCACGACCTGGACGGCGGTGATGGTTCCCAGCACCACCGTCTTGGAGGCGACGTAGGCCGAGATCGAGAGTCCGACCGCTCGTTCCCGGCGGTAGAGGGGCAGCTCCTTGGCGATCTCACGGATGGCGTTGAAGGCACCCAGCTGCGTGGCCCCGAGGACCAGGGTGAGAAGAACGAGCGGCGCCTTTGATACCAGCCTGACCCGTGGCAGGGAGATCAGGCCCAGCTCCCCGGCGGGCAGGGCCACCAGCATCAGCAGCGACATCGCCAGCGCCATGCCGGCCATGAGCACCAGGGTCCTGCGGTCGGCGGCGAGCGTTGCCAGGTAGCGCCTGATCAGCACCGAGAACTGGCGAAACCATGCCCAGCGCGGCAGGCGGGTCGGGGGGCGAGGGGCGGTGGGGTCGGCCTGGTAGCGAGAGAGTGGTGTCACCACGAAATCGGCGTAGTCAGGGTGGGAGAGGAATCGCTGCTGCCACTCGGTCCCGTCGATCAGCGTCAGGTCGGAGAACACCTCCTGGTAGTCGCCGCGTTCGAAGTACGAGTTCAGCCGTTCGGGTGGCCCGAACCAGGCCATTCGACCCCCCGGGGCGAGGCATAGGATCCGGTCACACAGGTGGAGGCTCTGCACGCTGTGGGTGACCACTACCACGGTGCGGCCGGCTCGCGCCAGCCCGGCCAGCAGCTCCATCAGCGACCGCTCGTAGCCCGGATCGAGCCCTGAGGTCGGCTCGTCGAGGATCAGCAGGGACGGTTGTGTCAGCAGCTCGAGCGCCACGCTCACTCGCTTGCGCTGGCCGCCGGACAGGTCCGAGACCACCACCTGGCGGCGAGCGGTGAGCCCGAGCTCTTCCAGAACTTCGCCGACGCGGGCGGAACGTTCGCTCTTGGACACGTCTGGGGGGAAGCGCAGCTCGGCGGCGTAGTCGAGGGTCTGCTGGACGGTCAAGCCCATGTGCAGCACGTCGTCCTGCGGGACGAAGCCGATGAGGCGCCGGAGATGGTCGAATTCCTGGTACAGGTCGCGCCCGGCGTAGAACACTGCGCCGGCGCCGGCCGGTTGCTGGCCGGTCAAGGCTTTGACCAGCGTGGATTTGCCCGATCCCGAGGGTCCGACCACCCCCAGGAAGCTGGACCCGTCGAGGGCGAAGCTGATGCCATCCAGAATGACGGTGCCCTTCTTGGTGCGAACCGTCAGCCCGGACGCGGCGTAGGCGACCCCGCCCCGCTCCTCGAACTCGGTGAGCCCCTCCGGGGTGACGACGAGGGTGTGTCGTCCGATCCGGACCTGGTCCCCGACCTGCAGCTCGACTCGATACACCCTCCGTCCGTTGACGAAGGTCCCGTTGTGGCTGTCGAGGTCGACAATCTCGTAAGTGCCCGGGCCGTGTACCAGCAGCTCGGCGTGGCTGCGTGACACCATCAGATCGGGAAGCACGATGTCGTTGGCGGGATCTCGACCGATCGTGGTCTTCCGGGTCGTCGGGCGGTGCAGGGCCTCGGGGGCGCCGAGATCACCGAGGGTGTCACCCGGCCGGGGCGGGGATGCTGCCGGCAGCAGCACCACCTCCGGGCCCGCGCTCGGGTCGCCGAGGCGGAGCCGGCACGGGCCCCCCACGGTCATGTGCTGGACCGGTTTCCCGTCGCAGAACGTCCCGTTGCTGCTGCCCAGGTCCTCGACGATCCAACCGCCACCGACCATAGACACCTGCAGATGGCGCCGCGACACCCGGGGGTCGTCGACGACGATGCCCCCACCCGGATCACGGCCGACGATCACACGGTCTCCCGGACGCAGATCCCGCTGTTCGGTCCCAGCCTCCAGATGAAGCGGCCCGATGGCTGCCGCTGTGTCCATCAGCCGCCGCCGACGGCGCTGATCGGTTCGGACTGCTCACCTGCCGCCAGTGTTCCCGAGTCGTCGACGACCACTTCGCCGTCGATCTTGATCTCGAGCTCGTAGGAAGCCGTTTCGACGCAACTGATGTCGAAGTGGACGACGAAGGCCTGATACGTCCCGCTGATCGACCCGCCTTCCGGCCAGAAGACATTCTCGGCATGATCACCCAGCTCCACGCCGCATTCGGGGACGGCGTCGACGTCGAGCACCCCACCCGAGGGAGAGGATGCCACCTCGTAATAGATCTCGCTGCCGTCGGGGTCGATCACGTGCAGGTCGAGGTCGGCATCGCCGCTCCACCGCAACGTGACCTGCACATCGCCGGTACCGAGGGTTGTGGTAGTGGAGGCGATGGTGCTGGTCGTCGTGCTGGCGATGGTGGTCGGGGGCGTCGAGTCCGACCCCGCCGGCTTGGTGAAGCTCCGTCCGGTGAGGATGTCGACCAGGTTGAAGTCGGCCACCTCGGCCACCGCCGACACGGCCACGGCGCCGGCGAGGGAGAAACCCGGCCAGGTGGTGCCCGAGACGGTGGCTCCCGCAGCCAGCTCAACGGCGGGCAGCAACGGGTTGCCGCACATGCAACGGGTGCGGGGAACCCCGAAGGTGTCGATGAGAACTGCGGTGCCGGCCTGGAGGACCGAGTTGATGGGGTTGGCGACGCCGTTTCGGAACCCGTGGTTCACCACCCGCGTGTCCACCTGCAGGATGGCGTCGGTGAGCCCGTTGATGTAGGCGGGAAGGGCGTCGAGCGAGATCCCTTGCACGTCTGCCCACGCCTGGGCCTTGGCCGTGTTCTCGGAGAGGAAATCGATGAGCTGCTCCTTGCTGCAGGCATCGATGAGGTTGGTTCCGCCATACAGTCCGGGGGAGGAGCCGGCGAGCGTCGTGACGATCGGCGCTGCCGTGGTGGTGGTCTCATCAGGCACCAGCGTGGGTGGGATGCCGGTCCCGGGCAGTTCGAACTCGGGGAAATCGATCTCAGAGAGGCTCCCGATGGGTGGGTTGAGCAGCGCAACGATGCGGGCGATGGTTCCGTCGTCGCCGGCCGGGATGCTCGCCTCGGTGGGCACCATGGTTCCCGAGAAGGCGTCGATGCCAGGGAAGGTGACCGGTTCTGCAAACACCTCGGACAGGTCGGGTCCCTCCTCGTCGCCGCCGGTGAGGACGACGACCGCAGCGATGGCCGCCGATGCCAGGATCAGGATGATCACCAGTGGGATGAGGAATCCGCGCCGGCGACGCGGCCGATCCTGCGGGGGTGGGGCCCCGGGCGGAGGGGAGCCCGGGGGAGGCCCGGAAGGGGGACCGCTCGGAAGGGGTCCGGCTGGGGTTGGTGATGCCGGAGCTGTACCTGATGCAGGTGCGAGCCGCCCTGGCGGCGGTGGCCCAACGGCTGGCGGCCGGAGGCGATCCCCGCCTCGAGATCATGGTGCCGCTGGTCTCGACCGATGAGGAGCTACGAAGGGTGCGGGAGATGATCGAGCGGGAGGTGGAGGCGGCCTTCCCCGACGGGGCGCCCCACCTGCCGGTGGGAACGATGATCGAGCTCCCGCGGGCGGCCCTCACCGCCGGGGACATCGCCCAGGTGGCGGATTTCTTCTCGTTTGGGACCAACGACCTCACCCAGACCACCTTCGGGCTGAGTCGTGACGACGCCGACCGGACGTTCTTGCCCCTCTTCCTCGACCAGCACATCTACGCCACCAACCCATTCCAGACGCTCGACCGCAAAGGAGTGGCCAGGTTGGTAGAGGTGGGAACCCGGGACGGAAGGCGGGCCAACCCGGCGCTGGAGGTGGGTCTGTGCGGTGAGCACGGCGGCGACCCCGAGTCGATCCGGATCTGCCAGGAGATCGGCCTGGACTACGTGTCGTGCAGCCCGCCCCGGGTGATCGTCGCCCGCCTGGCCGCCGCCCAGGCCGCGCTGGGGGTCAGCTCCGCCTCGGCGTCGGTCTGAGGCTCACGGCACCGGACGGGCGAAGGTGACCAGGGCCCGCATGTAGTTGGCCCGCTCGAAGGCCTCCGGGTCGGGGGCGTTCAGCTGGCTGAGGCTGCCCCGCATCTGCGAGACCGACTGGTACTCGCCCTCGGCCAGCCACTGGCGCAGCTCGTCCCGCAGACGGCCGGCGTGGCCGGGGCCGTGACGCAGCAGGGCGGCGGTGGTCATGGTCACGTCGGCGCCGGCCAGCAACGCCTTGATCACGTCCACTCCCTGGTGCACACCCGTGGTCACCGCCAGCGAGGCCGCCACTCTCCCGTGA
>JBFKDW010000089.1:0-11227 GCA_041619515.1 Acidimicrobiia bacterium
AACCTCGACATGCTGCTGCAGGTGAACGGGGAGGACCGCCAGGTTTCGAACACGAGGAACATGTGGGTGTCGATCCCCGAGATCGTCGCCCATTATTCGGCGCTCGGCTACAGCCCGGGAGACCTCATCTCCACCGGAACGGTGTCCGGCGTCGCCGCCTTCAGCGATGACCCGGAAGCGTGGTATCTGAAGCCGGGCGACGTGGTGGACGCCGGGATCGAGAAGCTCGGCGTCCTTCGCAACACCATCATCAGTTGGAAGGAAGGTCACGGGGAGGACCCACCGGCCCGGGCCGGGGCCTAGCCGCGGCATGGACCCGGCCGACCTCCAACGCTTGCGCCTCGCAATCGAGGTGTCTGAGCGGGCGCGAGCGCACGGTAACCACCCCTTCGGGGCCATCCTGGTCGACTCCGCCGGAGGCGTCGTCGCCGAGGCCGAGAATACGGTAAGCGCCGAGCGCGATGTCACCGCCCATGCCGAGACCAACCTGGTCCGCATCGCCGGCGCCCGCTGGACGCCCGACGAGCTGGCTTCCCATACGCTGTACTCGAGTTGTGAGCCATGCGCCATGTGCTCCGGCGCCATCTTCTGGGCCGGGATCGGACGGATAGTTTTCGCGCTTTCCGTGGAGGGCCTTATGTCGTTCTTCTCCAATCGCCCGGATGCTCCCATACATGGGATGGGGAGCCGCCGGCTGCTGACCGCGGCCGATGGCATCGAGGTGCTCGGCCCGGCTCTCGAGGAGGAGGCGGCCAAGGCCCACGCAGGATTCTGGACGCCGAGCTGAGGAGGATCGGTGCGGCTGAACATAGAACACATCACCTTCGACTGCCACGACCCCGGCCGGCTGGCGGCCTTCTGGTCTGCGGCCACCGGCCTCGAGATTGCCGACAACTGGGGTGACTTCGTCCGGCTCGCTCCCGGGCAGGGAGACATCCGCCTGGCCTTTCAGGCGGTGCCGGAGGACAAGGTCGCCAAGAACCGCATGCACCTCGACCTCAATTCAGAAGACATGGCCGCCACGGTGGAGGAGCTCGTCGGGCTCGGCGCCCAGATCGTGGAGCGCCATTCCAGTCCCAATGCGACCTGGACGGTGATGCGCGACCCGGAGGGCAACGAGTTCTGCGTGAACTGAGTCGGGCGTGCGAGTAGCGTCGGAAGGACCCGATCACGAGGAGGAACCAGCCATGGAACGGCGCGTCATCAACCCCTGGACCTGGCAGGAGGCGTATGGCTTCAATCACGGCCACGAGGTGACCGGCGGGCGCACCCTCTACCTGGCGGGGCAGGTCTCACTGGACGACGAGGGCCAGCTCGTCCACGCCGGTGACATGGCCGGCCAGGTGAACAAATCACTCGACAACATCGAGGCCGTGCTCGCATCCGCCGACATGACACCCGCCGACATCGTGCGCCTCAACGTCTACACCACCGACGTCGACCTTCTCCTCGAGCACTACGGTCTCCTCGCCCGGTTCACCGAAGCGGGAGCCCGCTACACCTCGACGCTGCTCGGCGTGGCCCGGCTGGCATTCCCCGAGCTGCTGGTCGAGCTGGAGGCGACCGCGGTGGCCTAGCCGGCCAGCAGGTGGGAGTGACGCTCGAGGCCGGCCACCACGGCTTCCACGTCCTCCTCGGAGTTGTAGCAATGCCATGACAGCCGGATGTTGCCGTCGCGGGGATTGGTGAGAATGCCGTCTTCGGCCAGCGCCCGAACCATGGCCACTTCGTCGCTGGTGGCCACGGCGATCAGAGGCCCGCGCTTGGACGGATCGCGCGGCGTGACCATGCCCGCGCCGATGCGATCGAGACCGTCGACCAGCTGCTGGGTCAGCCGCTGAACGTGCCGCTCGGTTTCGGCGATGCCGATCTCCTCCATGAGGTCCATGCCGGCGATTCCCGCGTAGATATTCGGGATGGGCGGGGTGCCGCTCTCGAATTTTCGAGCGGTCGGCGACGGGGAATAGTCGTGGATGTCCATGTCGAAGATGTTTTCGTCCGCGAACCAGCCGGTCTGTGTGGGAGTGATGTCGGCAAGCAGATCGGCTCGGCAGTAGAGGAACGCCAGCCCCGCAGAGCCGAGCAGATATTTGAGGGTTCCACCGGTAACGAAGTCTGCGTCGAGGTCTTGCACGTCGATGGGGATGGCCCCCACCGCCTGAAAAGAGTCGAGCAGCACCCGGGCACCCGCCTCGTGCGCCAGCCGGATGACCTCTTTCACGTCGGTCTTGCTCCCGTTGCGAAAACACACGTGGGTGATGGCGACCAGGGCCGTTTCTTCGTCGATCGCCTCGGCCATCCGGTCGAGCGGGATGGTCACATCCGGAGCGGCCGGCACATGGACGACCTTCACCCCGAGTAGCTCCTGGGCGTGCATGATCTGGCCGATGGTTGGGAACTCGAAGTCGCTCATCACGATCTTGGTGCGGCCCTCCGGGTGTTTGAGGCCACTCATCAGAGAGCTGACCCCGGCCGACACGGAGGTGGTGATCGCCACCTCGTCGGCCGTGGCGTTGAGCAGGCGGGCGACCCGCGAGCGAGCAGACTCGGCACGCTCCACCCACAGGTCCCAGGGTGCCCCCTTGGCATCCCAGTCCGCCAGGTACTGCTCATACGCCCGGCGCACATCGACCGAGAGGGCGCCCTGCGAGCAGCTATTGGTGTACACCGCATGGGCCAGCAGAGGAAAGCGATCACGGAATGGCCCGGGAAGAGGCGTGCTCATCGGTGCTCCTGGTGCTCGGTCACCGACCAAGATAGGCCTTCTTGAGGTCTTCGTGCTCCGATAGCACGGCAGCCTCGTCTGCCAGCACGATCCGCCCGGTCGCCAGCACGTACCCGTGGTCGGCGATCGACAGCGCCATGTTGGCGTTCTGTTCTACGACGAGGATCGACACCCCGGCGCGATGGACCCGCTGGATGATCTCGAAGCTCTGTTCGACGAGGATTGGCGCCAGGCCCATGGATGGCTCGTCCATCAGCAGCAGCTTGGGCTTCGACATGAGCGCCCGTCCCATCGCCACCATCTGCTGTTCGCCTCCCGACAACGTTCCCGCCAGCTGGTTGCGCCGCTCGGCGAGCACCGGAAACAGCTCGTACACGTCGTTGAGATCCTCGGCGAAATCATCCTCCCGCAGGTATGCCCCCATCTCCAGGTTCTCGAGCACCGTCATCGGAGCGAACAGCCGGCGGTTCTCGGGGACGATGGCCATCCCGTGACCGATACGGAAGCTGGTCGACTTGTTGGTGACGTCTTCGCCGTCGAACTCGACCGTGCCGGAGCGGGGGGTGACGATGCCGAGGATCGTCTTGAGGGTTGTGGACTTGCCCGAAGCATTCCCACCCAGCAGGCACACCAGCTCCCCCGGCCGGATCTTCATCGAGATGCCCTGGAGGATGTGGATCTGCCCGTAATAGGTGTTGACATCGGTCAGTGCGAGCAGCGGCGGGCGGTCGTTCACGGCTTCGTCACTTTCGATCCGCCGCCCCGTAGCCGAGGTAGGCCTCGATGACTTGCGGGTCGGTCGCCACATGGTCGAAGGTCCCCTCGGCGATCTTGACACCATGGTCGAGCGCGATGACTCGATCGGATATGCCTTCCACCACGTGCATGTCGTGCTCGATGACGAGAATCGAATAGCCAGTCTCGTCGCGAATCTCGCCGATGAGCTCGGCTATCTCGTGGGTTTCCGCCGGGTTCATGCCGGCGGCCGGCTCGTCGAGCATCAGCAGGCGGGGATTCGTCGCCATCGCACGAGCAATCTCGAGTCGGCGCCGGTTGGCGTAGGAGAGGCTGTAGGCGGGCTGGTCCCATCGGTAGCCCATCAGCCGCTCACCGAAGAAGGCGAGCTTGCGTTCGGCGAGGTCGGCGATCTGGCGTTCTTCGCGCCTGGCGGCCGGGGTGCGCAGCACCGATTGCCAGATGCGGGCCTTCGAGTCTCCGTAGGCGGCGGCCATGACGTTCTCTTTCACGGTCATGTTGAGAAAGACCCGCAGCGTCTGAAATGTCCGGGCAATACCGAGATTGGCGATCTCGGCGGGTGAGAGGCCGACGATGCTCCGGCCGTCCATCAAGATGTCCCCCGAATCGGGCTCGTATATGCCGGTGATGAGGTTGAAGAGCGTTGTCTTGCCGGCTCCGTTCGGGCCGATGACACTCACGATTTCCCCCGGAGCGATCGAGAGATCGAGGTCGTCGATCGCTTCCACCTCACCGACGACGGGATCGCCCTCGTGGACGATCTGGCCGGCGCCCACCACCAGGTCGAGGTCCTGAATGACCTGGAGGCCCCCGAAGGCCTTGGACAGCGAGCGCAGTTCGAGAATGGGCTTCATGTGATCTCGACTCGCTTGGTCCCCAGCAGGCCCTGGGGCCGCACCGCCATCATGACCACCAGCACAGCTCCAAAGAGCAGCTGGCGGGTGACGCTCGGTTGGAAGGCGAGCTTGTTCTCCCAGACCAGGATCCCGAGGTAGACAGTGGGTATGAGGGCGGCAATCCTCCACCAACCCCGGGATACGGCTACCAGCAACACACCCGCGATGGCCGCCACGAAGGCATAGTTGGTGATGACATCGCGCTGCGCGTCCAGGATCAGCACCCACCCGTCGACGAGACGCGAGAAGAATGTGTCGTTGGTTTCTCCCATCGTGGACTCATCCCAGATGCTGCTGGAGACCGCTCTCACCAAGAAGCCAAATGCGACGACACCCCCAGCCGTGGCGGCGAGGCGATCCCAGCGCCTGACCAACACGAATACCACGACCACCAGGCCGGCGTAGAACAGCCAGCCTGCCTTACTGGGGTCGCGCAACAGCTCCGGAACATATGCGATAGCGATGGCCCCCAGCACCACTCCGGGGATTGAGCCGGATCCACCGAGGATGACCGCCGCATACATCGTGATGAGGATGAACAGGTTGAAGTTGTTGGGGAAGACCCCCACCTGGACGGCGGCGAACATAGCCCCGGTCAAGCCGGCAATGGCCGCTCCAACGGCGAAGGCGAGCAGCTTCATCCTGTTGACCGGCGTGGTCATGTGCTCGGCCGCCAGCGTGTCTTCCCGGAGCGCCCGCCAGGCTCGCCCGGTGCGGGACGAGTTCAGGTTGTGAAGCCCGACGATGAGTAGCCCCAGGAAGATGAGGGCCAGATAGTACTGGCGGGTGAACGTGTTGATCTCGAAGCCGAACAGATCCCACGGCTTCACCCCGGGTATCCCGTTCGGTCCGCCGGTCAGGTTGAGGTCGTCTCCCACGAAGGGCAACCTCTCGAAGTTTCGCACCAGCTCAACGAAGATCTGGGCAAAGAACAATGTCATGATCGCCAGATAGTCGCCGGCCAGCCGCCGCGACGGGAGGCTCAGAAGTGCACCGAGGATTGCCGTCGCAGCCACGATCACCGGTATCGCAATCCAAGTGGGCCAATGGGCCGGAAGCTGGTCGGACGCCACAATGGCGTAGAAATACGCACCGAAGCCGTAGAACGCGACATAGCCGAGATCGAGCAGGCCGGCCCAGCCTACGACGACGTTCAAGCCCAATGCCACCATCGCCAGCAGCAGAATCGCTATGCCGATACGAACATCGCTCGCTCGTACAAGAAACGGATAGGTCGCAGCCGCAAGTAGGAACAGCCCCAGTCGCGGGCCGGGTGCGAGCCGGTCGAAGAGCCGGCGGACCGGTGCCGTCCACCCCGAATATTGCACCCGCCGCCCCTCTGATTGTTCGACCCATTGATCGACACCAATGCGGACTTCGTCGTTGGGACTCGTCATATCAAACCTTCACCAGCTCGGGCCGACCGAGGAGGCCGCTGGGACGCACGAGAAGCACGAGGATGAGCAATCCAAACACGATGAGGTTCTGGAAGGTCGACGAGATGTAGCCGGTGGTGTAGGCCTCCGCGAAGCCGATCAGGAGCCCACCGAGCATGGCGCCGGGGATGCTGCCGATGCCACCAACCACAGCCGCGGTGAACGCTTTGAGGCCCGCAACGAATCCCATCAGGTGAAAGATGCGCCCGAATACCAACCCCACCATCACACCACCAATGCCGGCGAGCGCCGAGCCGATCAAGAAGACGATGACGATCACTTTGTCAACATCGATCCCCATCATGGCCGCCGCCTCGCGATCGAAAGATACCGCCCGGACCGCCTTGCCGGTCTTGGTGCGGTTGACCCAGAGGGTCAGAAGGACCATGAGCAAGGCAGCCGATGCGATGACCAACAACCGCACCATCCACACCCGGATCGGCCCGAACGGGATACCGGTTTCGATTTGGATCAGCTGTGGGGTGTTGTATGTGCGTGAGTTGGCAGTGAAGAGCAGCAAGGCAGATGCCTGCAAGAAGAACGAGGCTCCGATGGCGCTGATGAGCGGAGCGATCCTTGTCGAGTTGCGCAGGGGGCGATACGCAAAGCGCTCCAGGGCCACACCGATGGCTGATGACGTCGCCATGGCCGCCACAAACATGAGCACGATCGCCAGCCAGACGGGGACCACGAGGGCTGACGATCCACCGAGGATCGTCAGCACCCCGTAGCCCGCGAACGCTCCGAACATGTACACCTCGCCGTGGGCGAAGTTGAGCAGCTTCAGAACGCCGTACACCATCGAATAGCCCAGGGCCAGCAAGGCGTACACGCTCCCCAGCGTCAGGCCGTTGACCGTCTGCTGGAGAAAGAACTCCATCTGTTCTCCTGCTCGTTGTGTCTCTTAGCCGACGAACCCGACCTTCGACCCGTCCTCCTGGATCTGGAAGACGTACCACTGGCTCACAACCATGTTGCCTTCCGGCGTGAAGCTGATCGGCTGCCCAATGATGGAGTCGGCCAAATCGGTGTTGCGCACCTCAGCCAGGACGCTCGCCCGCGAGGGAACCTCACCAGCGGCGCACACCCGGTCAATTGCTTCGAGTATGACCTGGGTGGCGACGAACACCGGAGGCCCAAACGTATTGGTGTTCGGGTACTGCGCAAGGTAGCCGGCCAGCAGGTCTGCGGATTGGGGGAAGGCCGAGATATCGGCCACGAACGAGAGGATGAACGAGCCGGGCGTGGAAAAGTCGTCAGAATCCATTCCATCCGAGCCGACGATCACGGCATCCTTGCCCTGCTCGGCCATCTGGTTGGCCAAGATCTGCCCATTGGCGGCAATCTGCCAAGGCAAATACACAAAGTCAGCATCATCGGGGATGTTGCTCACCAGGGCCGAGAAGTCGGTGATGTCCTGACTCACTGACTCGCGAATGACTTCAACGTTGCCGGCTTCGAGCGCAGCCTGCGTGGAATCGGCCAGCCCGGTCGAGTACGACGACTGGTCGTCGATCATGAAGACCTTGGTGCCGCCCTGACTGATGATCAAGTCAGCTGTCGTCGGACCTTGATCATCGTCGGTGCCGACCGTGCGAAACAGACCGTTGTACTTGGCCGTGATACCGACCCGGGTCGATGACGGCGAGATGAACGTGAGATTCGGATCGCCGGCTTCGAAGACCGCACCGGCGGCGTCGACCTGGTCGCTCCCGGCCGGGCCCACGATGCCGACGATGGCGCTGTTGTCAAGCACCTGGGCCGCCAGGGTCGAGGCCTGCGCCGCGTCGAACTGCGTGTCGAACTCGGCAATTCCGAAGTCGTAGCCCATGTCGCTGTTGAAGGTGTCAACGGCATACTTGAACCAGTTGAGCTGCACCTCACCAATAAAAGCCACCGGACCGGTGATCGGCCCCATGAAGCCGACGGTGGCTTCGCACACCATCGGCTCGGCGGCCGTTGTGGTGGTCGCATCGGCTGCAGTGGTCGTGGTGGCGGCCGGCCCTGAGGTGGTGGTCGTTGTGTCGGCGGAGTCGTCCCCACCGCAGGCAGCCGCTACCAGCGCCAGCGCCAGCAGCACTGCCATCGTCCGCCAAATGGGTTTGTTTCTCATAGTGAATTGCCTTTCTTTCTTCCGATCGGGTTCTATTCGGTTTCCTCGGCGTCTTGTTCGTAGGCCTCGGCTGCGCTGCCGGCCGGGTGGAACACACCCAGCACGCGCAGCGGCCGATCACCGGTGTTCTCCAGGCAGTGCTGGACCGGGGGTGGAAGGTGAATGCATGAGCCGGTGCGTATCGGCACGTCCGGCTGGCCCTCGAGGTGCAGCACTCCGGTGCCGTCGAGCACGTAGATGACCTCGTCGTAGAGATGGTGATGGGTGGGCGCCCGTCCCGGCGGGATCCAGCCGACGAACTGGGTGACATCCCGGCAGCCGGCGTCGGGGTTGATGACGAAGCGGAATTCCCGATCCTTGCCCGCCGGGATCGTCGGCTGGTCTGCCACGAGAACCGTGACCTTGCGTCCAGGCGGCGGCTCGTCTCCCGACGGTTCGGGTGCGGTCACCGATATCAGGACGAGATCTTCCGGTCGGGTGTTCTCGACTTCGTAGTGCTCTCCGGCCCTGATGTATACGCCCATGTCCGGGCTGAGCTCATGGGAGTCCCCATCCAGCCAGAGCCGGCCGGCGCCCGAAAGCACGTACGCCACCTCGTCACGGCCGACCGCCTGGCGGGACAGGGACCGGCCCGTGGCGTAGCGCGACACCCGCTGGACGAGATGCTCGGCGCCGACTGAGGCGTCGATGGTGGTGCGGGTCGAGACGGTGTCGTCGGGATCGGCGACTGCAGCCACGTCTTCCTCGTGAACTATGTATCCGGGCATCCGCCTCCCCTGACTGGGCTGCTCGAGCGCGCAACAACGTGGTGCAATCCACGGGATTCTGGCATAGATGTCCGAAAAGCGCTCGTGGCCGCTTGCTAGAGCGACCCAGACAGGATGGCGGACAGCTTGGCGGCGTCGATATTGCCACCCGAAACGATGCACACCACTTTCCGCGCACCGCCAACGCCGGGCAGGGCGGCCGCCACCCCGGCGGCTCCCCCGCCTTCGGCTACGACCCGGTTTCGCACTGCCAACAGGCGCACCGCCTCGGCCACATCGTCGAGAGAAGCGACCAGCGAACCGGCCAGCAGCCGTCTCACGAGCGGCCACATCTCGTCCAGCACCCGGGTGGATCCGATGCCGTCAACGAAGCTCGGCGTGTACTCCACCTCGACCGGCTCACCGGCGGCAAATGCTGCCGCCAGCGGCGCCGCGGTTGCCACCTCGGCGCCGTATACCCGCGCCTCCGGCCTCACCGACTGCAGCGCGGAGGCGATGCCGCAGCTGAGCCCGCCTCCGCCGTAGGGAACCACCACGGCGTCGAGATCGGGGAGATCCTCGATCAGCTCGAGGCCGATGGTCCCGTTGCCGGCCATCACCGCCCGGTCGCTGACCGGGTGCACGAAGACGCCGCTTCGGCCATCGGACTGGTGGGTGACGATGATCTGCCACCACTCGTCGAAGGGGACCTTCGAGATTCGGGCCTCGAGCCTCTCCAGAGCTTCGAGTTTGGCCGCGGGGGCATGGTCCGGCACCACCACCGAGCAGGGAATGCCGAGCCGGCGGGCGTTCCAGGCGACCCCCTGGGCCATGTTGCCGGCGCTCGCCGTCCACACCCCGTCCGCGAGCGCCGCCGCATCGGCGACTGCCATGGCGTTGCCGGCACCGCGGATCTTGAAGGCGCCGATGGGCTGCAGGTTCTCCAGCTTCAGGTATACCTCGGCGGGCGCGGTGTCGACGTTGAGGCGGACGAGAGGAGTCCGAACGGCGATTCCGACCAGGCGCGCGCGCGCCGCTTCGATCTCGGACAGCGGGATGGGCTCGATCGGCGCCGGCTTCGCGTCAACCATGCCTGCGGCCTCCCAACTCCAGACCGGTGCCGAGCCCTGCTGCGAGCGCATTGCGGTAGACGAGGTCGCCGGCGGCGATGTCCTCGACCGCCAGTCCGAGCGATTTGAACAGGGTTATCTCTCGCTCATCCCTGCGCCCCTCGGCGGACCCAATCAAGACCTCCCCCAGCTCGGCACGAATGTGGCCGGCGTCGACCACCCCCTCGTGCTCGGCGAGCAGGAAATCCCCCGCTTCGGCGAGCGCCGACTCGCGTCGATCCACGAACAGGCGGCTCCGGGCCACCGCCTCGCCGTCGAGCTCCCGAGCGGAGGGCACACTGGCCCCGACCGCGTTGATATGCATACCGGGCTCCAGCAGTGCCCCCGGCAAGACCGGGTCGGGCGAGGACGTCGTGGTACACACGAGATCGGCCCCCTCCACTGCTTGGGCCACCGTGGCCACAGCCAGGACCCGCCGATCGTCGGATGCCGCGGCATGCGCGAGCCTTTCGGCGTTTCCGGGATTGCGGCTCCAGACTCGCACCTCCCGGATCGGCCGCACCTCGGCCATCGCCTCGATATGCGTGGCTGCCTGCACCCCGCTGCCGATCATGGCGAGAACCGACTCCCCCGGCCGGGCGAGAACATCCGTTGCCACCGCCGAGGCCGCCGCCGTGCGAATCGCCGTGATCTCGGTCGCATCGATGACCGCCTTCAGGCGGCCGTTGGTGCCCTCGAACAACATCACCGAGCCCTGGTGCGAGTCGTACTCGGTGCCTGCGTTTCCCGGATACACGGTGATGGTCTTGATCCCCACCGTGTCGATGGATCGGAGATAGCCGGGCATCATCCCCAGGGCACCGAGCTGGTCCGGCAGCCACATGATCGGCCGCAGCGGCTGGATGCCCTCACCCCGCGCCAGGCCGGCCAGAGCTTCGCGCACCGCCCTGATGCAGGCGGCCATCGGCAGCAGCTCCCGGACCTCCTGCTGGTTGATGACGAGCGTCTCCATCACTGCGGCTCCGCGCCGGTGAACAGCCGGCCGATCTCTCGCCATTGGGGGGGTGTCAACGCCAGCCGGCCTGCCTCCCGTATGGGGATGAAGTGCTCGGTGCGGCGGGGACCGACGATCGAAGCAGTGACGTCCGGGTGCCGGAGGAGCCAGGCGAGCGCGAGCCCGGCGGTGCTCACGCCGAGGTCGGCGGCGGTCTCGGTCAATCGGTCGATGGCGGCGAAGGTGGCCTCGTTCCAGAATCGGAGATAGGGCTCGGGCCGCAGGGTCATACGCGACCCGGCCGGGTACTCCTCGTCGTACCGATACTTGCCGGTCAGCCAGCCGCCGCCGAGCGGACTGAAGGGAGTGAAACCCAGGCGCTGATCACGGCACAGTGCCAGCATCTCGGCCTGGTCACCCTGATCGATGAGGTTGAAGGAGTTCTGCACCCATTCGAAGCGATGGAGACCTGCCGCGTCGCTCACCCACAG
>JBFKDW010000090.1:0-11054 GCA_041619515.1 Acidimicrobiia bacterium
ATGCAGCTGCCGTTGTTTCGCCGCTTCGACGTCGATCCGGTCGAGTTCTGGCGCGAGGTCGACGGGCTTCCCGACTTCTACCGGGCCCGCGGGGCCGGCCTGATCGGCCCGGACACGCTCTATCTGCACCACATCTTGACCTATGTGCGGTCCGGGCGGTTCGAAGGGCTCAACAACCGCATGCTGCGGGAGCTGGGAGCCGAAATCCAGTTCTACGCCGGTCTCCCCGATTTCTTCGACCAGATCCGCAAGCGCCTCGAGGCCTCATCGGACTTCGCCGAGCACGGGGTCGAGGTCGAGCACTACATCGTGTCGAGCGGGCTGCGGCAGATGATCCTCGGCAGTGCCATCGCTCCCTACGTCGAGCAGATCTGGGCCTGTGAGTTCGCCGAAGAGAGTGCCCAGCCGGGGTACCTGGAAGATCGCACGCAGAAACCCCTTTTCGACGAGACTCGCACCCTGTCGCACGTCATCTACAGCCTCGACAACACCACCAAGACCAGGGCGGTGTTCGAAATCAACAAGGGAACGAACAAGAACCCCAACGTCGACGTGAACGCCAAGGTGGCGCACGAAGACCGGCGGGTCCCCTTCCAGAACATGATCTACGTCGCCGACGGTCCCAGCGATGTGCCCGTCTTCTCGGTGGTCAAGGCCAACGGCGGCAAGACGCTGGCGGTGTACAAGCCGGAGTCGGAGGCCGAGTTCGAACAAGTGAACCGGCTGCAAGAACAGGGCCGGGTCGATTCCTTCGGCGAGGCCAACTACGAGAAGGGCTCCCAGACGTTCATGTGGATCACCCATGCGGTCGACAGCATCGCCCGGCGCATCGTCAACGACCGCCAGACTGCGCTTCATTCCCGCCTCGGTAAGCCACCCGGCCACATCGACGGGTGAGCCCGAACACCACAGGCTGTTCGGGTAGCGTTCGGGTATGGCGGTCAACGCTCGTCTGCAGGGTGATCACATCGTCGTCGAGCTGACGGGGCTCGACCGGGTGCTGTGCCTCAAGGGACGGGTGCGCGTTCCGCTGGAGGCCGTCACCTCCGTCGAGGCCATCGACCGCGAGTCGATCGAACGGCTTCCCGGCCGCTGGTTGCGTCTCCCCGGCACCTATGTGCCCAGTCTCGTCCATCATGGGTCCTACGGGTGGGGGGCGAATCGGGATTTCTGGGCCGTGTACCGGCAGGAGCGGGTTCTGGTCGTCAGGCTGAAGAACTGGGCCTACCGCAGGCTGGTGCTCGGTGTCCCCGACCCTGATCGGGTGGCGTCGGAGTTGGCGCAGTTCGTTCGGTAGGTGACCGCCACTTCCTACCCCCGGCCGATAGTCATCGTGGGCCTGATGGGGTCCGGCAAGACGACGATCGGCCGCGCCCTCGCTCACCGGATCGGATACCGATTCGTCGACAACGACGCCGGCATCGAAGCCGAATACGATGCGACGGTCGGTGAGCTTGCCGAGCGCCTCGGCGTCGCCGAGCTGCACCGCATCGAGGCTGCCCAGTTGGACAACGCCCTCACCGCCTACGGATCCGAAGAGGTTGTGATCGCGGCCGCCGCCAGTGTCGCCGATGATGCTGCCAGCCGGGCGCGGTTGTCGACGCACACCGTTGTCTGGCTTCGAGCCGACCCGGCCTATCTGGCAGGGCGGCTGCTCCAACCCGACCACCGTCCCAATCTCGGCCTGGATCGCGGGCCGGTGCTGGCGGCCCAGGCCGACCTCCGGCACGGTGACTACCAGGCGATCTCCACCCTGGTGGTGGAGGTGGAGGGACGCTCGGTGCACGACATCGTCGAGGAGATCTGCCGGGGCCTCGCTCCGCTTCCCCGTCTCTACACCGACCTGGCCGGCTGGTTCCACCTCCTGACCCCCCCGTCCGAGTACGCCGAAGAGGCAGCCTTCTACTTCGGGGCCCTCCAGGAGGCGGCGACCCGTCCCATCGAGACCGTCCTCGAGCTCGGGAGTGGTGGCGGCAACAACGCCTCCCACATGAAGCATCGGGCGGCCCTGACGCTCGTCGATCTCTCACCCCAGATGCTGGAGGTGAGCAGATCGATCAATCCTGAATGTGAGCACCTGGTTGGGGACATGCGCACCGTTCGTCTCGATCGCCGTTTCGACGCCGTGTTCGTCCACGATGCAGTCGACTATCTGCTGACCGTCCACGACCTGGCGAGCGCCATCGAAACTGCCGTCGTGCATTGCCGGCCGGGCGGTGCGGTGCTGTTCGCCCCCGATGATGTGGCCGAGACCTTCCGGCCCACGACAATCACCGGCGGTCACCGTGACGAGACGAGAGCGCTCCGCTACGAGGAGCGCAGCTGGGAACCCGAGCCGGGGGAAACCAGCTATCTCACACGAATGACCTACTGGCTGGAAGAAGCGGGCGAGGCAGTGCGCGTGGTGGAGGACATGCACCGGTGCGGCCTGTTCCCCCGCGCCACCTGGCTCGCCCTGTTGGCCGACGCCGGCCTGGCCGCCGCCATCATTCCCTCCGAGCACAGCGAGCAGGACCATGTGATCGACGTGTTCGTGGGGACACCGGAGGCCGAAGCTAGGGTCGACCGAGCCCAGGAGGTGCCATGAGCGACCCAAGCTTCATTCCGTATCGCCCGCCCCGCATCCCGGTCGAGGAGGTAGTGGAGCGAGCGGAACGGTTCCATGAGCTGATGGAGGGGCGTCGCAGCGTCCGCATGTTCAGCCCGGAGCCGGTTCCCCGGGAAGCCATCGAGCGGGCGATTGCGACGGCATCCACCGCGCCGTCCGGGGCGCACCGCCAGCCCTGGACGTTCGTGCTCATCGGTGATCCCGACATCAAGCGACAGATCCGCCGGGCCGCCGAAGCAGAGGAGCACACCAACTACGAGGGAGGACGGCTCCCCGATGACTGGCTGGAAGCCCTGCGACCCCTCGGAACCGATTGGCACAAGGAGTTTCTCGAGACGGTGCCCTGGATCGTGGTGCTGTTCGAGCAACGCTACGGGGTGGACGCCGACGGTGAGCGGTTGAAGCACTTCTACGTCAAGGAGAGCGTCGGCATCGCCTGTGGCCTGTTCATCGCCGCCATCCATCAGATGGGGCTCGCCACCCTCACCCACACGCCGAGCCCGATGGCGTTTCTGAGCAGGCTGCTACAGCGTCCAGAGAACGAGCGGCCGTTTGCGATGCTGCCGATCGGCTATCCGGCACCTGACTGCACCGTTCCCGACATCGTCCGCAAGTCCCTCGCCGACGTGGTCGTCAGGTTCTGACCTTTCGGCTCACAGGGCGTCCACCGGCTCGAAGACGAGATCGATGGCAACCGACACCACCGGGTCCATCTTGAGCACCAGCAGCGTCGGGGGTTCGAGGCCCCACCATTGAACGTCCATCTGTCCGCTTCCCGCCAGGTGAAGCCCGTCGGCGGTATCGTCGATCAGGCTGATGTCGCCTTCCAATTCGACGACCTTCCCCAGAAAGGTGACTTCGCCCTTGATGGTGGCCCGCGGCCCTGCGTAGGCCACCACCCCGGTCAGGTCTCCCCGAATCGTTGGATGCAGCCTGGCGTTGAGGCGCCGCCGCGTCTCTCGATCCACCAGCGGATTGCCGGAACGGAACTCGATCACGGCGATCTCGACTTCGCCCCGCACGGGGCGGCCCGGAACGAACTCCCCGTTCTCAACCGCCGCTTCCAGCCACCCGGCGGGTGTGACGTTGACCGTGATCGGGTACAGCGAGGTCTCGCCGACAATGGTGACGGTCGATGGCTCGGGGGAGATGCGGTACCGGGCGATGTCGGACATCTCCCGACGCTAACGCGTCGGCATGCAGTCCATATCTTTGCGAGCCCGGCGGCGGCCGGTGCCGGCGCGGTTCACGCGCCTTCGGAGCTCACGTCGCCTGGCTGATCTCGAACAGATGGCCATCGGGATCACGAAAGAAGCAGCGGATCTCCTCTCCCCAGTCATACGGCGGGGTCAGGAACTCCGCTCCCCGGTCCCGCAGCGTGCCATAGGCGGCCCGGCAGTCGTCTACCCGGATCGTGAAGGCATGGTCGACGGAGGTGGTCGATCCGAGCGCCTGCAATGAAATGCCCGGCTTGTCGGGCGTCGGCTCCCCTCCGGTGACGAGCAGCAGCCAGGTGCCGGTGAAGCTGAACACGGCCGAGGTGCCGCCGTACTCTCGATACAGCTCGGCCCCGAGCACGTCGCGGTACCAGGCCACCGAGCGGTCGAGATCGCTGATCACCACGATGTGGGTGAGGGCCATGTCGGGGGTGGGAAACGCGGTCACGAGACGTAGGACCGTACCCGTTCGAGCTGATCGATGCCGAATCGAGCATCACTCGTGCGGCTGGGATCGTCCAACTGGGAGCGGAACGATGCCAGCGCCTCACCGTAGAGATCGCCCCCGGACGGCTCACCGTCGGCGATGCGGGCCAGGCCGAGGTAGCCGGCACCGATGAGGACCGGGAACGGGGCCTGCGATGTGATCGCGTCGTGCTCTCCGGCTTGTCGGGCTGCGCGGCGAGCATGTTCCAGGGACCGTTCCATGCAATCGGAGGCGGCGGCGGTGTTTCCGAGCCGGAGCTGGTGGTACCCGAATGCCCACCACCCGAGGTGCTTGGACGAATCCGGCTTGGCGAGCTCCTCCCGCAGTCCCACCGACTGCTCGGCGATCTCCATCCCGCGCTGGAAGTGCCTTCGCTGGCGAGGCTCGTCGTCTCCCGGCCAGCAATCCGCGATGTCGGCGGCGAAGTTGAAGGTGAGCTCGGCAAGCACCGCGAGGTAATCGTTGCGCTCGTCGACCGGGACCTTTTCGGCCCGTTCGCTCAGCCAGGCGCAGCCGGCATCCACCACCTCCATGTAACCGTCGAGGTTCTTGCCCTCCCACTCATCCAGGACGAGGCCGTGGCGGGCATTTCGGAAGAGCGCGGAGCGTTCGGCGTCCGACGGGTAGGCGAGGATGGCAGCCACCATGGCGCCCGGGCCGCCTGTTTCCAGTGCGCTGCGCAATGCAGGCCACTGTGACGAGAAGAAGTCCCGCTCGTTCCCGATCGAATCCATGGCGGGAGGCTAGTTGTTGCTCCGTCCCGATCGCGGTCCGGGTGACATCCCCCGCCGGGGTGCTCGTTCTTCGGTTCGCCGGCGGCCAGACTCTGAGCATGGCCCCCGATCCGATTGTCGAAACCGAGCGCTGGTTCCTGCGGCGCGGTGTCCCCCACCTCATCGCCGATTACAACGCCGCAGAGGATGTGTTCACCCGGGTGCTTCCGCTCCTCAGCTTCATCTTCCTGTTCAGCATGGTCGGCGCCCTCAGCGACGAGTTCTCGACTGCCGAGAACGTGGGCGTCGCCGTCGGCGGCTTCATCCTGCTCATCGCCATATGGGCGGCGGTCAATTGGGCACGAGGCGTCCGGCCACTCCTCGCCCGGCCGCAGCGGGTCGGGCGGATCGAGCTGGCGGTGTTCGTGCTCGGGCCGGCGCTGGTGCCGATCGTGTTCGGCGGACAGTTCGCCACGGCGGGCTTGACGATTCTCTCGAACCTCGCCATCTTGGTGGTCGTATACCTGGGCGCCAGCTACGGCGTGGTCGCCATACTCGCCTGGGGGGTGCGGCGCCTGCTGCGTGACATCGGGGGAGCGGCTCGCATCGGCGCCCGCGCCCTCCCGCTGCTGCTGCTGTTCAACGCGTTCCTGTTCATCAACGCCGAGATGTGGCAAGTGACATCCCGCATCGACCTCACCTTGCTGCTGGCGGGACTGGGCCTGTTCGTGACCCTCGGTGGCGCGTTCCTGCTTTCGCGACTGCCGCGGGAGATTCAGGCGCTGGCGAGCTTCGGGTCGCCGGACGAGGTCGAGCGTCTGTGCCGTGGAACCCCCATGGCGGGTGCCGCCGGGTACGGTGACCTGCCGGACTACCCGCTGACGCGTCGCCAGCGCGGCAATGTCGGCCTGGTGCTCCTGTTCACGCAGGGAGTGCTGGTGCTGGCCGTCAGCGTGTTCATCGGCCTCTTCTTTGTGATCTTCGGTTTGTTGATCATGAACCCCGAGACGCTGGTCGAGTGGACGGGGGCGCCGCTAACCGATCTGTACGAAGTGTCCTTCAGGGAAGATCGGATCGTGCTCAGTGAGGAGCTGTTGCGGGCAGCCGGGTTTCTGGCAGCGTTCTCCGGGCTGTATTTCACGGTGAACGCCGCCACCGAGCCCACCTACCGCGCAGAGTTCTTCGACGAGCTGCTCGAGGAGGTGCGCCAATCGATGGCAGTGCGGGAGGCCTACCTCAAGACGCTGGAGGGCTGACGTGAAAGGGTCCCGCCTTGCGACGGGACCCTCTCCAATTCGATCTCCGAGCTGAGGAGGAGTCCAAGGAAGGGAGTCACTCCACGAATGGAGTTATGGACCGTCGATGATCGAATCACTGATAGATTTCGGCGGATTACACGGCCGGCTTGAGGAACTTATCGGCCGGTAGGCTGCGGCAGTGTTCGACCGTTTGTGGCCCCCACTCGTGCTGGTGGCACTCGCCAGCTCCTGGGGAGTGATCCCCGTCATCGTCCGCGAGGTCGACCTCTCGAGCGGGCAGCTGGCGGCCAGCCGTATCTGGCTGTCGACCATGTTTCTGTTCGGCCTGCTTGCCCTGCGCGGCGATGTTCGACTCCCGGTGACGTCGCGGCGGGCGTTCGTCACGAGTGGCCTGTTGCTGCCGTTGCATTGGTTCACCTTCTTCCAGGCGATAGAGACCACGCGGGTGCTGGTGGCGCTGGTGCTGGTATTCGTGGCGGCTCCCGCCATGTCGATTGCCGCTACCCGGGTGCTGGGCGAGCCGCTGTCGGTCCTAACGGGGCTGGCCGTCGTAGGCGGATTCATCGGGGCCGCCATCGCCGTCGATCCCTCCAACGGAGCCACCACCGAAGGAGTCCTCTGGTCGCTTGCCTCCGGCGGCCTGCTGGCGGTGATGCTGCTGGCGGTGAAGCCCGGCGCCGCCGACCTGGGCGGGCTCAAGTTCGGAGCATGGCAGGGAGTGATCGCCTCGGCGGTCACATTGCCGTGGGCGGCCTCCTCTGTTCCCGACGTGGGCGGCGACCTGCCCCTGGTGCTGTTTCTCGGCCTCGGGCTCACCGGGATCTCCGGTCTCATCTACCTGGGCACGATGCATCGGGTGCCGGTATCGATGCTGAGCTCCACCATGTACGTCGAGCCGATGGCCGCAGTGGTGGCTGCCTGGTTGTTGCTCGATGAGGACCCGGGTGCCCGCGGTTGGGTGGGCATCGTGCTGGTGATCGGCTTCGGCGTAGTGGTCGGCTGGACCAACGAGCGGGCCGCCCGGGTGGCGGCAAAGGTGGGCGCCGCCGTGTGACCCGAGGTACGGCGAGTACCGTGGGCGGGTGGTGACAGCATCGGAGCAGGACACGGTCAGGCTGGTGGCGATCGACGCCGCCAACTGGCGGGCGGCGTGTGCCCTGGACGTCGAAGCGGACCAAGCAGGGTTCGTCGCACCCGTTTCCCATTATCTCGCCCTGTGCACCTATGGAGGGGAATGGCACCCGCTCGCCATCATGGCCGGTGAGGTCCTGGTCGGCTTCGTGATGTGGGCCGTGGACGACGCCGACGACAGCTTCTGGATTGGTGGCCTTCTCGTCGATGCCCGGCACCAACGGCGCGGCTACGGGCGGGCTGCCGTGGAGCTGCTGATCGCGATGGCAGCCGAGCGCAAATGCTCGGGAGTCGCTCTCAGCTATCAGCCGGCCAACCCGGCCCGGCACCTGTACGGTGCCCTCGGCTTCGTCGAGACCGGCGAGGTCGAAGACGACGAGGTGGTCGCCCGCCGCCCGGCCTGAGCCGCCGATTCACCGCCCGGCCGGCCCTGATGATCTGAAAGCGGCCTCCGAGAACGGGACAGGCTCGGGGTTCCCTGGGGTCGATCCCGGGATCTTCCCCGATGGTGGGCGTGGCCGTTCTGGTCGATGCTGGTGGCATGAAAACACTCACCACCGCCACACAGCTGGCACGGGCCACACCCGCCACCCGCAATCGCTACATCGACCTGCTGCGAGTCCTCTCGATCCTCGTCGTCGTCGTCGGCCATTGGCTGATGGCAGTTGTCGTCGTCAAGGCCGACGGCTCCGTCGACGGAGGCAACCTCCTCGGAATGGTTCCGTGGTTGCAGTACCTCACCTGGGGCCTCCAGGTGATGCCGATCTTCTTCATCGTGGGCGGGTTCGCCAACGCCGCCTCGTGGATGTCGGCCCGGGACAGGGGCGTGCCGTACGGGGCGTGGCTGCGCGGCCGCATGGCACGGCTGCTGCGCCCGACGCTGGTGTTCGCCGCCGTATGGACGGTGCTGACGCTGGTCTTCGCACACCTGGTTGATTTGAGTCCCGAAACGCTGAAGGCCGGGACCATGCTCGTCGCCGTCCCCGTCTGGTTCCTCGCCGTCTATCTGCTCGTGATCCCGCTGGTTCCGCTCATGCTGGGACTGCACGACCGGCTCGGACTGGTGCTGCCGGTCTCGCTGGTGATCTCGGCCGCCTTCGTCGATGTTCTCGTGCGCGACCTTGGCCTGGTCGGTGTTGGGTACGTCAACTACCTGCTGGTGTGGCTGGCCGTCCACCAGCTCGGCTTCTTCTGGCGGGACGGCCGGGTCGCCGGCCGGGGACGCGCCGTAGCCCTGGCGGTGGCGGGCCTGGCGGCATTGGCAATGCTGTCCGCGTCCGGGCTGTATTCACGAAGCCTGCTCGGCGTGCCGGGGGAGGAGTTCGGGAACACCCAGCCGCCCACCGTCATGCTGATCGCCGTTGCGCTGTTTCAATTCGGTGCCATCCTGCTGCTCGAATCCCGAGCCCGGCGGTGGCTGGAGCGAGAGCGGGTGTGGGCGGCGGTGATCACCGCCAACGGCCTCGCCATGACCGTCTACCTGTGGCACCTGCCGGCGATGGCGTTCGGAGTGCTGCTCGCCCAGCAGATTGGGGCCGGTCTGGGGGTGGAGCCGCTCACAGGGACGTGGTGGGCCATCCGTCCGCTGTGGGTACTCGCCCTGGGGGTGATCACCGTCCCGCTCGTTGCGCTGTTTCACGGTGTCGAGCGTGCCGGGACATCCGGGCCGATCGGGGCCGGACGGCCGATCGCCGCCGTCGCCGGTGCGATCGCAGCCGCCGTCGGTCTCGGCCTGCTCGCCCTCGGCGGGTTCTATCGCCAGGACGGCCTCCTCGACCTGGCCGTGCTGCCGCTCGGCCTGTTGGCCGCCGGGGCGCTGCTGCTCGGCCAGCTCAAAGGTTTGATGCTGCGGGGGTGAGACCGGGCCGGCAGGTCAGTTCGTCAGCTCGGGAGGATCGGCGATCTCACGGCGCAGCCGATCGACCCCGTCGTCCTTGTCGAGGATGCGCTCGGCGGTGGCCAGCCGATCCCTTTCCGTGCTGAGCACGGCTGCTTCGGCTTCGATCTCGCGCATGCGCAGCTTGTGGCGCTCCTGCATGAGGAACCACCCACCGCCGACGGCGACCAGGGCGAGAATGGATGCCCCCACCAGAATCGACAGCGCAACCGGAGCGTCGGCCAGAACTGCGACGATCGGGATGAGGAGCGCCAACCCCGCGGGAATCAGCCAATACGGCCGCTCTTTGTCTTCCATGGGCTGAGAATAGCCGGTGGTTCGCGAGCCGATCCGGCGCGGCTGCGCAGTGTTTCCGTGTTGTTCCCGTCTGGTTGCCCGGCAACCGCCTAGGTGTGTTGTCCCGCAGGGTTCCCGGAATCCGAAGGGTTCCCAAAGTCCTCGTGGATGCGGCTGGGGGTCGGGCCGCGCTGGCCTTGGTACTTGGAGCCGGCCCCGGCGCTCCCATAGGGATGGTCGGCCGGGGTGGAGAGCTCGTAGAAGGAGATCTGGCCGATCTTCATGCCCGGGTAGATGGCGATCGGCAGGGTCGCCACGTTCGACAGCTCGAGGGTGATGTGTCCCGAGAAGCCCGGGTCGATGAACCCGGCCGTGGAGTGGATGAGGAGGCCGAGGCGTCCAAGGCTCGACTTGCCTTCGAGGCGGGCAACGATGTCGTCCGACAGGCTCACGACTTCCAGGGTCGACCCCAGCACGAACTCCCCGGGATGAAGCATGAACGGGTTGTCCTCGTCCGCTTCGATCTGGGTTGTGAGGTCGGGCTGGGGGGTGCGCGGGTCGATGTACGGGTACCGATGATTCTCAAACGTGCGGAAGTACGAGTCGACCCGCACGTCGATGCTGGATGGCTGGATGTTTGCCTCCACGAGCGGTTCCACCTGGATGCGCTTCTCGGCGAGCGCCTCTTTCATGGTGCGATCGGAAAAGATCACGACTACTCCGCTGTGGCCCGAGCGGGTGAGGGGAATCGGACCCCCGTCCCGAGCTTGGGAAGCTCGTGTTCTACCATTGAACTACACCCGCGAAGCCGACAGTGTACCGCTTCGCAGTGTCCCGTCCTCGCAGGCGGCTCCGACCTACCACCGGGTGCGGCCGCGGAACTCACGGCGCGCTTCCCGCAGGTTCTTGCGCAGCCTCAGCAGCTGGCGCTCCAGGGGATCGTTGCCGTGCATGACGTCGGGGCTGGAGACCCCGTCGAGAGCCCGGCGGAGAGCGTCCCGCACCCGGCTGAGCCACACCTTCACACCCGTGACGATGGCGCCGCTTCCAAGCAGGAACCCACCAACGGCAGCCGGAATCGCTATCTCGGGAGCACCGACCGCAGTACCGAAGGCGGCACCGGCCGCAGCCGCCGCTCCGAGCCCGGCGACTGCTGCCGCTCCGACGGCTTTGAGCGTGTGGGTCTCGGCTTCGAGGGCGAGAGCCTGTTCCTCGTCGCGGATTGCCTGGATGCGATGGGTCACTTTGCGGGAGTTCCGCAGCACCCGGGAGCCCCGTCCCATCCGCAGGCCCATGCGGATTCTGGTGAGCACGTGGGAGTCCTTCTCCCACACGCCGCCGTCGGCGAGCTTGCGGCGCAGGCGCAGGCCCTCCTGGCGGGACATCCACTCACCGAGGCGGGATTCAACGGTCTCCCGATCCGAGTAGACGATGGCGCTCTCGGTGATGGAGACGGGCGCGAAGAG
>JBFKDW010000091.1:0-10428 GCA_041619515.1 Acidimicrobiia bacterium
AGGCTCGCCGAACCAGGGGGTCGGGTCGGTGGCGGCGTCTCCCAGAGCCTGTAGGCAGCTCACTAGCCTCGCGGCATGGATCATTTCGAGAATCTGACCGCCGACCGCCCTACGTTCGTCACACATCTGGAGTGCAGCGCGACCGGCACTCGCTACGAGCCGGACCGCTTGTACGGACTGTCGGAGGCGGGCAAGCCGCTGCTGGTGCGCTACGACCTGGACGGCATCGCCGCAGCCATCGACAAGGAAACCCTCGCAGCACGACCGCCGGACATGTGGCGCTACCGCGAGTTCCTCCCCGTCCGGTCGAGCGACAGCATCATCTCCCTGGGAGAAGTCATGACACCCCTGGTGCCGCTTGCCCATACCGAGCGGCGCACCGGGGCGACCTCGGTGATCGTGAAGGACGAATCGCGGCTCCCGACCGCCTCATTCAAGGCGCGGGGACTTGCCATGGCCGTTGCGATGGCCAACGAGCTGGGGGTGAAGCGCCTGGCGATGCCGACCAACGGCAACGCGGGAGCCGCCCTCGCCGCCTATGGAAGCCGGGCCGGCATGGAGGTGTACGTCTTCTGTCCGGCCGACACCCCTGAAGTCAACGTCCGGGAGATCGCTCTCCAGGGCGCCCAGGTGTGGCGGGTCAACGGGCTCATCAACGACTGCGGCAAGATCGTCGCCGGGGGGAAGGACGAGATGGACTGGTTCGACTTCTCCACGCTCAAGGAGCCCTACCGCATCGAGGGCAAGAAGACCATGGGGCTCGAGCTGGCCGAGCAGCTCGACTGGGATCTCCCTGACGTCATCTTCTATCCGACCGGAGGCGGCACCGGGATCATCGGCATGTGGAAGGCCTTCAACGAGCTGGAAGCGATGGGTTGGATCTCCAAGAAGCCGCGTATGGTGGCGGTCCAGGCCGAAGGGTGCGCCCCGATCGTGAAGGCGTACGACTCGGGAGCCGACCACGCCGAGCTGTGGCAGGACGCGGCCACCGTCGCCGCCGGAATACGCGTCCCGGCCGCCATCGGAGACTTCCTCATCCTCGAAGCGGTCCGGGAGAGCGGGGGCTTCGCAATCGCCGTATCCGACGAGTCGATCCTGGACGCGCAGGTGACGGCGGCCCAGCGCGACGGCGTGCTGATGAGCCCGGAGGGGGCGGCCACCATGGCTGGCTTCGAGCAGGCGCTGGCGACCGGCCGCATCGAGGCCGGCGAGCGGGTGCTGCTGTTCAATTGCGGACACGGGCTGAAATACCCGATGCCGCCCTCCGATCAGGCCCTCGACCACACCCGGCCGATCGACTATGCGGCTCTGGCTGCGGCCGCCCGGGGTTCGAGCATCTGACGTGGCCGAGATCGTGATCACCGAGTTCATGGACGAGGACGGAGTGGCGGCACTGGCCGCCGACTTCGACGTCCACTACGACCCCGGCCTGGTCGACGACCCGGCAAAAGTGGTAAGCCTGCTGGCCGCAGCCCGGGCCCTCGTCGTCCGCAACCGCACGCAGGTCGGCCTCGACCTCCTGGAGGCCGCCCCCCATCTGGAGGTCGTGGGACGGCTCGGAGTGGGGCTCGACAACATCGACGTCGACGCCTGCCGTGAGCGGGGAGTGGCGGTGCGAGCGGCGGGGGCAGCCAACGCCAACGCCGTGGCCGAGTACGTGATCGGGGCCGCCCTCAGCCTGGTCCGGCCGGCTCTTCGACAATCCGGTCGGGTGATTGCCGGGGAGTGGCCTCGCCAGGAGCTCGTGGGGGCGGAACTTGCCGGACGGCGGCTCGGCCTGATCGGCCTCGGAGCCATTGCCCGCCTGGTGGCACGCAAGGCTGCCGCGCTCGAGATGGTGGTCACCGCCCACGACCCGGTGCTCGATCCCTCCGATCCGGCCTGGCAGCTGGCGGAGCGAAGCGACCTGGCCGCCCTGCTTGCCGGAGCCGATGTCATCAGCCTTCACGTTCCGCTTCTCGAATCCACCCGGTACCTGATCGACGCCCCAGCCGTTGCCGCGATGAAGGACGACGCGGTGCTCATCAACACCGCGCGGGGCGGGATCGTCGACGAAGAGGCGGTTCTCGCGGCGCTGCGGGCTGGCACCCTGGGCGGGGCCGCCCTCGACGTGTTCGAAACCGAACCGGTCGGCCCCGATCAACACGCCCGGTTTGCCGGCGTACCCAATCTGATCCTGACTCCGCACATTGCCGGGCTCACCGAGGAGGCGCAGCGGCGGGTGGGCGAGGTCACCGTCGAGAACGTGCGCACCGTGCTGGCAGGGGGACACTGATGGCGACCGTCGTGTGCGTCGGCATCGCCGTGCTCGACTTGTTGTTCCAGATGGATGAGCTGCCGGCCGGTGGCGGCAAGTATTACGCCACCGGGTATCGGGAAGTGGGTGGTGGCGTCGCCGCCAACGCCGCGGTGGCGGTTGCCGCCCTCGGTGGAAACTCCCGCTATGTCGGACGGGTCGGGGCCGACCCCGTTGGGTCCCGAATCGTCGCCGGCCTCGCCGCCAGTCACGTCGACGTGAGCGGCGTCGAGATCCGCCGCGGCGTCGGCTCCCCGCTGTCGGCTGTGCTGGTCGACGCGGCGGGGGAGCGGATCATCATCAACCACACGAGTGACGACCTATTCGCCGGAGACGACCCGGGAACCGCCGGTGACATTGAGGGTGCCGACGCAGTGCTCGTCGATGTGCGCTGGCCGGTGGGGGCGGTGACGGCCTTGCAGGCCGCGGCGAGTGTCGGCATCCCCGCAGTGTTCGACTTCGACCGTCCGATGGCCGACGGAGGGGCGAATCTGCTCGACCGGGCTACCCATGTCGTGTGCTCGCAAGCTGCGCTGGCGGCGACGACCGGGACCGACGATCCCGAAGCGGGCTTGCGGGAGCTTGGGGAAAGAACGACCGCGTGGCTGGCGGTGACCGCTGGAGGCGCCGGCATGTGGTGGCTCGACGGGGGCGACGTCCATCATCTCCCGGCATTTCCGGTGGATGTGGTCGACACCGTCGGCGCCGGCGACGTCTTCCACGGCGCGTTCGCGCTGGCCCTGGCCGAGGGAAGTGCCGCTCCCGAGGCGGCGCGCTTCGCCTCAGCCGCCGCCGCCCTCAAGTGCTCCCGACCCGGGGGCCGGGAAGGGACACCAGGACGCCACGAGGTCGAAGCGCTCCTGAAGGGCCGGGGCTGATGGAGGCCGGCAAGCTGTGGGGAATGCGGCGCTTGGCCGATGCGGCGGGACGGTTCAAGATGCTGGCGGTTGATCAGCGCCCGCCGATCGAGAACCTGATCGCCGAACGACGCGGCCTGGATTCGGCACCCTACGAGGATGTATGCGCCTTCAAGGCGCTGCTCGTCGAAGAGCTGGCTCCGCTCGCCTCCGCCTCGCTGCTCGATCCCCATTTTGCGTATCCGGCAGCCGTGCACCTGGTCCCTCCTTCCGGCGGCCTGCTGTTGACGCTGGAGGACTCCATCTTCGAGGACACGGCGGAGGGGCGGCGGTCATCCGAGATCGACAACTGGAGCGTCGAGCAGATAAAACGCGCCGGCGGAGACGCCGTCAAAGTGCTCGCCTGGTACCGGCCCGACGCCGGTGAGGGGGTGCGGGAGCATCAGCACGAGCTCGTACAACGCATCGGCGACGCCTGCCGTCGTTACGACCTGCCCTTTGTTTTCGAGCTGCTGGTCTACCCCTTCCTCGGTCGGCCCGCGCATACCGTCGACTATGTCGAAGACGTCGCCAAGCGAGCAGAGGACGTCGTGGCCAGCGTCGAAGCCTTCGCCGGTCCCGAATACGGCGTCGACCTCTTCAAGCTCGAGAGCCCACTCCCGGCCCCGGCGGTGCCCGACCGGGCAGCCGACGACGGCTCCGTCCAGGCGGCCTTCGACGCTGTGGGCAGGGCAGCCGGGCGGCCGTGGGTGATGCTGTCGGCCGGAGCCACCAAGGAGGCATTCGGCCGGGTGCTCGAGTATGCCTACGCGGCCGGCGCCAGCGGATACCTGGCCGGCCGGGCCATCTGGTGGGATGCCTGCCAGGTGTTCCCGGACCTGGAGGCCATGCGGGGCCGCCTGAAGGTGGAGTCGGTCCCGTACATGGAGCAGCTCAATCGGCTGACAGATGCCGCCGCCATCCCCTGGACCGAGCAGGCCGGCGTGCTCGGCACTCCAACGCTGGACCGAGCCGGGCCTGGTTTCCGGGCGGGATACGCCGGATTTGGGAGCGGCCGATGACGGTCGGTGCCATCGCCCTGGGCCGCCCCACCTTCGACGTCGATTACGCCGAGACGGTGGCGGAAGCCGGCTTCGGTGTCCTGTCCGAGATTGCCCCCGGCTTCGTCGGCGGCCGTGATGTGTTGTTCGACGCAGCCAGCACGGCTCAGGCGATCCGTGACCTCGAGTCGGCCGATCTGTCTGCTCTGGTCGTGCTGCAGGTGACGTTCACGGACGCAACGATGACCAGGGAGCTGGCTGCCGCCATCGAGGCCCCCCTGATCCTGTGGGCCTTCCCGGAGGATCGGACCGGCGAGCGGCTCCGGCTCAACGCCCTGTGCGGCATCAACCTGGCCGCCCATGCGCTGAGGAGGATGGGCCGGGACTTCTCGTACCTGTACCTGCGGGCCGATGACCGCCGCGCTCCGGCCGAGTTGCAGCGGCTGCTCGCAGGAGGTGTGAACCTCGATTCGGCGGTCCGCATCATCCCGGGTGCCGATGAGCTCTCCAGCAGCGCGGTGGAGGCCGCCGAACGGGTCGAGGAAGCGCTCGACGGGCTTCGCACCGGCCTGGTGGGTGATTACCCCGATGGGTTCGATCCGTGCCGCTACGACGCCGAAGTCGTCAAGCAACTCACCGGGGTGACGGTCGATCGCATCGAGCTGGCCGACCTGTTTGCCGCCGCCGATCGCACCGACGCCGCAACCCTCATCGAGACCCGGGCGAGGGCCGAGGTGGCCCTCGGCCCGCTCGACGGTTTCGATCAGGAAGCACTCGATCACAGCCTCAGGATCTACGGCGGATTGCGTGATCTGGCCGCCGCCCGGGAATGGTCGGGGGTGGCTACCCGCTGCTGGCCGGAGTGCTTCACCGAGTACGGAGGGGCAGCGTGCGCTCCGCAGGCCATGCTCACCGATGACGGTGTTCCCGGCATGTGTGAGGCCGACGTCTACGGCAACCTCACCAGCCTCATTCTGCAGGAGCTGGCAGGGGAGGCTCCGTTTGTGGCGGATCTGGTCGATATCGACACCGCCGACGGAAGCGGGGTCTTCTGGCATTGCGGCCTGGCTCCCCTCAGCATGGCGGACCCCGCCTCCGACGTGACCGCCGCGGTGCACTCCAATCGGCGGATGCCGCTGCTCCACGAGTTCCCGCTCAAGCCGGGACGGGTCACCATTGCCAGGCTCAGCCAGGCAGGTGATGTCCACAAGCTGGTCGTGGGCGGCGGTGAGATGCTGGCCGAGCCGCTGCCGTTCTCTGGGACGGCAGGCACGGTGAGGTTCGACAAGCCGGCGGCCGACGTCCTGGCGACGATAATGACCGAAGGCCTCGAGCACCATTACGGCCTGGTCTACGGCGAGTACGAGGAGGAGCTCCTCGCCCTTGCCGCCCGCTGGGACCTGCCCATTGTGAGCCTGACCTAGTGCCGCCGGTGTGGCAGGACTCCCGCGAAAGGAACCACTGGTGACCGAGCAGATACGGTACGGAATCATCGGTGCCGGCATCATGGGCATCGAACACATCCAGAACGTGAACAACCTGGAAGACGCCCGGGTGGTAGCGATCGCCGATCCCGCCGAGAGCTCGCGAGCCTGGGGGACGGCCGAGTCGGCCGGTGAGGTTGAGCTCTTCGAGGACTATCGGGATCTGCTGGCAGCGGATCTGGTCGATGCCGTCGTGGTTGCCACCCCCAACATGACCCACGCCGACGTCATGGCCGACGTGCTCGAGGTCGACGGGCTCCACGTCATGGTCGAGAAGCCGCTGGCAACCTCGGTCGCCGACTGCCGCCGGATCATCTCGGCGGCTGAAGGGCGCACGGGCGTCGTCTGGGTCGGCCTGGAGTACCGCTACATGCCGGCGGCGGCGCGTCTCCTCACTGAGGTGGCGGAGGGAGCGGCCGGCAGGGTTCGGCAGGTGGCGATTCGAGAGCACCGCTTCCCGTTCCTACCCAAGATCGGGGACTGGAACCGCTTCAATCGCAACACCGGCGGGACCATGGTCGAGAAGTGCTGCCATTTCTTCGACCTCATGAACCTGATCACCCGAGCTCAGCCGGTCAGGGTCATGGCAAGTGGGGGCCAGGACTTCAACCACCTCGACGAGGTGTACGAGGGAGAGGTGCCCGATATTCTCGATGCCGCTCTCGTGATCTTCGAGTACGAGAACGGAGCCAGAGCGATGCTCGATTTGTGCATGTACGCCGAGGCGACGAAGCATCAGGAGGAGATCGCAGTTGTCGGCGATGCCGGCAAAGTTGAGGCTCTCACTCCCGGCCCGGTGCTGCGTGGCGGCGATCCGCGCCAGATCGTGCGAGTCGGCAACCGCGCTCGCTCGACCGTCGAGGAATTCGAGGTCACCGACGAGCGGATCCGATGGCAGGGCGGGCACCACGGAGCCAGCTACATCGAGCACCTCGAGTTCATCAATGCCATCCGGACCGGAACCCCCGCCGTGGTGGGTCTCGAGGAAGGCTTGCTGTCGGTAGCGATGGGGATCGCTGCCCAACACGCCATCGCCGAGCGGCGGGTCGTGGAGATGGAAGAAGTGCTCGGGCTCCGGGATCGCGTGTAGCGGCTCGTCGAACCTGACTCGCGCGCTGGTTGACCGGACCGGTCCTCCAAGCAAAGCTGGGCGGGGAGGGGCCCCGGCCACCCGGGGCCCCCCGGCGCCTCAGTGCGGGCTCAGGACAGGTCGGCGCAGGCGATCTTGGGTGCCGGCGAGCCCTCCAGGACATGGACGACCACCGAGACCGCGTCCGGTCCTGCCGAGTAGTCGGCGGTGGCCTTGACGTTGGCTACTCCGGCCGCATTCGGGCTGAACGGTCCGCCCCCGGGCCAGATCTCGTTCGGCGGCGTGTCGCCGCCGCTCGGAACCTGCTGGAAGTGGCCACCGGCGTCACCGTCACCGCACGCTTGCTTGTGCACGTGCGATGCGTATTGCTTGGCCGGGTCGAGGCCTTTGATGTGGAGCTGCACCTTGGTAGTACCGTTGGCGCGCCGCACCATCGTGGCGTGACCGCTGATGTCATAGCCCAGGTCGATTCCGGCGGCGAACGTCGCCAGATCTCCCCGGCTCACCTCGGAGCTGCGCCCCAGTGCCGGCACCGTCAGCGCTGCCACCAGCGCCACCACCGCCACCATCAGGCTCCATCGCACCGATACAGACATGATCACTCTCTCCTTCTTGGCCGCACGCTGCAGCCGTACTGAGACAGACGATCGCCTTCGAGACATGGGTGACAACGTTGTGAAGCTTCGCCGGCCAAATCTCGTGTCACCCGGGCGCCGGTCTCGCTCGTCTGTCATGATGAGCCGTCGAAAGGAGCCTCACATGGACTGGTGGATTCTCGAGATCATCGTGACGGTCCTGCTGGTGGCCGCGGTCTTGATCCTGGGGCCGCTCATCAAGCGTTTTGGGAAGAGCTACGCCGCCGACGTATTCCGGGCAAACCCGCGCACCGGCAAGAGCTATTTGGTGCTGATGGATGTGGCGTACTACCTGATCTTCTCCGCCTTCATCCTCTTCACGATCAGCTTTGCCCGCGACGGTGGCTGGACGGCCACCGTGGGAGCCGAGCAGCTCGAAGGCGAGGCGGTCCGGGTCGGAGGCATGCTGCTGCTGATGGGCATATTGCACGGCCTCAACGTGCTGAGCCTGCCGATAGTCGGCCGGCTGCTTGGGCTGGGACGCGTGCTCGACGAGGACACGCCCAGGCCACAAGCAGCCTGAGCACTGGGCGCCGGTGTGGATGGTCTCGCGGTCGACGCGAGGGTTGGAACGGCCGGGCTCGACCGGGGCGCCCTCGTCGCAACGCTCTTTCGACAGGAGGGGGTTGCACTGGTCCGCCTGGCGCGATTCTTCACCGACGACCGGAACGCCGCAGAAGATCTCGTGCAGGAGGCCTTCGTCAGGCTGTACCGGTCGGCCCACCGAATCGAAGATCCAGAAAAGGCCGCGCCGTACTTGCGGTCGATCCTGCTCAACTTGGCCCGCGACCACAATCGGCGGGGGTTGATGTCGCTGCGCCACGTCGAGGCTATGGCTCCCTCGGAGCCCCCGGCTGCTGCCGACGACCAGATGGTTCTCGACGAGCAAAAGGCGGAGGTGGTGGCGGCTCTCGAATCACTCCCGATCCGCCAGCGCGACTGCCTGTTGCTGCGCTTCTACTTCGACCTGAGCGAGCGCGACATCGGTGCCACCCTCGACATCTCACCGAACTCGGTCAAGACCCACTGCCGGCGCGGGATGGCATCGCTGCGCAAGATCCTGGGAGAGCAACCATGACCGTCGAGCAACGCCTGGCAGAGACCCTGCGCAGCAACGATCAGTACGCCCCCAGCGCCGATCTGTTCGCCAAGGTGACGCGGTCGATTTCGGAGGACATTGCGCACCGGCGCCGGATCCGACGCCTGGTCGGTGCCATCATCGCCGCCATCGCGGCTGTCGCCGTCTACGTGGTGGCGTTTCTCGAGGTCGGCGACGGACGGGCCGAAATGCCGTGGTGGGCCCTGGAGGTGCTGGCGGGCATCGTGATGGTCGTGCTGGTAGGGAGCATGGGGCCGCTCATTCGCCGATTTGGGTCCACCTACGTGGGCGACGTGTTCCGCTCCCATCCCGCCACCGGTGGCCACTTCTTGAGACTGCTCGACATCGCCTACTACCTGGTGTTCTCGGCCTACATCCTGATGACGTCCACGTTTTCTCCCCCCACCGGGTGGGCCCGGCTCGCTGAGCAGCTCGAATTCGAGATGGCCCGCATCGGGGGCCTGCTGCTCCTGATGGGAGTCCTGCACGTGGCGACGGTCGGCGCGCTCACCGTGGTCGGTCTGGTGTTCGCCGCCAATCAGCGCCGGGCGTTTCGAGCAGCGGTCCCCGGCGTCGATGCTCCGAATCCCATCGCAGAGCGAATCGACCGCGTCCTCACCATCCTGGTATGGGGTGCCACGCTCCTCCTGGTCGGCGGCGTTTTGCTCATCGTGGTGCTTGCCTTGATCGGGCTCGGTGGCAGCTAGGGGCAGGGTGTCCAGCCGGTTCCCCCCGGCCAAAGATCTCCAATTCTGCCCCTGTCTAGGCTGAACCCCGTGCGCCATTGCTTTGTCGTGAGGGTCTTCACCATTTCCGGGTCCGGAGGAAATGCGCTCGGTGTGATCCCCGATGCGACCGATCTCGATGCCGGCGATATGCAGCGAATTGCCCACGAGCTCGGGTATTCCGAGACCGTCTTCATCGATTGGCCCGCCGGTGGCGTGCCCGGGCTGCGGATCTTCACCCCTGCCACCGAGCTGCCCTTCGCAGGACATCCGCTGGTGGGGACCGCCTGGGTGCTCAACCACATGGGCCCCGGCGTCGACCGTATGTCGATCCAGATCGGTGAGGTCGGGGTGCGCCTCTCGCGGGACATGGTGTGGGTGGCGCCGCCTGCCATCGAACTGCCGGTTCGAGAAGCCGGAGTCGACGAGGCGGACCCGCTCGGGATCACGGCGAGCCGGGCGTGGCGAGTCGAGGTTCCTTCCGACTATCTCGTCCTCGAGGTGGCATCCGAGGCCGATCTCAACGACGCCGCCCCCGATCTAACTGCCGTGGCTTCCTCCGCAGACGGCGTCTACCTCGTCACGGGCGACGATCCCGTCCGTTCCCGGTTCTTCGCCCCCCGGATGGGAGTAGCCGAAGATCCGGCGACCGGGTCGGCGGCGGTGGGGCTGAGCGCCGTCCGGCGAGCGCTCGGCACCCAATCGGGAACGTTACGCATTCTGCAGGGTCTTCCGGAGGCCCTCTCTGAGATTCGCGTCGTGTGGGACGGCTCAGCGGTGGAGCTGGGCGGGGCGGTGGTCAGAGACGAGGTACGTCTGCTGGACGATTGAACCGCTCCCGGGCGTCATGGTCGGGGCGACATCGGACGGCGCCCAGCGGGGCGGCCATCGGCCTCTGGGGCGTGATCGGTCGCCGAAGAGCGACGCACGGCCGTTGCCTCAACGGGCAGTAGTCGTTGCTTCTGTCAATCCGATACGGTCGGCCCGTGAGGGGTGAGCTGCTGCTGGGGTGGTGTCATCCGACATCGGTGATGGTTACGGTCACGTCGTCGATGGGGATTCCCTGCCAGGGTGGGTCGCCGCCGGTGACGGTAGCCGACACGACGCAGGTCTGGGTGCCGTCCACGACTCCGTCATCGACGCCGTTGATGGGGATGGTGGCCGGTGTGGTGTCGGTGAGGGTCACCGATTCGGTCACGGTG
>JBFKDW010000092.1:0-10418 GCA_041619515.1 Acidimicrobiia bacterium
CTGGTGGGCTCACCACCCGGATACGTCGGGTACGACGAGGGAGGACAGCTGACAGAGGCCGTTCGTCGCAAGCCATTCTCCGTGGTCCTGTTCGACGAGATCGAGAAGGCCCACCCGGATGTGTTCCACGCGCTGCTGCAGGTGCTCGACGACGGCCGGCTGACCGACGGGAAGGGCCGCACGGTGGACTTCAAGAACACCGTCATCATCATGACCTCCAACCTCGGCACCGCCGACCTCCGGCGTCAGAGCATTGGCTTTGGGGGCGACGACGGCGAAGAGGTCAGCTACGAGCGGATCAAAGAGAAGGTCAACGACGCACTCAAGAAGCATTTCCGGCCGGAGTTCCTCAACCGGATCGACGAGGTGATCGCCTTCCACGAGCTGACGATGGACGAGGTCAAGAAGATCGTCGACCTGTTCATCGTGCGCATCCACGAGCAGCTGGCCTCCCAGGGCCTCGAGATCGTCCTCACGGAGGATGCCAAGGAGCTACTGGCCAAGAAGGGCTACGACCCGCAGCTGGGAGCACGCCCGCTGCGACGCTCCATTCAGCGCATGCTGGAGGACACGCTGGCCGAGAAGATGCTCTACAACGAGTTCTCCGCCGGGTCGACCGTTCTCGTCGACGTAGACCCGGACGATCCCGAAGTCCTGGCCTTTGGCGGCGTCGACACCCCCAACGCGCCCCCGGTCGAGCTCGCCGACAGCGAGGGATAGGCGAAGAGAGCCTCTTCCGCAGCGGCAGTGCCGTCTCGGATCCTTCTGCCGATCGTCGGCGATATCTTCCTTCCCGCCTCCGTGGGGCGGCGATAGGGGTTTCCATCGCAGCGAAGCTCGGCCGCTGGCTACGCTGCCCCGCATCATGACGATCACCGAGAAGCGAATATCTCCTGCCATCGTGCTGGCGATCCTCGGGGGTGCCTACGTGGCGGCTCAGATGATGTCCGACATCGCCAGCCTCAAGATCATCGTCGTGTTCGACCGAGCGGTCGACGCCGGCACACTCGTCTACCCGTTCACGTTCACCCTGCGCGACATGGTCCACAAGCTGGCCGGCAAGCAGGTCGCCCGCGCCCTCATCTTCGCTGCGGCAATCATCAATGTGGCGATGGCGGCGCTCTTTTGGGTCGTGTCCTGGTGGAGCGGCGACCCGAGCGCCGGCGACCAGCAGGCATTCGGAGACGTGCTCGCCCCCGTGTGGCGGATCGTGCTGGCTTCGATCGTCGCCGAGGTCGTATCCGAACTGATCGACACCGATGTCTACCAACGCTGGGTGGACCGGTTCGGCCCGCATCTCCAGTGGGGGCGGGTCCTGTCGTCGAACGCGGTTGCCCTGCCGATCGATTCGGCCATCTTCGTGCTCATCGCCTTTTCCGGTGACCTTCCCGGATCCGCTCTGTGGGAGATCTTCTGGCTCAATGTGATCTTCAAGGGGGTCGTGACGGTCATCTCGCTCCCATGGATCTACCTCGTCAAGGCTCCGCCGCTCGACTCGACGCCGAACGGGGCGGTGTAGTTAGAATCGAGTTGGGAGATGGATCAGATCTCCCTACCGAAGGATTCAGGAGGATTCCATCTCATGTTGAGAAAAAGCAAGACGTTCATCGCGCTCTTCGCCGTTCTGGCCCTCGTTGCCACCGCATGCGGCGACGACACGGGCGGCGACGGCGACACCGCGCAGATCTGTGAGGTAACCGACGTCGGCGGCGTCGACGACAAGGGGTTCAACGCATCCGCCTGGGCAGGCGCTCAGCGGGCTGCGGCCGATTTCGGCGCCGAGGCCAAAGTGCTCGAGTCCCAGGCCGAGACCGACTACGAGGTGAACCTGAACTCGTTCATCGACCAGCAGTGTGATCTGATCGTCACGGTTGGATTCCTGCTCGGTGACGCCACCAAGGACTCTGCCAACGCCAACCCGGACCAGAAGTACACGATCGTCGACTTCGCCTACGGCACGAACGACGACGGTACACCCGAGATAACCAACGCCAATGTGAAAGGTCTCGTGTTCAACACCGACGAAGCCGCCTTCCTGGCCGGCTACGTAGCTGCCGGCACGACCGAAACGGGAACGGTGGGCACCTTCGGCGGGATCAACATTCCGCCGGTGACCATCTTCATGGACGGGTTCGTCCGTGGCGTTGACTATTACAACGCTCAGAAGGGGACCGACGTGAATGTCCTCGGCTGGGACCCGGTGACCCAGGAAGGTTCGTTCACGAACAACTTCGAGAGTCTCGATGACGGCCGGGCCTTCGCCCAGAGCCTCGTCGACGAGGGTGCCGACATCGTCATGCCGGTCGCAGGCCCGGTCGGCCTCGGTTCGGCGGCCCTCGCCTCCGAGCTTGGCACCTTCTACATCATCGGCGTGGACGTCGATGGCTTCGAAGCCGACGCCAACAACGGCGCCGTCTATCTGACCTCGGTGTTGAAGCGGATCGACAACGCGGTATACGACGCGGCCGATGAGACGCTGAACGGCACGTTCTCCGACGTGCTGTACGTGGGAACCCTCGCCAACGAGGGTGTTGGGCTTGCCCCCTACCACGATCTCGCCAGCATGGTTCCCGCCGATGTGCAGTCTGAGGTCGAAGCCCTCAAGGCCGACATCATCAGCGGCGCCGTGAGCGTCAAGGGCTAACTCGAGCCCACTCGATCGACTGGAGCCCCCTCTCGCGAGGGGGCTCCAGCGCGTGGCAGTCCGGATGGCGAAGCACGATTATCGCGAGCTAGGCTGGCCCGGCGTTGCCCAGCACCAAGTGGAGGCCCGGTGGAGCTCGAGCTCAGAGGTATCACCAAGCGGTTCCCCGGCGTGCTGGCCAACGACAACGTCAACCTGACCATTCGCACCGGCGAGATCCTCTGCCTGCTCGGCGAGAATGGTGCCGGCAAGTCCACCCTCATGAACATCATGTACGGGCTGTACTCGGCCACCGAGGGGCAGATCCTCATCGACGGTGAGGTGGTGGAGTTCAATGGGCCGGGCGACGCCATCGCCGCCGGCATCGGAATGGTCCACCAGCACTTCATGCTCGTGCCCGTCTTCAGCGTGGCCGAGAACGTCGTCCTCGGCGTGGAGCCGACCAAGGGCCCCGGGGGCGTCCTCGACTTCGAGGAGGCGCGACGGGACGTGCGTGAGATCTCCTCCCAATACAACCTCGAAGTAGATCCCGACGCGATCATCGAAGACCTCCCCGTCGGTATCCAGCAACGCGTCGAGATCATCAAAGTGCTCTTCCGGGACGCTGAGATCCTCGTGTTCGATGAGCCCACGGCAGTCCTCACTCCCCAGGAGGTCGAGGAGTTCTTCGGGATCGTTCGCAACCTCAAGGCCGACGGGAAAGGGATCATCTTCATAACCCACAAGCTGAAAGAAGTGCTGGAGATTGCCGACCGCATCGCCGTGCTCCGACGCGGCGCCGTGGTGGGGGAAGCCGATCCCGAGACTGCGACAGAAAAGACACTGGCCGAGATGATGGTGGGCCGCCCGGTGGTGCTGAAAGTGGACAAGAAACCGGCCCAACCGGGCGACGTGGTGCTGGAAGTGCAGGATCTCGATGTGCTCAACGTACACGACCAGCTGGCCGTGAATCAGGTGTCATTCGAGGTGCGAAAAGGTGAGATCGTCGGCATCGCCGGCGTGCAGGGCAACGGTCAGACGGAGCTGGTCGAGGCACTCACCGGGTTGCGGGAGTCGGTCGCCGGCACAGTGAAGATCAGCGGCGCCGACTTCACCAACGCGTCGCCCCGCGCCGTCCACCATGCCAGCGTCGCCCACGTGCCCGAGGACCGGCAGCGGAGCGGTCTGGTCCTCAGGTTCACATTGACCGAGAACTTCGTCCTCGACTCCTACTACGACGAGCCGTTCAGCCATGGGGTGCGAATGGATTGGGATCGGAGCCGGCAAGAAGCCGTGCGGCTGATCGAGGAGTTCGACGTGCGCACGCCGTCCTCCGAGGTCATGGCGAGCAACCTCTCGGGTGGCAATCAACAGAAGGTGATCGTGGCCCGTGAGTTCGGACGCGACGTCGAGCTCGTCATCGCGTCGCAACCAACCCGGGGCATCGACGTCGGGTCCATCGAGTTCATCCACGAGCGGATCATCGAGGAGCGAGATCAAGGAGCTGCAGTGCTCATCGTGTCCTCGGAGCTCGACGAGGTGATGGCGCTCTCGGATCGGGTGCTCGTCATGTTCGACGGCCGCATCGTGGCGGAGAAGCGTCCCAACGAAACCACCAACGCCGAGATCGGCCTCTACATGGCAGGAGCAACCAGCGACGCATGAGTGATCAGAGCCAGCCGCCGATTCCACCCGAAGTGTCCGACGAGGAAGGCATGTCCGCCTTCTTCAAGGACCTCACCGGGGCGGGACAGCGATTCAACTGGCGCGCCAATCTCCTGGTTCCGGCTCTCGCCATCCTCAGCGCGCTCATCGTCGGAGCCGTGGTCATCGCCTTTGGCGATCTCGACACGCTCAAGCTGTGGGGCTCTGATCCGGGCCAAGCCGCCTCTGACACGATCAACCGGCTCGTCGACGCTTATGCGGCGCTGTTTGAGGGCGCGGTGGGCGGGCTCGGGCCGATTTCAGAGACGCTCACCCGGGCGGCGCCGCTCATCCTCGCCGGGCTGGCGGTTGCCATCGGTTTCCAGGCGGGGCTCTTCAACATCGGTGCCAACGGGCAGATGCTCATCGGTGGGATGTTCGCTCTCGTTGTTGGGTTCCAGTTCGACCTCCCGATCTTTCTCCACATACCCATCGGGGTGGTGGCCGCACTCATCGGCGGAGCGATCTGGGGTGGAATCCCCGGGTATTTGCGGGCCAAGACCGGTGCGCACGAGGTCATCACGACGATCATGCTCAATTTCATTGCCTTGCGCCTGGTCGACTATCTCCTCACCGTCGATTTCTTCCAACTCACGGGCCGGGACGACCCGGTTTCCAAGAGCGTGCTCGCCTCGGCCCGCTACCCGAAGCTGATCGACTTCATCAACGCTCGCTACCGGGTCCACCTCGGCATCATCATCGCCATACTCGCTGCCTGGTTCATCTGGTGGCTGCTGTTCCGGTCCACCATCGGATTCGAGTTCCGGGCCGTGGGTGCCAACCCTGACGGTGCCAAGTACGCCGGCATGAACGTGGTCTGGCTCATCGTGGCGGTCATGGCCGTGGCCGGTGCCATGGCCGGGCTCGCCGGAGGCGATCAGGTGCTCGGAACCCTCGGGAGAGCGACCCCCGGGTTCGTGGGCGTGATTGGATTTGACGCCATCGCCCTTGCCCTCCTCGGGAGATCACACCCGTTTGGTGTCGTGGCGGCCGGCCTCCTGTTCGGCGGCCTTGCCGCCGGAGGCCAGAACATGCAGGCATCCACCGACGTCGGCGTCGACATCGTGCAGGTCATCCAGGCGCTCATCATCGTTTTCATCGCCGCCCCGGCCCTCATCAAGGCCATCTACCGGGTGCGAGCCGACACCGAAGCGGCGCAGGTGTCACAGGGCTGGGCGACGTGACGGCTGCCACCGTCGTCGACGCCGGTGGACGGGAAATCCGCACGCCCGCCGAGATCCGGCGCGCCCAGATCCTCGCCGTCGTCTATCTGGTGCTCGCCGCCGTCACGTTGTTCGCCTTTGGTCTCGGCTCGGAGGGCTCGGCGACGTTCGTGATCAGCCGGCCCGATGACACGTTCAGAGTCGGGAATGTCACGGTGTCGGCCGCCGGCCTGGCCTACGTGGTGGCGGCCATCCTCGCCTTTCTCGGTGCCCGGCAGTGGATGCGCGGCTTCGGGTCGCGAACCAATCTCGTTCTCGCTATCGGCCTCGGCCTCTTCGCGTTGTCGTTTCTGGCCTGGGCGGCGGCGGGCACATCGTTCAGTCTGGTCGGGATCTTCCAGGAGGCCATCAAGCGAGCGGTCCCGATCACCTTCGGAGCCATTTCGGGTGTGCTCTGTGAGCGTACCGGCATCATCAACATCGGGATCGAGGGCATGCTGCTGGCCGGCGCCTTCACAGGCGCCATCGTCGGGTCGACGCTCGGAGCGGCAGCCGGCATGATCGGAGCTGCCCTCGTCGGCGGCTTGCTGGCGGCAGTCCTGGCCGTGCTCACGGTCAAGTATCGCGTCGACCAGATCATCGCCGGAGTAGTGATCAACATCTTCGTGCTGGGGTTGACCTCGTTCTACACATCGCAGATCCTGGTGGAGAACCAGCAGCTCAACAACGCCCCCATCATGCGGGCCTTCGAGATTCCCCTCCTGGGGGACATCCCGTTCATCGGGCCGGTGCTGTTCGATCAGAACATCTTTGTGTACGCGATGTATCTGGTCGTGATCGCCACCACGTATGGTCTGTTTCAAACCCGCTGGGGCCTCCGGACCCGGGCGGTCGGCGAGAAGCCGCGCGCAGCCGACACCGTCGGCATCAACGTCTTCTCGATGAAGTACCTCAACGTCATCATCGGGGGACTCGTTGCCGGCTTCGGCGGGGCCTACTTCACGATTGGCTCGGTCGGTCGCTTCGACGAGAACATGACTCTCGGCCGCGGATTCATCGGACTGGCCGCCATGATCTTCGGTCGCTGGCACCCGGTCGGCGCCCTCTCGGCCGCTCTCGTGTTCGGCTTCGCCGACTCTTTGCAGGTGAAGCTCGGCATCCTCGACACGCCCATTCCCTCCGAATTCCTAGCGATGGCGCCCTACCTCGTCACGATCGTGGTCGTGGCCGGCCTGGTGGGCCGCAGCCGCCCGCCCAGCGACTACACGGCGTACGTCAAGGAATAGCTCGAGCCAGGCTCCAGCGGGCGCCTGCTCTCACCGGGGCTACGAGGTCTCCCCGGAGGGGGCGAGTCTGCGCCGCGAAGGGGAGCGGTGCTCCGGGCGTCCCTCGGAGCAGGTCCGGCAACCCGCCCTACCCGCCGTCCGAGACGACGGTCCCGAAGAACTTGATGTCCTCGATTGCCAGCTCTTTGAACGGCTGCTGGTCGCCGACGGCTTCGGCGGGGTAGGTGGATGTCACCTCGATGCGCACGGTCTTGGTGAGCGTCGTCTGGATTGCCACCGGCTGGACGTCACGGGTGTTGGCCAGCTCCACGATGGTGGGCCGGGTTGTGTCGTCTGGGCTGATGCGAAGCCCGCGCACGCGGAAGTTCTGCAAGAACTTGGCCTCGTCACTGATGTTCTTGAACTCGATGCGCTCGAGGGCTACCGGCTCGGGGAAGAAGAAGGTGAGTGTGGCACCGACGCCTTCCTGACCGACCTGCCACATGGTGGAGGGATCGCTGTCGATGAGATTGTCGGCCGGGAACCCGGATAGCTGGGCCGAGGGCACGACCCGGTTGGCCGTGAGCTCTACCGTCTCGGGCGGGCTCCCTCCGTTCCCGGCGGCAGTCGAGCTGGTCGCTTGGGCGCCGTTCGCGGTGGTGGTTGGCGTGGGTGCGTCGTCGCCCACGAATGCGTTGTAGAAGAAGGCGATGATGGCAACGACGGCGATGACCGCTGCGGTCACGATCAGGGCTCGGGACCCGGCCGTACTCCGAACCAGGGGCTGGGGAGCCATTGGGAGTGGACCCTGGGCCACCCGGGCTCCGCACGAGACGCAGTGCCGGCTGGTGGCGACGTTCATAGTGCCGCAGGACGGGCACGGAACGGATGGGACGGAGGGAGCGGGCGGAGGCGACGGGTCGCCTGCGACGGGCTCGAAAAGATCGTCGAATGGTTCCCGCGTGTCTCCCACCAGTGCTCCTTGATTCTGCGGCCGGGCCTTCCATTCTGGCACGGAACCGGCGATGCCGCTTCCGGAGCCCGTTTCGTGTCACACCCCGCTTCTACGGTGGGCGCATGCAGTACAAATGCAGCCAGTGTGGGTTCTCGTCGGGCAAGTGGATGGGGTTCTGTCCGCAGTGCCGGGCGTCGGAGCCGCTGGAACCTCCGCGGGAGCAGATTGCCCTGGCAGCGCCGGTTCGCCTGTCAGGTGACGGCGGCCGGCGCCTCGAGTCGGGAATCACCGAACTCGATCGTGTCCTCGGCGGTGGCCTGGTTGGAGGCTCGTCGGTGCTGCTCGGTGGAGAGCCCGGGATTGGCAAGTCGACGCTGCTGCTGCAACTGGCTTCCGCACTGGCCGGAGGCGGCCATCCGGTGCTGGTGGCCACAGCCGAGGAGTCAGTGGACCAGGTTGCGTTGCGCGCGGCCCGTTTGGGATGCCAGAACGTGTCGGTCGTAGCCGAGCCGGACGTCGATCGAATCACCGAGCACGCCGCCTCCGCCGGAGTGTCTGCCGTGGTGGTCGACTCCATTCAGACCGTGTCTGCCCCCGACATGAGCGGGGTCTCGGGCGGCGTCAACCAGGTGCGGGAGTCCGCCCAGCGTCTCGTTCGCTTCGCCAAGACAACCGGGACCGCCGTCGTGCTGGTTGGGCACGTCACCAAAGACGGTTCGATTGCCGGCCCCAAGCAACTGGAACACCTCGTCGACGTGGTCCTCTCGCTCGAGGGTGAAGCAGAGCTCGGTCTCCGGGTGCTGCGGAGCCAGAAGAACCGCTTCGGGGCGACGCACCAGGTTGGGCTGTTCCAGATGACCGAGGGCGGGATGGAGGCGGTGACCGAGCCGCTCCTGGGCGCTTGGTGGGGCGACGTGCCGGGAACCGTCGCCTTTGCCGGCATGGAGGGGCGACGCTCCATCCTGGTCGAGATCCAGGCCCTGGTGGCATCCTCCTCCACTCCCCAGCCGCGACGCAGTGTGAAAGGAGTCGAAGTCGCCAGGCTGCACCAGATCCTCGCCGTGCTCGAGCGTCACGGCGGGGTCTCCTTCGGCGGGCTCGACGTGTATGTGAACGTGACCGGCGGCCTGCGCATCCGGGAGCCGGCGGCCGATTTGCCGGTCGCGCTGGCACTGGTGTCTTCGCTCCAAGACCATCCTCTGGGACGAGTGGCCGCCTGGGGCGAGGTGGGGTTGACGGGTGAAGTACGGTCGGTTTCGGCCGCCCAGCACAGGCGCGAGGAGGCAGCTCGAGCGGGGCTGGGCGTCGTGGCACCGGGGTCGGATCGAGCTCGGATAGAGGCGCTTCTCGCCCGTTCGGGCTTGTCCTCAAGCAGTTCAGACCCTGTAGTAGCCTCCGGGATCGATGGTCACTCATATGCCTTCGTCACTGCTCGAGGTGCTGCGGCGATTGGCTCCGGGCACTGAGCTCCGCAATGCCCTGGAACGCATTATCCAGCATGGGTCTGGAGCTCTGGTGGTCCTGGGTGAAAGCCCAGCAGTTGACACGCTGTGCACGGGAGGGTTCGCCCTGCGTGACACCGGGTTCACCGAGCAGCGGCTGGCCGAGCTCGCCAAGATGGACGGTGCCATCGTGATCGACGATCATGCCGAACGCATCCTCCGTGCCAACGTCCATCTCATTCCTGATGCGACCATTCCCACCCGGGAGACCGGCACCCGCCACCGGACGGCCGAGCGGATGGCCGTCCAAACCGGCAAGCCGGTGGTGTCGGTGAGTGAAGGTCGCAAGGTGGCGATGGTATTCACCGCCGAGGGCCGCCACGAGCTGGAGAGCCCGGTCACGGTCCTTCCGCGGGCAAATCAGTTGGTGCAGACGCTCGACCGGTTCCGCCGCCGCCTCGATCTAGCGGTTGAGCTGCTCACCCGCCAGGAGCTGGAGGGCGAGGCGACGTTCCGCTCTGCGGTGTCGATCATCCAACGAGCGGAGATCATCCATCGCCTGGGAACCGAGGTCGACGATCTGACGGTGGCGCTCGGCGAAGAGGGAACCCTCGTGCGGTTCCAAGCGGCCGATTTGCTGCAAGGTGTGGCAGAGCTCGCAGATCTCGTCATCTCCGACTACGCAACCGGCAGGCGGAAGACCAAGACGCTCGATGACCTGGCCGACCTGTCCATCATGGAGGTCCACGACGCCGAGTCCGTGGCGGGGGTGTTCGGGTTCAAGGACCCGGACAAGCCGGCTCAAACCGCCGGTTACCGGGTCCTGAACGGTGTTCCGGGACTGCCGGCCGGTGTGAGAGAGGGACTGGTCGCCCACTTCAAGAGTCTGACGCGGATGATGTCGGCCACCACCGAGCAACTGGCTCGAGTGGAAGGCGTCGGTCGCACCCGCGCCAACCAGCTCCGTGCCTATTTCGACCAGTTGCAGCAGGAAGCGGGGCTGGTTGTTCGCGTGCAAGACCTCTAGCCGGGGTATCATCCCGCACCGATGACATCCAAGACCCCCACTCCCAAGAAGCCTGCCGCCAAGAAGCCTGCCGCCAAGAAGCCTGCCGCCAAGAAGCCTGCTGCCAAGAAGCCTGCTGCCAAGAAGCCTGCTGCCAAGAAGCCTGCTGCCAAGAAGCCTGCCGCCAAGAAGCCTGCCGCCAAGAAGCCTGCCGCCAAGAAGCCTGCCGCCAAGAAGCCTGCTGCCAAGAAGCCTGCCGC